>JAJDIZ010000164.1 GCA_030266915.1 Ruminococcaceae bacterium OttesenSCG-928-D13 | reverse complement strand
CTAACGGTAGTGCGTACTGGGTGTTGGGAAGTCGCCGTCCCATACGATCTTGCGGAACCAGTCCGGGTCGGTGTTGCCCTCGGTGCTGAAAGCCAGAATCTCGGAGTGCTTGTCCAGCTTAAGGGCCTGCTTCAGAGCCTCGAATTTCGGATTGCTCAGCGCCTCGATCAGGGCGCCGATGCCGGCGGCCCCGCTCTCGCCCGAGATGACGGCCGCGTCGCCGGTGAGGGGCACCGCAAGGATGCGCATGGCCCGGGCGGCGGCGTAGTCCGGCAGGGAGATGAAGAAATCCGCCTCGTTGCGCAGGATGTTCCAGCTGATGGTGTTGGGCTCGCCGCAGGCAAGGCCGGCCATGATGGTGGTCAAGTCGCCGCCCACCTTCTCGTAGCTGCCGTCTCCCCGCATTGCGCTGCGGTAGAGGCAGTCGGCCGCCTCGGCCTCCACCACCACGATGGTGGGCGGGTTGTCCGGGTAGAGATTTTTGAAGAACCCGGTGACCGCCCCGGCCAGGGACCCGACCCCCGCCTGCACGAAGATGTGGGTGGGCCGGTCAACCCCGGCGGCCTTCAGCTGGTAGCCGGCTTCGGAGGCCATGGTGGCGTAGCCCTGCATGATCCAGCCGGGAATCTCCTCGTAGCCCTCCCAGGCGGTGTCCTGAATCACCACGCTGTTGGGGGTTTTGGCGCTCTCGGCGGTGGCCAGGCGCACCGCGTCGTCGTAGTTCATGTCAGTAATGGTGGCGGTGGCGTTCTCGGCGCGGATGTTCTCAAGCCGGGTTTGGGAGGAGCCCTTTGGCATGTAAACAACGCTTTTCTGGCCGATCTGGTTGGCCGCCCAGGCCACCCCGCGGCCGTGGTTGCCGTCGGTGGCGGTGTAGAAGGTGAACTCGCCCAAATCCTTCTTCACGTCGGGGGAGGTGAGCTCGCGATAGCCCAGCTCACTGATGTCCCGGCCGGTCTGCTTGGCAATAAAGCGGGCCATTGCGAAGGAGCCGCCCAGCACCTTGAAGGCGTTCAGGCCGAAGCGGAAGCTCTCGTCCTTCACATACACCCCGCCCACACCGAAGTGCCGGGCCAGATGGGGCAGGCCGGTGAGGGGAGTGGGCTGGTACTGGGGGAAGCTGCGGTGGAACTGCCGCGCTTTTTCAATGGCCTCGGGGGCCATCAGGGCCAGTTCCTTCGAATCGTCGCTTTGGGGCATTTGGTTTGCAACCCATTTCATCGTGGGCTTTTCGGGGTTCATGGTGCTCCTTTCGGGCGCGGCACAGAGTGCTAGGGCTCTTTGGTCTCCGCGTCCATGTAATTATATAATGTGTACTTCGAGATATCGTAGTGCTTCGAAACCTTGTCGCCTGCCTTTTTAATCAGGAAGGCGCCCTTGCCGGACAGATGCTGGATGGCTCGGGTTTTATCGTCCTTGGTCATCATGGCCACCGGCTTGCCAACGAAGGCGTCGGCCTCCTCGATCAGCTGGTCCAAAAGGTCGGTGACGTTGGTGGTGATGGCCCGGGCGTCCTCATCACTTTCGGGCTTTTCCACACTGATGGTATCTTCGATGGCCTTCTGGGCCATGATCAGGTTGGTGATGTCATAATTGATGCCGAAGATGCCAACTGGTTTGTCGTTTTCATCCCGCAGGTAGATGGTGCTGGATTTCACCATGCGGCCTTCCTTGGTGCGGGCCAGGTAGCTGTACTGGTCCTCCAGCAGGGCGTGGTCGCCGGAGAGGGCCTGAAGAACCATTTCGGAGGCACCGTCGCCAATGCGCCTTCCGGTGACGTGGCCATTCTCTATCGCGATAATGGAACTCTCGTAGCCCTCGGTGAAATCGTGGACTGTCACCTCGCAGTTGATGCCAAACAGGGTGGAGATTCCTTTGGCCAGCCGCTCCAGGAAAGTGCGTTGTTCGTCGATGCTCATCTAGTGCCTCCTTATCAGCCCCGAATCAGTTTCTTTACTACTATCAATATAACACATAAATTCTAAATTTCAACAAACTTTTAGCAAAAAAAAATATTTTTTAGTATTGCACAAACCAAGGCCCTCCCATTTATACAAAATGCCGGAGAATCCACCCCAAATATGTGAAAGGGGGAGATTCTCCGGCATGCTGAATGGCGCCTTGAAGCGGAGGGGGATTATAGCATGTCTTCGATGTATTTGAGTGCATCGGGGGTGTCTGCGTCGCAGAGGGGCAGGGGGCTGTCGATTGCCACGCTAACCACCCGCTCGGGATGCCGTTTTTTGATGTCCCTGGCGTGGCCACCGGGGGGCAGGGCCAGCAGCTCCGCCCGATAGTCCGCCGCGAAGAACACCGGCGAGCCGGGCTTGCCGCCGTGGGTGGGTGTCACGATGGCGCCAGGGGCGGCTTTCTCCAGAATGGCGCTCACGGTGGCCGCGTCCAGCAGGGGTTGGTCGCAGGTGAAAAACAGGTAGCCATCGGCCTGTGAGGCCTCCACCCCGAGGGCGATGCTGCGGCGCTGACCGGCGGCAGGGTTATCGTTGTGCAGCACCGTGGCGGGCAGGCCCTCGGCCAAGGCAGCCACGGCCGGCTCGGCACAGACAAAAAACACCCGGCCAAAGCGGGGGATGCCGCAGGCGAGGTTCAGGGTGTGCCGGGCCATTGGCACGCCACCCACCGGAAGCAGCAGCTTGTTCTGGCCGCCAAAGCGGGTGGAAAAACCCGAGGCCATCAGGATGGCGTCAATTGTCATGGGGTTCCCCGCTGCTGTTTTTGCTGTTGAGCAGATAGAAGTAAGCCTCCAGCGCCGCACCGCCCAGGCAGCGGGCCTTGTCGGAGATGGTGTAATAATCGGTCTCGATGCGGGGGTCCACATCGGCGATTTTCATCCCCTTCGGCACCGACAGGCCGGGCCGGATAAGCCCCCGCAGCAGGCCGGTGAAGGGCGCCTTGACGAGGTGCTGCTCGATGGTGAGGATGGCCTCCCCGGCATGCACCACGTCCCCGATGTTCTTGATGGGCTTCACAGCCCCGGCCACCGGCGCGTGGATCACCCGCTTCTCGCTCTGGCCGCCCACCTCGCCCGGCACCCCGGTGTTGGGGATGGCCTCCCCGTGCAGGTAGAGCCGCCCCAGGTTGTGGCCGCGCATCGTCTCGATTACGGCGTCCACGTCCTGCCCGGCGCAAAAGCCCGGCCCAAGGGCGATGGTGATGGGCGCCATGCCCCGGTGTGTGCCCAGGTTGCGCTTTGCGAGGATGGCATCCACCACGGCGGCGGGCCGCAGCCGGGCGATGCTGTCGCCCTCCGGGTCCACCAGCAGCGGAATCAGGCCGCGCCGCAGGGTTGGCTCCACCTCGTCGAAGCCGGCCACCCGGTGGCAGGCCAGGTCCTCTACCTGGGCGGTGCCGTCGTAAACCGCCTCGCTCAGCGCCACGGTGCGCCGGATGGCAGTGGGGTAGTCAGTCTCAAGGCACAGCACTGAAAAGCCGGCCCGGTAAAACT
>JAJDIZ010000159.1 GCA_030266915.1 Ruminococcaceae bacterium OttesenSCG-928-D13 | reverse complement strand
GCCGGGCACCCCACTGCACACAAGGCTCAGCCGGATTGTAAACGAGCGGCTGGTGCTGGACGCGCTGAAAACCACCGTGGTGGACGTGGAGCTGTGGACGGCGGACACCGGTGATGAGTTTGATGCCTGGCAGGAGGAGGCCTTTATTGAGGCGGTATCCTATGGCGGCGACACCACCGGGGTGCAGATTCCTTTCAACCTGCACCTGACGGGCAAGCGGGTGAAGGGCAAATTCGACATTGCGGAGAAAAGCTTTATCGCCGCGCCCTGACCACAACAAAATCTGATACAAGGGTGGGAATTCCTGCCCTTGTATTTTATTGGAGGATAGACCCATGGCCAAAAGCATCAGTTTTGACACCGGCGCAGAGGAATACGAGGTAAACGACGGCCGGGCCAGTTTGTTTTTCAACCCGGCGGACCCGGCCCTGTTCGCCAGGATTCTGGAGCTTCAGGGGCTGGTTGGAGATTTTGAAACGCGCTATGCCCAGCTGGAGAAGAAGATCACCGGCGAGGTTGACGCCCAGGGCTTCCCGGTGGGCGCCGATGATGTGGTGAAGGGCATGCGCGAGCTGGACGCCGACCTGAAGGCCCAGCTGCGGGACGTGTTTGGCCCCCGCAACGACTTTGACGCCATTTTTGATCACATGAGCTGTTTTGCCATCACCGAAAACGGGCTGACCGTTGTCAACAACTTCTTCGAGGCCATCACCCCGCTGTTTGATGACGGCGTGAACGACCGGGTGGCCAAGATGGAGAAGATGAAAGCAGCCCGGGACAAGGCCACTGCGAACCGCGCCCAGCGCCGGGCGGCGGGCAAGGGTGGGCGCGGCTGACTGGACCCTGCCCACCCAAACGGAGTTTGGCGGGCAGGTGTATCCGTTCAACTCCGATTACCGGGACATCCTGGAGATCATCGGGGTGATCCAAACCGAGACCGACACCCAAATGGCCGCGCTCACCGCGCTGGCCCTTTTCTATGAGGACATTTTTGCCATTCCCACCGAGCACTGGCAAGCGGCGCTGGAATATCTGTACGGCTTTATCAGCTGCTTCGAGGCGGATGACGGTCGCCCCCAGCCCAAAAGCTTTGACTGGGAGCAGGACTACGGCATGATTTCCGCCGACGTGAACAAGGTGGCCGGGTGCGAGGTTCGTGCGCTGGAGCACCTGCACTGGTTCACCTTCATCGGCTACTTCACTTCCATTGGTGACGGCCAGCTGGTGAACATCGTCTCGATCCGGCAGAAGCTGAGAAAGCACCAGAAGCTGGACAAGTGGGAGCAGGAGTTTTACCGCGACAACAAGGCCAAGGTGGACCTGAAGGTGAAGTACACCCCTGAGGAACAGGAGGTGATTGATGAGCTAAACAAACGGCTGGGGAGGTGAGCGCATGGCCTATGGCAAGGTAACAATACTGACGGCGTTGGATCGCACCGGGTTCAAAAAAGATTCGAACGCGATGCTGAAGGACACCAGCACCTTCTCCCGCTCCCTGGGCAGCAACGTCTCAAAAGGGGCCGGTGTGGCCGGCAAGGCGCTTTCCGGCCTTGGCGGCCTTGTTGCCAAGGTGCTCAGTGTGACGGCGATCGTCGCATTTGGCAAGGCCTCGGTGCAGGCGGCCCGGGAGCTGAGCGACGCAATGACTGGCCTTGAATCCATTGTGTCCGGGCAGGGGCGCAGCTTTTCCCAGGCGCAGAAGTTCATTGATGAGTACATCTCGGACGGCCTGGTGCCGGCAACTAACGCCATCACGGCTTACAAGAACCTGGCCCTGCGCGGCTACGATGACAGCCAGATTCAAAAGGTTCTGGTGGCGCTGAAGGATTCAGCCGCCTATGGCCGCCAGGCCAGCTACTCAATGGGCGAGGCGATCTCCTCCGCCAGCGAGGGCCTGAAGAACGAGAACTCCATCCTGGTGGACAATGCCGGCGTGACCAAGAACGTTGCCAAGATGTGGGACGAATACGCCCGCAGCATCGGCACCACCTCGAACAACCTGACCCAGCAGCAGAAGATTCAGGCCGAGGTGAACGGCATCCTGGAGGAAACCCGGTTCCAGACCGGGGACGCCGCCAAGGTGGCCGGCACTTTCAGCGGCCAGATCATGCAGCTGCAGTTCAACTTCAACAACCTGAAGGTGGCGGTGGGCAACGCCATCATCCCGATCATCCGGGCGATCCTGCCGGCGGTGAATACCGCCGTGACCGCCCTGACCACCCTGTTCAACGTGTTTTCCCGCGTCACCGCTGCCATCTTCGGCACCAGCGCCAAGGAAATGAAGGTGCTGGAGGACAGCAACTCCGGCGTGGCCGATTCGGCCTATGAGGGGGCCGACGCCGAAAAGGCCCTTGGCGGCGCAACAAAACAGGCGGCCAAAGAGGCCAAGGGCGCCCTTGCTGCCTTTGATGACCTGAACGTGCTGCAGCAGCAGACGGCGGACAGCGGCTCGGGCGGCGGTTCTGGTGGAGGCGGCGGCGCTGGCGGCACGGTGGAGACCGTGACGGTGGACACCAATGACATCGAGAACCCCGAGGTGCTGCCCTGGCTGGAAAAGCTGAAGGGCAAAATTGCTGAGATCAGCGCCCTGTTTGCCCCGAGCATTGCCGCCTGGAAAACGGCCTTCGAGAGCCTGCGCGAGCCGGTTGAGTTCGCTTTTGAGACGATAAAAGGGGCGGCGCTGAACCTGTGGGAAACCGGGCTGAAGCCGCTGGGCCTATATATTCTGACGGACTTCATCCCCAGCATCGTGAACGGCTTCAGTGAAACCTTCGCGCCAATCTTCTCTGATGTGCTGGGTGTGGCCATCACCGAATTTGCGCTGGATTTCCAGTGGATGTGCGGCATGGTCACCCGGGGCATCAACGACATTGTGCTGCCGGCGCTTGACGGCTTCAAAACAGTGGCGCTTGGCATTTTCGACGGGATCAAGAAGGGCTGGGACACCTACGGTGCCGGCATCCTGGAGACCTTCCAAAGCGTCAAGGAGCAGATCAGAACCATCCTGACGGCTGTCTATGACAACATCATCCTGCCGATCTTCAACAGCATCGGCGGCACGCTGAGCTGGTTGTGGGACAAGCACCTGAAGCCGCTGTGGGACAAGCTGGTGCTGTTCTTCGGCGCGATAACCGAGTATCTGCTGACACTCTGGAATAATGTGCTGCTGCCCTTCATCAACTGGGTGGTGGCCACCTTCGGCCCGCTGTTCTCGGCTGTGGTTGGGAACATTGGCGCGGTGTTCGGCACGGTGTTCGCCGTCATTGCCGACCTGATCGGCGGCTTGCTCACCAGCCTGCGGGGTGTGCTGGAATTTATGACCGGCGTGTTCACCGGGGACTGGGGCCGCGCCTGGGACGGTATCGGGATGATCTTCCAGGGCGTGTGGGATGGCATCATTGGGGTGATCAAGGGCGCCATCAACATCTGCATCGACTGCATCAACGGCCTGGTGAGCGGCATCACCTGGGGCATTAACATGGTGATCAGCGCCATCAACTCGTTGAACATCGACATCCCCGAGTGGATTCCCCTGGTGGGCGGGAAAAGCATCGGCTTCGATATCCCGGAGCTGACCGCCCCGCAG
>JAJDIZ010000016.1 GCA_030266915.1 Ruminococcaceae bacterium OttesenSCG-928-D13 | reverse complement strand
CATATCGATGCCCTGCCGCTGGCAGATGCGAGCCGCCTCCAGCTTGGTGCGCATGCCGCCGGTGCCGAAGCCGGTGCCGGCGTCCCCGGCGGCGGCCATCAGCTCGCTTGTCAGCTCGGTCACCACCGGAATCAACCGGGCGTTATCGTTTTTGCGCGGGTCGGCGGTGAACAGGCCGGGAATGTCGGTGAGCAGCACCAGCAGGTCGGCCCTGGCACTCACCGCCACCTCGGCGGAGAGGGTGTCGTTGTCGCCAATCTCCCCGCCCTCCAGCTCGGCGGTGGCCACGGTGTCGTTCTCATTGATGATCGGGATGGCCCCAAGCTCCAAAAGGCGGAACAGGGTGGCGTCCACGTTGTGGCGGCGCACCGGGTCGGCAATGTCGTCGGCGGTGAGCAGCACCTGGGCCACCGTGTGGTTGTATTTCAAAAACAGCCGGTCGTAGATGTCCATCAGCTCGCACTGGCCCACGGCGGCGGCAGCCTGCCGGCCGGGGATATCCTCCGGGCGGCCGGGCAGCCGCAGCTTGCCCACACCGATGGCAATGGCCCCGCTGGACACCACCAGCACCTGGTGGCCGGCGTTCTTCATGTCGGCCAGAGTTTTCACCAGCAGCTCCATTCTGCGGATGTTCTGCTGGCCGGTTTGGTGGGTGATGGTGGAAGTGCCAATTTTTACGACGACACGCATAGTTCTGCTCCTATTCGGGCGGCCAAAGCGCGCCCAGGGTATACAACAATCAGTATATTTTATCTATTCCCATACATTTTGTCATAGTAATCCCGGTAGCTGCCCGAGGTGACGCCGGAGAGCCACTCCCCGTTTTGCAGGTACCAGTCCACGGTTTTTTCGATGCCGTCCTCGAAGGCGGTGTCGGGCTTCCAGCCCAGCTCGGCGCCAATTTTGGCCGGGTCGATGGCGTAGCGCCGGTCGTGGCCCTTGCGGTCGGTCACGTACTTGATCAGGCTCTCGGTGACGGTGGCGTCCACCTTGCCGCCCACCAGGGAGATGATCTTCTTGACGATTACGATGTTGGTGCGCTCGTTGTGGCCGCCTACATTATATACCTCGCCGGGGCAGCCCTTCTCGGCCACCAGCGCAATGGCCTTGCAGTGGTCATCCACATACAGCCAGTCCCGCACGTTCAGCCCGTCGCCGTACACCGGCAGGTCTTTTTTGCCCACGGCGTTGTGGATCATCAGCGGAATCAGCTTTTCGGGGAACTGGTAGGGGCCGTAGTTGTTCGAGCACCGGGTGATGTTCACCGGCATGCCGTAGGTGTCGCTCCAGGCCGCCACGAACAGGTCGGCGCTGGCCTTGCTGGCCGAATAGGGGCTGCGGGGGGAGAGGGGCGTCTCCTCGGTGAAGTAGCCGGTTTCCCCAAGGCTGCCGTACACCTCGTCGGTGCTCACCTGCACAAACTTCACCCCGGCCTTGTAGCTGCCATCGGCGTTCTCCCAGGCGGCGCGGGCGCAGCTCAGCAGGTTCACGGTGCCCATCACGTTGGTGCGGGCAAAAACGCCCGGGTCCTCGATGGAGCGGTCCACATGGCTCTCGGCCGCGAAGTTGATCACCGTGTCGATGGCGTGTTTTTCCATCAGCTCGGCCACAAGCGGGCCGTCGCCGATGTCCCCCTGCACAAAGCTGTGGCGGGAATCGCCCTCCACCGCCTTCAGGTTCTCAAGGTTGCCGGCGTAGGTCAGCAGGTCGAGGTTGACGATTTGTATATTGTCTCCATATTTTTCCAGCATGTATAGGATAAAATTACTGCCAATGAACCCGGCGCCGCCGGTGACCAGGATATTTTTCATATATTCCCGTCCCTTTTCTCTGCTTCAATGAATTCGGCCAGTGCTTCCTTCCAGGGGCGCATCTCGTCCCCCACGGTGGCGCGCAGCATGGTGTGCTCCAGGGCGCTGTTGGCCGGGCGGTTTGCCACCGGCTTGCCCGCCTTGGCGGCGTAGGCCGCGCTGGACACCGGGGTTATTTTGGTGGCGCGCCCGGCCTGCTGCATGATCTCACAGGTAAAGTCGTACCAGGTGCAGGTGCCATTGCCTGTGCAGTGGTAGAGGCCATACTCCTTGGTGGGCGTCAGCTTCAGCAGGTGGTGGGCCAGATCCACGGCGCTGGTGGGATTGCCGTGCTGATCGTTCACCACGGTCAGCTCGTCCCGCTCGGCCGAAAGGCGCAGCATTGTGCGCACAAAGTTGTTCCCGTAGCGGCCATACAGCCAGCTGGTGCGCACGATGAACCACCGGGTGCAAAACGCGCGGACGTATTGCTCCCCCAGCAGCTTGGTGCTTCCGTAGACGCTCTGGGGGGCGGGCAGGTCGCCCTCGGTGAAGGGGCGGGTGCCGGTGCCGTTAAAAACATAGTCGGTGGAGAGATGGATCAGTTTTGCCCCGGCCTCCTCGCAGGCCATCGCCATGTTGCGCGGGGCGAGGGCGTTCACCGCGAAGGCGGTGTCCGGGTCGGTCTCGGCGCCGTCCACGTTGGTGTAGGCCGCGCAGTGAATCACCGCGTCGGGCGCGTGGCGGCGCACCAAGGCGGCGGCCTGCCGGCGGTCTGTCAGGTCGGCGTCGGCTATGTCCACCGGTATCACGGTGGCCGATTGCAGCCGCTCGGGCAGCGGGCCAAGGGCGCTGCCGCCCTGCTCCAGCTGGACGCAAAGCTCCTTCCCCAGCTGCCCGGCCGCGCCGGTGATCAGTATTTTCATGGCTGGCCCTCCTCTCATTATTCCCTCAGACGGGGTTCGGCCAAAGTTCCCTGAGGGAACATAGGGCTAAGGATGTGCGAAGCACGTGACTGAGGGGAACTTTGGCCGGACACCGTCGGCTAAACCGTGGCCCCCGGCACCACCGTCTCGGCAATGTGGAACAGGTACTCGCCGTACTCGGTTTTTTCCAGCTTTTGAGCGGTCTCCAGAAGCTTTTCCTTCGAGATGAAGGCCTGCCGGTAGGCGATTTCCTCAAGGCAGGCAATGTACAGGCCCTGGCGGGTTTGCACCGCCTCCACAAAGTTTGCGGCGGCCAGCATGGCCCGGTGGTTGCCGGTGTCCAGCCAGGCCATGCCCCGGCCGAATAGCTCCACCTTCAGCTGCCCCTTTTCAAGGTAGGTGTTGTTCACACTGGTGATCTCGATCTCACCCCGGGCGCTGGGCTTGACGTTTTTGGCGATCTCCACCACCTGGTTGTCGTAAAAATAGAGGCCCGGCACCGCGTAGTTGCTCTTGGGCGCCTTCGGCTTTTCCTCGATGCTCAGCACGTTGCCCTGCCTGTCGAAGTCCACCACCCCAAACTCGCTGGGGTTGGCCACATGGTAGCCGAAAATGGTGGCGCCGCTCGGGCGGGCCGCGGCAATGTTCAGCCGCTCGGTGAAGCCGTAGCCGTAGAAGATGTTATCCCCCAAAACAAGGCACACCGAATCATTCCCGATGAAATCCGCCCCCACGATGAAGGCGTCGGCCAGGCCCCGGGGGGCATCCTGCACCGCGTAGGAGAAATTCACCCCCAGCGCCTCGCCGGTGCCGAACAGCCGCTCGAAGCAGGGCAGGTCCTGCGGGGTGGAGATGATCAGAATGTCCTTGATGCCGGCCAGCATCAGGGTGGACACCGGGTAGTAGATCATCGGCTTGTCGTAGATGGTGAGAATCTGTTTCGAAACCGCGATGGTGGACGGGTAGAGCCGGGTGCCGGCCCCGCCGGCCAAAACTATGCCTTTCATCGTCGCACTTCCTTCCCTCTGCTCACTGTCTGCCTGCCTTACTTCAGCTTGAACCCCCACTTGCCGAAATAGCGCAGCATGCTGCGGCACTGCCACCAGAACTGCTTCGGTTTTCGGTGGGCGTCCCGGTGCCAGGCGTGGGTCACGCTCACCTGGGGCAGGTACACCGCCCGGCCGTGGCGCAGGGCTTTTTGGGTGATGTCGGCGTCCTCCACGTACATGAAATACTTCTCGTCGAAGCCGCCCATCTTGCGGAACACCTCGGTCCTGATCATGAAAAACGACCCGCTGATGAACTGCACGTCGGTGGGGTAGGAGAGGTCCCTGTCCAGCATCAGGTAGCGGCGCTCGTACTTCTCCAGAAAGCCCCAGCGGGTTTGCCGGGCCACCAGGGGCAGCAGGGCCGGCCGGCGTTTGGCCAGCAGCTGTTCCCGCCCGTCGGGGAAGCACAGCTTCGGCGCGGTGATCGCCACGCCCGGGTGGGCGTCCATCCAATCGGCCATCGTGTTCAGCACGTCGCTGCTGATCTCGATATCCGGGTTCGACACCACATGGTACCGGCTGTTCAGCATCGGCAGCACCGCGTTGTGGCCGGCGCCATAGCCCCGGTTTTGCTTGCGGGCCAGCACCACGGTGCCGTGGGGCACCCCGTGGGCCATCACGGTGTCCAGCGCGCCATCCGGGGAGGCGTTGTCCACCAGGTATAGCGTCAGCCCGCCGGCGGTGTGGACCGCCAGGCTCTCGATACAGCGGATGGTCTCATCGGCCCCGCCGTACATCACCACCGAGGCGCTCAGCCCCGATGTTTTCTGGTCCGTCCTCTGCTCCAAAATGGTTGAATGTCCCCTTTAATCCCGCTTTTCCCTTGTTCCATTTCCCCGGCGCTCAGGCGGCCGGGCTGCTGTCATCAGCTGTGCTGTCATCCCCGGTGCCTGGCGCGGATTCGGCATCGGCGCCCGAGTCATCCGGCTGCGGGGCATCGCCGCCGCTTTGGGAGATATCGCTGCTGTCCGTCGTGTCGCTGATGGCCGGCGTTCCGGTGGTGGCCGGACCGGGGTCGTCCCCGCCGCGCTCACGCACCATGGCCCGCACCACCTCGAAGGCACGCAGCACCTGAATGTCACTGGTGGGCTGGGGGTTCAGCAGCATCAGTTCGGTCACGCTGTCCCCCTCCAGCACATCGTCGGGAACCAGGCCCACCCCGTCGAAGCTCTCCCCCTTGCCGGTGTAGAGCATCGCCACCGTCACCGAGATGGCCGAGCCATCCTGCAGGCGGTAGGGGCTGCGCTGGATGGTGCCCCGGCCGGCCGTGGTGGTGCCCACCAGCTTGCCGCCGCACATGTCGCGGATGCTGGCGGCAAACAGCTCCGCCGGGCCGGCGGTGGTATCGCTCACCAGCACGGCCATCGGCAGGGTCACATGGTTGGCGTCGCTGGTGGCCAGCACCCGCTCGGTGCCGGTTTTGTTCACGCTTTTGGCCACGGTGCCAAGGGGGGCCAGCATGTCGATGATGTTGTACAAATCGTCCCCGAACACCCCGCCCGCGTTGCCGCGCACATCGAACACCAGCCCCTGGGCCCCGGCGTTTTGGGCCTGGCGCAGGCTGTAGTCAAAATCGGAGAAGGTGTCGGTGCCGAAGGATGAGATGCGGATGTAGGCGTAGGGCCCCACCACGATGGTCTCCACCGTGGGGGCGCGGTAGTTCGAGCGGCGGATGGTGACGCTCGTGGTGTCGGAGATGTTGTACAGGCAGTCCAGGGTCAGGTCGGTGCCCACCTCGCCGTACAACGCGCTTCGCAAGACCGAAAGGTTCGAGAAGCTGCGGGCCTCCGCGCCGTTCACCGCGGTGATGTAGCCAAAGGGCTGCACCCCGGCCCGGGCGGCTGGGGAGTCCTCATACACCCGCACAATCTGGTAGCTGCCGTCGGCATCGCGCACCACCTCGATGCCCACGTTCACCAGGGTGCCGTTCTCGATGCCCGCAAGCTCAGCGTACTCCTGCTCGGTGTAGTAGGTGCTGTACCGGTCGCCCAGGCCGCGCATGTAGCCCACGGCCACCTGGTCGAACAGGACGTCATCGTCGATGTCGCCATAGTAGTTGCCCCGGGTGTAGGTATCAATCTCGGCCAGCTTCTGGTATTGGGCCTGCAGCTGGGCGACCGCGCTGACCTTGCTGTCGAAGGTGTACATCGACAGCAGCCAGGTGATGGCGAAGGTGACGGTCATGGCGATGATGGTGATGGCCAGCGCCACGTTTACAGATATTTTTCTGTTCATAAAACCTCGAATTTGGTGATGGTGGTGCGTCTGCAAAGGCAAGCATAAAGCTTAGCCTTTTAACCAGTTGGCAGGGTTCGAAAGCCCGCCGTCGGCGTGTACCTCGAGATGCAGGTGGGGGCCGGTGGAAAAGCCGGTGCTGCCCACCGCCGCAATGGTGTCGCCCTTTTTCACGTCGCTGCCGGGGCTGAGATAAAGCTGACTGCAATGGGCATACAGGGTTTTCACCCCGTCGCCGTGGTCCACCACGATGTAGTTGCCGTAGCTCGAGTGGGCGTAGGTGGCCTGGATCACCGTGCCGTCGCCGCAGGCTACGATGTCGGCCCCGTAGACGCTGGCGCTGGAGATATCCATGCCCCGGTGGGGGCTGCCGTTCGGGTCAGGAGAACCAAAGTGGCAGGTGATGGTGTAGTGTCCCGGCACCGGCCAGGTGAACACCCCGCCCACGTAGGTGCTGCCGTCGCCCTTTCGGCTGCCGCCGATGCTGCCGGCGATGGCCTGCATCTCCTTCTGGGCCTGGAGCAGGGCGGCGTACTGGTCGCCCTCAATCTCCTTTTGGGCCTCCACCTGGGCCTGGGCATAGCTGATGTTCTGGCTTGCCGTCACGATGTTCTGGGCCAGGTCCTCCTGGTTTTCCAGCAGCTGGGCGTAGTAGACCTCCAGGTCGGCCAGGTCTGCGTCAATCGAGGCCTGCTCCTCCTCCAGCATCGCCCGCTGCTCGTTCAGCAGCTCCAGCAGGTCGGTGTCGTGCTTCGAGATGCGCCGCATGCCGTCCAGCATCAGCATCAGCTCGGAAAAGCTGTCCACATTCAGCAGCTGGGCGGTGGCATTGGCGTTGTTCATGCTGTAGATGGCCAAAAGGCGCTGCTGCAAAAGCTGGTCGTTCTCGTAGATCACCTGCCGCTTGTCGGCGATCTCCTCTTCCTTCTGGCGCAGCCGCGCCTCGGTGTCGGCAATCTGCTGCTTGTTCACCTCCACCATCTCGTCGATGATGGCTTTTTGCTTCTCAAGCTCAGCCTTCAGCTGCTGGTTTTGAGTCACGCTGTTCTCATAGCTCTTGATGGCGCTGCGGGTCTGCTCCAGCTCCTCCTTCAGGCGCTTGTACTTCTCGGCCGGGGTCTCGGCGTACACCGGGCCGGAAAACAGGGCGCAGAGCAGTGCCATCAACAGGCCCAGCGCCAGCACGCGCAGCGCCCGGGCGCCCTTCCCCTTCGGTTGTATCGTGGTTCCGGTTGCTTTCATTGCTGTTATCCTCAGACCTTAAGATGTTTTTTCACGCTGGAGGCCGTGCCGATGCCGCCCACGATGACGCCCAGCACCACCGCGCCCACCACCACGAAGTACCAGATGTCCTCGAGGCGCAGCAGGCTGTCCAGCAGGCCCAGCACCCACACGTTGTACATCTCGTGCAGGAAGTTCATGGCCAGGTAGTAGGCACCGCACACAACGCCGCTGGACAGCAGCCCCGCGATGATGCCCACGGTCATGCCCTCCACGAAGAAGGGCAGCCGGATGAAGGTATTGGTGGCCCCCACGTATTTCATGATGGAAATTTCCCGGCGGCGGGCAAAAACCGTAAGCCGGATGGTGTTGGAGATGACAATCAGGCTCACCAGCCCCAGCAGAATGACGATACCCCAGCCGCCGTAGGTGACGGCGTTCTTGATGGTGATCATGATCTCGGCCAGGTCCACCGGCACGTAGGTGCGCTCCACCCCGTCGATGGCCTCCAGGCGCTGGTTGGTCTCCCCTATCAGGCCCAGGTCCTCCACGGTGACATTGTAGGAGGCCGGGAAAATCTGCTCAAAGCCGTCCAGCAGGTTGCCGTAGCCCTCCATCATCCGCTCCATCTTGCCGAAGGCGTCCAGCTTCGAAACATACTCCACCTCGCCCACGTTGGGCAGGGCGCGAATCTCGTTCCCAATCTGCTCGGCCCGGTCGTCCTCCACCTCGGGGTAGAGGTAAACCGCGATCTCGTTCTGGTCGGCCAGGTGGTCCACCACGGCGTTGATGTCCAGCACCAGCAAGGCCGCGATGCCGGTGATGATGAAACAGGCGGTGAGCACACCAATCGAGGCAAAGGTCATCAGCCGGTTGGCGCCCATGTTTTTCCAGCCCTGTTTGCACAGGTATCCAAAGCTCGAGAGCCTCAAAACGCCTCACCCCCGATCTGCATATCGTCAGCCACCACGTTGCCGTGGTCGATGGTGATGATGCGCTCGGAGAAGCGCTGGGCCAGCTCGTGCTCGTGGGTGACCACCACCACCGTGGTGCCCACCATGTTGATGGCCTTGAGCAGCTCCATGATCTCGACCGAGAGCTCCGGGTCGATGTTGCCGGTGGGCTCGTCGGCAATGATGATGGGCGGGCTGTGCACCAGCGCCCGTGCCAGGGCCACCCGCTGCTGCTCGCCGCCGCTCAGCTCGTCCGGCAGGCTGCGGGCCTTGCCGGCCAGGCCCACCAGGTTCAGCACGTAAGGCACCCGCTTTTTAATCTCTTTTTCGGGAATGTTGGTCACCCGCATGGCGAAGGCCACATTCTCGAAGGCGTTCATGCTGGGGATCAGGCGGAAATCCTGGAACACCACCCCAAGGCCCCGGCGCAGATAGGGGATGTCCTTGCGGCGGATCTTCGAGAGGTCCCGTCCGCCCACCACCACCTTGCCGCTGGTGGCCACCTCCTCCCGGAGGATCAGCTTCAAAAAGGTGCTCTTGCCGGCGCCCGAGTGGCCCAGCACAAACACAAACTCGCCCCGGCCTATTTCCAGGTTCACACCCTGCAGCGCCACATTGCCGCCGGGATATACCTTTTTCACGTTGGAAAACTGGATCATCACCGAGCTGCTCGACACAATGGTTTTTCTCGCCATTACAACCCTTCCCCGCAAACTGTTTCGGTATTGCGGCCTGAAAAACAAGCCTGTTGTCAGGCTGTGTTCAGGCTCTATATATAAAGTAAGGGACTGCCGTTTTTAAACAACAGTCCCATAGTATCATGTTTTGGCGTTTTTATCAATCTTGGGGTGCATTATTCATCAATTGTTCTCAATATTTAACGGGATTGGAATTGAGGTATTTCTTCACCATCAGCGCCACCTTGAAGATGATGGCGTCGTCGAACTCTCGCAGGTCGAGGCCGGTCAGCTTCTTGATCTTTTCAAGCCGGTACACCAGGGTGTTGCGGTGCACAAACAGGCCGCGGGACGTCTCACTCACGTTCAGGTTATTCTCAAAGAAACGCTGGATGGTGAACAGGGTTTCGTCGTCCAGGCTGTCGATGCTGCCCTGGTTGAACACCTCTTTCAGGAACATCTCGCACAGGGTGGTGGGCAGCTGGTAGATGAGGCGGGCGATGCCCAGGTGGTTGTAGTTGACAATGGCCTGCTCGGTGTCAAACACCTTGCCCACCTCAAGGGCAATCTGGGCCTCCTTGAAGCTGGCGGCCAGGTCCTTGATGTTGGCAATCGGGGTGCCGATGCCCACCACGGCCTTGATGTAATGCTCGCCGCTCAGGGTGTCGATGATCGAAGCGGCCAGCTTCTCGATGTCCTTCTCGTCGATGCCGCGGCGAATCTCCTTCACCAGCACGGTGTCGCTCTCGTTCACGTTGAAGACGAAATCCTTCTGCTTGTCGGGAAACAGGCCGCTCACCACGTCGAAGGCCGAGATGTCGGCCCCGGAGGTGACCCGCACCAGCAGCACCACCCGCGCCACGTCGGTGGCGAAGTGCAGCTCCCGCGCCTTGGCGTAGATGTCGCCCGGCAGGATGTTCTCCATCACCACATTTTTGATGAAGTTGGACTTGTCGAATTTCTCATCGTGGTACTGCAAAATGTTTTGCAGGCTCACGGCCAGCATCGCCGCAAGCCGCCCGCTGCCGTCGTCGGCGCCCTCCACAAATGCGGCGTAGTCGTTCCGCTGGCCCGAGGAGAACACGCAATAGGCCGTGTTGCCCCGCACGTAGGGTTCACCGGCCTGGGCGTTTTTGTCCAGTGGCTCAAAAATCTCGCCCACCCGGGTCAGGTCGGTGCAGGCCACCACGGCGCCGGTCTCGTCCACCACGCCGCCCACGCGATCCAGCACGTCCTTCATCTGATAAACCACACTTTGGAAAACTCTGTTCGCCATCGCGTTTGGTCCCCTTCCCCTGCGGCCGCGCATATCGGCCGGTGCTTTGCTTTGTAAGGATTGACAAATCTGGCACTATGTTGATATCTATTTTACACAATCGGATTGGCTTTTGCAACAGTTTTACACAAAACACAGCTCCCTTTATTGTACATTTTTAAAGACGCGGTTTTTGACCGCCAATTCCTACCCCGGTAAGGGACGTGCAGGCGCAGGTTAAAAAAGGGTTACAGCGTATTTCTCTGGTGATTATCAACAAGTTCCGGGGCAATTTGCGGGCATTGTAATCATTTTGTTGTCTAATGTTCACATACATGTAACCTTTTTTTTATTGATTTTCACTTTTCCGGTGCTATACTGTTCCACAAGCGGGTGAACCCGTACCCGCAAACCACACGCAAACAAGGAGAAACCAAACATGAAAAAGACCATTGCTATGCTCGGCCTTTCGGCCGCCCTTGCCCTTGGGCTGATGGCCTGCGGCAGCGACAGCTCTTCCGAGTCCACCCCGGCGCCGGCCTCCACCCCGGACACCAGCGTCAGCGAGCCCGCCAGCACCCCGGAGAGCACCCCCGCCGACGATAGCGCCAGCACCCCGGAGAGCACCCCGGCTGATGACAGCGCCAGCACCCCCGAGAGCACCCCGGCTGACGACAGCGCCAGCACCCCTGCCGACGACAGCGCGGCCGGTGATGACGCCAGCACCAGCACTGCCGGCTAAGAGACCATTTGCGACCATTCCCCGCCCTGGCTTTGCCCGGGCGGGGTTTTTCTTTGGCTTCGCCCGTGGTATACTGTTTCTGCCGGCGGCGGCTGCCCCGGCGGAGGGAGACCAAGGTGAAAAAAGTTCTCTGTATCATGGATCTTTCAAGCGTGGGCCGGGCCGGGCTGGCCGTGGTGCTGCCGGCGCTCAGTGCTGCCGGGGTGCAGGGCTGCGGGCTGCCCGCGGCGCTTTTCAGCACCCACACCGGCGGCTTTGGCCCGGTGGAAAAGCTGGACGGGGCCGCCTGGGGCGCCGCCGCCCTCGACCATTATGCCCGGGCGGGCGTCGATTTTGACGCGGTGTACATCGGCTACTTGTACGGCGAGGGCCAGTTTGCCCTTGCCCGGCAGGCCCTGGCCCAGTACCCGAAGGCCCTGCATGTGGTGGACCCGGCCCTCGGGGACGCCGGCAAGGCCTACAACGGCCTCGGCGCCGACACCGTGGAAAGAATGCTGGCGCTTTGCAGCGCAGCGCAGCTCATCACCCCGAACTACACCGAAAGCGCGATGCTCACCGGCCAAACGCCGGACACCGCCCCGCCCGAGGACGCCGTCTTCGCGGCCCGGATGGATAAGCTTGCCGAAAACGGGCGGGCCGTGCTGGTAACCAGTGTGCCCACCCGCTCGGGCGGCTTTGAAACCCGGGGACGAACGGCGGAGGGCCGGGATTTTGTGATCCCGAACCGCCATGTGCCGGTGCGCTTCCCCGGCTCGGGCGACCTGCTCTGTGCCGCCACCCTGGGGCTGATGCTAGGCCGGGAGCTGGACCTTGAAGCCGCCGCCCGTGCGGCCACCCGCTTTGTGGAAAAGGCGGTGCACACCACCCACGCCGCCGGCGCAGACCCCCGCTTCGGCCTCGATTTCGAGCCGCTGCTGGGCATGCTGGCAAATCCTGATTTTGTGCTTGAATAACATGAATATGACTGAATGTAACTTGAGTTTGAACGATAAAAGCCCCATTTTGCACATTGCCCTAGTGGAACCGCAGATTCCCCAGAACACCGGCAACGTGGCCCGCACCTGCGCGGTTACCGGGGCGGCGCTGCACCTGGTTCAGCCAATGGGCTTTGTGGTGAGCGACGCGAAGCTCAAGCGGGCCGGGCTGGATTACTGGGACAAGCTGAACATCAGCTATTACAAGAATCTGGATGACTTCCTGGCCCGGCTGCCGGGGCCGCCGGTGCTGTTCTCCACCAAGGCGGAGCGGCACCACAGCGACCACATCTACCCGCCGGGCTGCTGCCTCGTCTTTGGCCGGGAGGACGCCGGCCTGCCCGAAAGCCTGCTGGCCGCCATGCCCGAGGCCTGCGTGCGCCTGCCCATGCGGGACAGCCTGCGTAGCCTGAACCTCTCCAACACCGTGGCGGTGGGGGTGTACGAGGCAATGCGCCAGTGGGGGTACCCGGGATTGACCTGACCGGCCGCATCCCAAATCAAGCACATTCATGCTACCCGAAAGTCGTGCGGGGGCCGATGTTCATGGAGGGAACCTAGGGCTAAGGATGTGCAACGCACGTTCCCGGAGTGAATATCGGACACCGCACGACGGCACACAAGCTTCAAACATTGCCCTGACAGCAACGTCGCCTGTTTCTTTATTTTCTGCCCCCACTGTGCTATACTATTAACTCACATGTTCAAGGAAGGTTCAAAATCCGTTCTTCCGGGGCGCGTTTCCTGTGCGCCGATGAAAGGCTGTGACCTGTTTGGCAAAAATGCGTGTGGCCGTCCTGTTCGGCGGCGTCTCGGGGGAGCACGCCGTCTCCTGTGTCTCCGGCGCCGCCGTCTGCGACAACATCAACCCCGATAAATACGAGGTCTACAAGGTCGGCATCACCAAAAAGGGCCGCTGGCTGCTGTATCCCGGCGGCACCGAGGCGATGCGCGACGGCGGCTGGGACACCTGCGCCGACTGCGTGCCGGCCTTCATCTCGCCCGACACCACCACCCGGGGCCTGGTGCTGAACCACGAGGGCACCTTCGACACCGTGAAGCTGGACATGGTTTTCCCGGTGCTTCACGGCCACGGCGGGGAGGATGGCACGGTTCAGGGCCTGCTGGAGCTGGCCGGCATCCCCTATGTGGGCTGCGGGGTGCTGTCCAGCGCCCTGTGCATGGACAAAAGCTACGCCAACCAGATTTTCGACGCCCACGGCATCCCCCACACCCCATGGATGACGGTGGATCGCGACGAAGTGGACGACATGGACGGCCTGCTGTTCCGCATGGGGGAGAAGCTGAAATTCCCGGTGTTCGCAAAGCCGGCCGCCGCCGGGTCGTCCCTCGGGGTCACCAAGGCGCGCAATGCCGATGAGCTGAAAACCGCGGTTCGAATCGCCCTGGCCCACGGCCAAAAGGTGCTGCTGGAGCAGGGGGTGGACGGCCACGAGGTGGAGTGCGCGGTCATCGGCAACGCCTCTCCCCACGCCTCCCTGCCGGGGGAGGTGGTCTCCTGCCATGAAATCTACGACTACGAGGCCAAGTACGAGAGCGGGGACGCCAGCAAGCTGCTGATTCCCGCCCCGCTGCCGCCCGAAAAGCTGGACGAGGTGCGGGCCATGGCCCTGCGGGCCTACAAGGCCTGCGGCTGCCGGGGCCTTGCCCGGGTGGATTTCTTTGTGGAAAAGGCCACCGGCCGGGTGCTGCTCAGCGAGCTGAACACCATGCCGGGCTTCACCCCCATCAGCATGTACGCAAAGCTGCTGGCCCACGGGGGCATCAGCTTCACCGATATGATTGACCGCCTGATTCTGTACGCGACGGAGTGCTTCGAAGGATGAGCCAGTTGAACCCAGCAATGCCCTTGGGCGTTTTCGATTCCGGCCTCGGCGGGCTCACCGCCGTGCGGGAGCTGCGCCGCGTGCTGCCCGGGGAGGACATCGTCTACTTCGGCGACACCGGCCGGGTGCCCTACGGCACCAAGGGCCGGGAGGTCATCATCAGCTATGCCCGGCAGGACATCGCCTTCCTGCTCAGCCGGGACGTGAAGACCCTGCTGGCCGCCTGCGGCACCGTGAGCAGCACCTTTCCGGCGGCCGAGGGGGACGCCCTGCCGGCCCCCTATCTCGGGGTAGTCGGCCCCACGACCGAAGCTGCCGCCAGGGCCACCAAAAACGGCCGGGTGGGCATCATCGGCACCGAGGCCACCATCGCCTCGGGCAGCTACAAGGCGGCCCTCGAGCCGCTCTGCCCGGGTGTCGAGACGGTCGGCGCCGCCTGCCCGCTGTTTGTGCCCCTGGTCGAGAATGGCCACTTCGCCCCGGGCGACCCGCTGGTGGAGCTAACCGTGGTCGAGTACCTGGCCCCGCTGAAGGCCGCCGGGGTGGACACCCTGATCCTGGGCTGCACCCACTACCCACTGCTGGCCGGGGCCATCGGCGCCTACATGGGGCCGGATGTCACACTGATCGACTCGGGCCGGCAGGCGGCCCTGGCGCTGAAAGCGCGCCTCGAGGCCCAAAACCTGCTGAACCCGCGGCAAAGCGGCGGCGCCACCGCGTACTACGTGAGCGACGCCCCCGAGCGCTTCTCCCGCCTGGCGGCCATCCTGCTGGGAGACGAAAACCCGGGCGCCGCCACCCAGATAACCATAGAAAAATACGACCTGCGATGGATACGCAAGGGGTACCGCCCGGCCACAGATTAAAATATAAGGCTTGCCCGCCCAAGGGGATATCATGAAGGAAAACTTTCTCATCAACATTGAAGGCACCATGGAGCAGGACGGCGAGATTGACACAATCCGCCTGATGACCCGTGGTAGTTTTGTGCGAAAAAATGACAGTTACTTCATCAGCTACCGGGAAACCGAGGCCACCGGCTACGAGGGCAACGTCACCACGGTGAAGGCCGAGGGCCCCGGCAAGGTGAGCATGCTGCGCCACGGCAGCATGCCCAGCCAGCTGGTGATCGAGCGGGGCCGACGCCATGTGTGCCACTACGACAGCGGCTACGGGGTGCTCAGCCTGGGGGTGGCGGCAGACGAGATCGCAAACCACCTCACCGACGCCGGCGGACGCCTGACCTTCAGCTACATGCTGGACTCGGGCGACTCCCAGATCTCGCGCAACGAAGTTAAAATCACCGTGAAGGAGGCCAACTGAAGATGGCGGTTATGTTGGATAAAAGCAACCCGGAAAAGATGATGGAGCAGATGCGTGAGGCCTGGCAGTTCACCGACCCGATTGCCATTGCGAAGGACGAGGCCGCCGCCTTTGTGCAGAAGGCCCTCTCCGCCGCCCAAAAGGACGGCGCCCTGCCCGGGGCTGAGGCCGCCCCTTTTGTGGTGGAGCAGCCGGCCGACCCGAAAAACGGCGACCTTGCCTGCAATATCGCGATGGTGAACGCCAAAACCTTCGGCATGGCCCCCCGCAAAATTGCCGAGGCGCTGCTGGCCGCCGCGCCGCCCATCGAAAACAGCATCATCGAGAAGGTGGAGGTGGCCGGGCCGGGCTTCATCAATCTCTACCTCGCCCAGAGCTGGTTTTCCGGCCGGGTGATGCAGGCCGTGGTGTGCGGCGAGGACTATGGCCGCACCCACCACGGCAAGGGCGAAAAGGTGAACGTGGAGTTCGTCTCGGCCAACCCCACCGGCCCGATGCACCTGGGCAACGCCCGGGGCGGCGCCCTGGGCGACGTGCTGGCCAGCTGCTTCGACTGGGCCGGCTACGAGGTTGAGCGCGAGTTCTACATCAACGACGCCGGCAACCAGATCACGAAATTCGGCAAGAGCCTTGCCGCCCGCTACCTGCAGCAGGTGAAGGGCGAGGACGCCGTAGAGTTCCCCGAGGACGGCTACCAGGGGGAGGATATCAAGGAGCGGGCGGCCGAGTTTTTGGCGCAGAACGGCCCCGGCTGGGCCGAAAAGCCCGAGGCCGAGCTGGAGCAGGCCCTGGTGGACTACGCCCTGCCCAAAAACATCCAGGATATGCAGGACCACCTGGCCAAGTACCGCATCAGCTACGACGTGTGGTTCCGCGAGAGCAGCCTGCACCAGAGCGGCGCCGTGGAGCGGGCCATCGACAAGCTCAAGGCCCTGGACGCCACCTATGAAAAGGAAGGCGCCCTCTGGATGAAGGGCGACGAGGATGACAAGGACAACGTGCTGGTGCGGGCCAACGGGGTGCCCACCTACTTCGCGGCCGACATCGCCTACCACATCGACAAGTTCGAGCGGGGCTTCACCAGCCTGATCGACGTCTGGGGGGCGGACCACCACGGCCATATCGCCCGGATGCAGAACGCCCTGACCGCCGCCGGCTACAAGGGCGAGGCGCTGGACGTGGTGCTGATGCAGTTCGTGAAGCTGGTGCGGGACGGCCAGCCCGTACGGATGAGCAAGCGCACCGGCAAGGCCATCACCCTCTCCGATCTTTTGGACGAAGTGCCGATTGATTCCGCCCGTTTTCTGTTCAACATGCGGGAGCCGGGCAGCTCAATCGAGTTTGACCTGGACCAGGCCGTCGCCCAGGACAGCGACAACCCGGTTTACTACGTGCAGTACGCCCACGCCCGCATCTGCTCCATCGAGCGCGCCCTGGCCGAGGAGAGCATCGCCTTCGAGCCGGCCGTGGCCTTCGGCGGCGCCGACCGGCTGACCACCGGCGAAGAGCGGGACCTGATCCGCAAGGTGGCAGCCTTCCCGGGGGTGCTGGTCACGGCGGCTACCGGCCGCAACCCGGCGGGGGTCACCCGCTACCTGATGGACCTGGCCACCGGCTTCCACAAGTTCTACACCGCCTGCCACATCAAGGGGGAGGAAGCACCCCTGCTGCAGGCCCGGCTGGCCCTGGCCCTCGCCACCAAAAACGTGCTGAAAAACGGGCTTTCCATGCTGAAGGTTACCGTGCCGGACAAGATGTAAGGGCAGACCTCGAGGGCGCTGCCCTCGAGCACCCGCAAGGGGACGCGTCCCCTTGACCCCGTCTTAAGAGATCTTAAGGGATAAGGTCAAGGGCGCGTCAAACATGCGTTTGACGCTGGTATTTCTTGGCACTTTGCCAACCGGGTGCAACGCCATACACACGACAAACGTATGTTTGTCGTATTGTCTTAATAGTAAAAGTTTTTGCGCCACTTTTTTCGAAAAAGTGGCATTCTTTTGACCTTGTCCCTTGACCTTTATGGAGATACTTATGCTAAAAGCCCTGCTGCGGGCGCTGGAGCCGCCTGTGGTTTTTGAGCCGAACACCGAGCCTTTTTGGGACGATGACCACATCTCGAAGCAGATGCTGGCCGCCCACCTGGACCCGGCCTTTTCCGGCGCCTCCCGCACACCCGGGGTGATCGACGCCTCGGTTGCTTTTATTGCCAACACGATGCCCCCGGCGGAATACCCCCGCCTGTGGGACTTCGGCTGCGGGCCGGGCCTTTACACCAGCCGGCTGGCAAGGCTGGGCTACGCCGCCACCGGGCTGGATTTGAGCCGCCGGTCCATCGCCTTCGCGGCAGCCCAGGCCGAGCTGGACGGCCTCGCCATCAGCTACCGGCGGGAGAACTACCTCGAGCTGGACGCCCACGAAGTGTGCGACGCGGCCATCCTGATCTACTGCGATTATGGCGCCCTGTCGCCAGAAAACCGCGGCATGTTGATGGGCAATATCCACCGGGCGCTGGCCCCGGGCGGGCACTTTTTGCTGGACGTGTTCACCCCGGCAAAGCTGGCGGGCTTTAGGGAGGAGCAGAGCTGGCGGCGCTTCCCGGCGGGCGGCTTCTGGAGCGAGAAACCCCACCTGGCCCTGCAAAACAACCTGAAATACCCGGGCCGGGTGTCCCTGGAGCAAACCGTGGTACTCACCGAGGGGGAGATGAAGACCACCCTGATTTGGAACCAGTACTTCACCCCGCAGGCACTGGCCAAAGAGGCCGAGGCTGCCGGATTCACGGTGCTGGCCCTTTACGGCGACGCTGCCGGCGCGCCCTATGCCGAGGACGGCGAGACCCTGGCCCTGCTGCTGGAAAAACCCCGCTGAGGCCCGAATCAGCGCAAAAAAGGACGCAAAAAAGCCGCCGGAGGCAAACCCCGGCGGCTCTGTTTTTTTTGGGCTCAGTCCTCGGCATCCTCGGGCGCCGCGTCATCCAGCAGGTCGTCGTTGAAATCCTCACTGAACAGCAGCTGCTCGTACTCGTCCAGTTCCCTTTCACGGCGCAGCACGTAGAAGTAAAGCGCACCCAGCACCCCGGCCACGGCGGCCAACGCCACCAGCAAAGCGACTACAGTGGATTTTTTCATCTCGATAACCTCCCGGGATTTCTTGTTGTTGTTGAAAGCCTGGTCTTTCAGCTTGGCGGCGCCGTCGGCGGCGGAACTAACTGCGTTGCCCGCCACCAAGGCCGCACCGGCTATCGCCGCCACCGCGGCCTTGCCCATACTGCCCACCCTGCGCTTCAACCCGCTCAGGCTGTTTTTCGCAAATTTCAAGTGTTTACCCAGTTGCCCTGCACCCGTCATGGTGTACCTCCTATCGGTAATAGCCACATGGTGCCATCATTATACTGGTTTTTTTCGCAAAATACAACCGCGATTCTGTCAAACGGTGCCACCAGCGTCAATTTTTTTGTAATTATTTTGTAAGGGTTCCGCCGGGATGTAGGCGCGGAACGCCCCTGGCACCGCGTAGGCGCCCCGCAGCTCGCCGGGCGCGGCAAACACCCAGCCCGCCGGGGCCGCCGCACCCGCCGGGGCGGCGCATTCCCAGCCGTACAGCCGCCACACCCGGTGGGTGAACACATGGGCCGCCTTCGGCAGGGCCCTGCCCGGGGCCGCTCCGGGCAGCAGCTCCGCCAACAGGGCCGCCGCTTCGGCCTTTTTGAATTTCCCTTCAAAGCTGGGCAGCCCCCACAGACCGGCCAGCAGGCCGCCCGGCGGGCGGCGGCCCAGCAGCAGGGCGCCGTCCCCGGCACGCCGCACCAGCAGCACACACACCGGCAGCTCCTTTTTGGCCGGGGCCTTGGCCTTCACCGGCAGCTTTTCGGCGATATTCTGCTCAAAACCAAGGCAAATTCCGGCCAGCGGGCAGCTGCCGCAGCGGGGCGTGCCCGGCACGCACACCAGCGCCCCCAGCTCCATCAGGGCCTCGTTGTAGGGGCCCGGGGCATCCGGCGGCAGCTGGTGGCGGGCCTCGGCCCCAAGCCGCCGCTTTGCGTCCGGCTGGGCGATATCCCCATCGTCGGCGGTCAGGCGGGCCATCACCCGCAGCACGTTGCCGTCCACCGCCACCTCGGGCAGGCCAAAGGCGATGGACGCCACCGCCCCGGCGGTGTAGGGCCCGATGCCCGGCAGGGCCAGCAGGGCCTCGTAGCTGGCGGGCAGTTCGCCGCCGTGGCGCTCCATCACCACCCGGGCCGCTTTTTGCAGGTTACGGGCCCGGCTATAGTAGCCAAGGCCCTCCCACAGCTTCAACAGGCGGCCCTCGTCGCAGCCGGCCAGGGCCGCTATGTCCGGCAGCTCGGCAATGAACCGCTCGTAATAGGGCAGGGCGGTGGCCACCTGGGTCTGCTGCAGCATGATCTCGCTGATCCAGATGTGATAGGGGCTGGGGTCCAGCCGGAAGGGCAGCGGCCGGCGGTTTTGGTGAAACCATTCAAGCAAAAGCGGCGCTACCGCCCCGGCGGGCAGTTTTTCGGCCACCGGCCACACCTCCTTTTTGCGCAGGCTTTTTGCGCAGATGATAAACCGGGGGCATCTCGGCCCCCGGTGTGCTTGCTGTTCGCGCGGTGCCGCCGGCTGCCGGCAGCCCGGAAAAATCTTGTCAGAACCCGCCCGCCGTGCGCGGGAAGGGCAGCACGTCGCGGATGTTCGGGATACCGGTGAGGTACATGATCATCCGCTCGAAGCCGAGGCCAAAGCCGGCGTGCTTCACGCTGCCGTAGCGGCGCAGGTCAATGAACCACTGGTAGTCCTCGGTGGGCAGGCCCATCTCCTGCATGCGGGCCACCAGCAGGTCGTGGCGTTCCTCGCGCTGGCTGCCGCCAATCAGCTCGCCCACGCCCGGCACCAGCATGTCCACCGCGGCCACAGTTTTGCCGTCGTCGTTCTGGCGCATGTAGAAGCTCTTGATGTCCTTCGGGTAATCGGTGACGAACACCGGTTTTTTGTACACCTGCTCGGTCAGGTAGCGCTCGTGCTCGGTTTGCAGGTCGGCGCCCCAGCTCACCTTGTACTGGAAATTGTCGTTGTTCTTCTCGAGAATCTCCACGGCCTGGGTGTAGGTAATCCGCTCAAAATTCGAGGTGAGCAGGTTGGTCAGCCGGTCCATCAGGCCCTTGTCAAAGAACTGGCCGAAGAAGTCCATCTCGTCGGGGCAGTGCTCCAGCACGTACTCCACAATGTACTTCACCATCGCCTCGGCGCAGTCCATGTCATCCGCAAGGTCGGCAAAGGCGATCTCCGGCTCGATCATCCAAAACTCGGCCGCGTGGCGCGGAGTGTTGGAGTTTTCGGCCCGGAAGGTGGGCCCGAAGGTGTAGATTTTGCCAAAGGCCAGGGCCATCGCCTCGCCCTCCAGCTGGCCGCTCACCGTCAGGTTGGTCTGCCGGCCGAAGAAGTCCTCGCTCCAGTCCACCTCGCCCTCGGCCATCGGCGGGTCCACCGGGGGCAGGGTGGTCACCCGGAACATCTCGCCGGCGCCCTCGCAGTCACTGCCGGTGACAATCGGGGTGTGGATGTAGACAAAGCCGCTCTCGTGGAAGAATTTGTGGATGGCAAAGGCCGCCACGCTGCGCACCCGGAAGGCCGCCGTGAAGGTGTTGGTGCGCGGGCGCAGGTGGGTGAGGGTGCGCAGGTATTCCATGGTGTGGCGCTTTTTTTGCAGCGGATAGTCCGATTCGCAAGCGCCCTCGATCACAATCGAATCGGCGTTCACCTCCAGCGGCTGCTTGGCCCCGGGGGTCAGCACCACGGTGCCCTCCACCCGGAAGGCTGTGCCCACGCCGGATTTTGCCGCCTCGTCGTAGTTTGCTATCTTGTCCCGCTGGAACACCACCTGCAGGCTCTTGAAAGCCGAGCCGTCATTCAGCTCCAGAAAGCCGATGTTCTTCGAGTCCCGCACGGTGCGGGCCCAGCCGGCCACCGTCACCTTGGCGCCGTCCTGCGGCGGGTTGCGGTATAAATTGTAGATGGTCTCACGTTTCATTTCGTTCATCCCCTTGCTTTGCAGGTTGCTGCTATTATCCTATATATAATACCACAAACCACAGGGATTTGTATATCTCGGGCTTTGAAAACCGGCGGGCGGCGGGCGGCTAGGGGCCCACCATCGGCACAACGGCAGCAAAGAACAGAAAGCACAGCACGATGCAGGAAACAAGGTACACCGTCCGGATGGCTTTGGACTCCCGGCGGTACAGGAAAAAATACAGGGCGGTGTCCACCGCCCCAAAGGCAACGACACAGGCCGGAACAAGAACGGCCGCGGGAATCCACAGCATATACTGCAAAACCGTCGCCCCAAGCAGCGGGATGACCGCTACGCTTATCGCCGACAGCACCAGCCCCGACGCAGCGGCGTCCCTGTTGCAGCCGCGGTAAATGAGATGGAAAATCAACACCCCGCCCAGCGCGCCGATGAAATTCATCAATATGTCGTCTATATCGAAGGAGCCTGTGGCCAGGGTAAACTGCGCCGTTTCGATAACGACGGTTGACAAAAGCGACAAAAGGGCCGAGAGCCACAGCTTTTTCCCGCGGGAGAGCGCATGGATATAGACGCCCATAGGCACAAACAGCAGGATGTTGCCAATCACATCGAGAAAGGCAAAGCGCTGGCGGCTTGGGTTAATATACGCACCGATCGTCGCGAAGGGAACCAGATTGTACTGCCTCGGCAGGCGCTGCGGGTTCATGTAGGCATTGCCGGTGATCAGGTAAACCAGGAAAAACCTGGTCACAAGAAAGACAATGATAAATCCAAAATACAAAACCAGCGGCGTATAAAACGCGATGGCCCGCCTTACCTTTGTATGCTTCTCCATACCTTCTCCTGTGTTTCGCATCCTGTCCGCCCTTTCTTTTGTACCCATCATACACACCGGCGGCCCGCCACAGGTTAAGTATTTCATTGGCATTTGTGATGATTCCATTAATCTTTGCCGCGCCTTGCTCACAGTTTGCAGGGTGATCCACACGGTTCCCGATTGCCGGTTGGTTTCATTAAAAAGATATGATACAATAATAAAGCTGAAAAAAGCTGCAAAGAATATCTGTAAGATAGGTACCAAGCCAGCCGGGGAGGGTGGCGGGCGTTCCCGAAGGGAATGCGCGGCGGCATCCCCGGCGGACCGCGGCACAGTGTTGTTTGTAATTCCAACTGCCTTTGGGCAGATGCTCGGTAAAGGGGTTATCGGATTGAAGCGTCTTTTAATTGTAATCATCGCACTGCTGGTGGCCATCCCGCTGACCATCGGGGTGATGGCCGGGGTGGCCTACTACACCACCGACGAAAGCTCGGTGCCCGCCCCTAAGCTGCTGGTGATGGGCCAGGAGGTGGCGCCCGCCGGGTACGACTGGCACGAGCCGGTGTTTGGCGGGGTGATCTACCGGGATTTCAGTTATCCGCCCATCGAAGGCCCCAACGTGGCCTCCCTTAGCGTCCCCAACCTCACGGTGGAGGCGCCGGCCGGCTATGAGGTGAACGCCCGGCTGCTGCTGAACAACGAGGAGGTCTGGAGCGGCGATGGCCCGGGCCTTGCGGCCTACCAGTTCATAAACAACGGCCGCTACAAGCTGGAGCTGGCCTGCGAGCGCAGCCAGGAGGGCAAGCGGGGCTGGGGTGCCATCCATTACCTGTGCAGCTTCACGGTGGCGGTGGAGCCACGCCTTGAGGTGAGCGACGAGTGGGTGCAGCAGGGGGACCTGATGGCCCTGCGGGTGTACAACCTGCCCACCGGCATGGTGCCCAAGGCGGAGACCGGCCTCGGCGAGGTGTGCTTCATGCAAACCGGAAACGGCATCATGACGGCCTATGTGCCAATCGGCCACGCCCGGGAGCCGGCGCTGTACAGCCTGGTGGTCACCGCCGGCCAGTACGAGTGGGAGGCCACGGTGCGGGTAATCGAGACCAGCTTCCCGGTGGAGAGTTTGGTGGTGCAGGTCGAGGAGGACCCGGCCATCCCCGAGGAAGAGCGCCAGCCGGTGCGCCTGTCGGACGTGGCCAGCGCCAGCCCGGCCGATTACCGGGAGTATAGCGAGAAGATCGTCCCACTGTTCGAAACCTGGGAAGAAAACAAGCTGTGGAGCGGGCTTTTCTCGATGCCCGTCAAGGCCAACGTGACGGTGCCCTATGGGCAAACCACCTACGCCTCCAGTGTGTCCGGCTCGTTGCGGCAGTCCGGCCTTGGCATCGCCGCCGAGGCGGGCGCCCCGGTGGTGGCGCCGAACGGCGGCAAGGTAATCTTCGCCGAGGACACGGACAACATGGGCACCGTGGTAGTGATCGAGCACGGCGGCGGCCTGAAGAGCCTGTTCTTTTTCGTCACCGATCTTGAGGTCGAGGTTGGGGACACCGTCACTAAGGACCAAAAGATCGCTGCCGCCCCGGCGAAGGGCTGGTCCAGCAAGGCCTCGGTTTACTACGAGGCCCGTCTGGGCTACGAGACGCTGGACCCGACCTCCCTGTACGGCGGCAACTCCAGCCTGTACTACTTCTCATAACCGCAAAGGGGGCGGGGGCGATGGATGAGACCATCCAAACACTGCAGCGCATCATCGACGAGAGTGAGCGTATCGTTTTTTTCGGCGGGGCAGGCGTGTCCACCGAAAGCGGTATACCGGACTTCCGCAGCGTGGACGGTTTGTATAGTCAACGCTACAAATACCCGCCGGAACAGATGTTGAGCCGCAGCTTTTACGACAGCCATCCCGAGGAGTTTTTCGAGTTTTACCGGGATAAGGTCATCTGCCTGGAGGCCAGGCCCAACGCCGCCCACCAGAAGCTGGCGGAGCTGGAGGCCGCTGGCAGGCTGACCGCGGTGATCACCCAGAACATCGACGGGCTGCACACCGCCGCCGGCAGCAAAAATGTCATTGAGCTGCACGGCAGCGTCCACCGCAACTTCTGCCAGAGCTGCGGGGCCGCCTACAGCGCCGAAATCGTGCTGGACAACCCCGGCCCGCCGGTCTGCACGGCCTGCGGCGGCCGGGTGAAGCCCGACGTGGTGCTGTATGAGGAGGGGCTCGACACCGGGGCCATCACCCGGGCGGTGAAGGCCATCTCAGAGGCGGACGCCCTGATCATCGGCGGCACCTCGCTGGTGGTGTACCCGGCGGCCGGTCTTGTGGACCACTACACCGGCCAAAGGCTTGTGGTGATCAACAAGCAGCCCACCCATAAGGACGCCGCCGCCGACCTGCTGATCGCCGCCCCCATTGGGGAGACCCTGACAAAGATACGGGTGCAGCTCGGGCTGGCGCCTGGATAGCTACGAATGAATAGCAAAACGGCTGAACCACCGCCAGGCCATGTGGCAGGGATTTGACACAACTGGGAATGTGTGCTATTATATTAAAGCACCTCAAGTGAGGTGCCTATATCGCGGGGTGGAGCAGTCCGGTAGCTCGTCGGGCTCATAACCCGAAGGTCGTAGGTTCAAATCCTGCCCCCGCAACCACGAAAAACCGCCTAGAATCGCAAGATTCTAGGCGGTTTGCTTTTGCGGTAAACACTCAATTTGGGGTGCTTGGTGTTTATTTGGTGTTTATTGCGTTTTGAATCATGCGATAAATGAATTATAACTCCGGGCGCACAAGATATACTTCTGAGGCATCTAGCCCATCCTTAACATACAAATACGGTGTGTTGTCCTCGGGAATACCTTCAAGTAACAGCGCGCTCTTTGCTTGGTCAAACGCCTTTTGCAGTGGCAGACCAAACCCAATAGCTGAATAGAATTGAGCCGCAAAAACTTGTGCGGCCTTGTCGCCGACAGAATCAAGCATTCCGATTGCAGCATCAACGTGTGTAACCACCGCCTGCGCTTGTTCATAGGAAAAGCAGGTATTGAAAAATATCATCTTTATCTTATCCGAAGCCGCCATTATAGTTTGTGTTATGGCTTCTTTGGTTACAAATTTCGCATTGCCATCCTGATTCTCCAATACCAGATCACCCGTTTCTGCACCGTGACCGCTAAAATGTACAATATCAGGATTAACCTCATTTATTGCCTGCAAAATATCCAGAGGACGAACAGCCCACCTACTATCAAACTTTACCGAGTCACGATGCTTGGACTTGCGAATCATTTCTTGTATATTTCGTGCTTCCTCGTCTAAACGAAGATGGTCTGACCCAACTGGGTTTGACGCCATAAAAAGAACAGTTATTATTTCAGGTACATATTTCAGCTTTTCAATCTCGTTAATAATACTTGTTTGTGTTCTTTCATGGCGGGATATTGATGTGTTTATTTGATTCAACTGTCGATCGCTCTCTTGAATACGTCTTTTTTCAGCAGCATCACGCTTTTTTTGCTCCTTATCTTCTTCGTTACGCACTTTCTTTTCTTCTGCTGCAACCTCTTTTCTCTTTTGTGCTATTTTCCTCTCAATGTCAGCTATTTTCTTGTCGCAGGCGGCAATGTCTTTTTCTGCGCGCGCGATCTCATTTTGTTTTGATCTGATTGTAGAAGGTGTTTTAGTACGAGCAATCGCGGAATTGGCTGAATTTATTTTACCGCGCAATGTGGCTATCTTAGAGCTTTCTTTGGCCTTGTCTTGCGATAGCTTTGTAATGTCAGCCTGTTTTCTCTGTGCATTATTTCTGTAAGTGTCTACTAAAGACATGGTTTATCACCCTCCATTTACTTGCCTTCCCGATACTTGCGGGGCCAGAAGATTCTGCAACAACTCCGCTGCCGCCGCATCCGCACTCTGTATGGCGTGAGCGTAAATCTTCGTGGTAGTAGCCGCAGAAGCATGGCCCAGCCGTCCTGCCACGGTTGTAA
>JAJDIZ010000158.1 GCA_030266915.1 Ruminococcaceae bacterium OttesenSCG-928-D13 | reverse complement strand
GCGACGGCCCGGTGGCCATGCTGGACCTGACCAGCGACTCCAAGCGAGTGGAGGACCTGAAGGGCAACCCGCTGATCCTGTTCACCAGCGCCTGGAACGTGGCCTGGGCCACCGAGCACAACAAGGGGCTGGAGCTGTCGGAAATCGGGAAATAGTTTTTGCGGCCAGATGATATAATACAGCAGAAAATGAATGAAAAGGGCAGCAATATGAAAAAAATGTTGTTCATTTTTAACCCGCACACCGCGGGAGGCCGCCTTAAAACCCGGCTGATGGAAATGCTGGTGAAATTTAGCGAGGCCGGCTACGAGATGTGCGTGTGGCCCACGGCCTCCGCCGGGCATGCCCGCCAGATCACCCGGGACCACGCCGCCGGCTGTGACCTTGTGGTGTGCTGCGGCGGTGACGGCACCCTGAACGAGGTGGTGGACGGCATGAAGGGCCTGCGCCCGAAGCCGCTTTTGGGCTATATTCCCGGCGGCACCACCAACGACTTTGCCACCTCGCTGCAAATTCCAAAGAGTGACATGCTGAGCGCGGTGGACCGCATCATCAAGCCGAAGCGCATCTACCAGTGCGATTTTGGCACCTTCAACGACCGGGCCTTCACCTATGTGGCCGGGTTTGGGGCCTTCACCGACGTCTCCTACAAAACCCCCCAGAACATCAAGAACCTGCTGGGCTATTTTGCCTACCTGCTGGAGGGGGTGCAGCGGCTGCCGGGCCTGAAGCCCACCCACATCCGCTGCGAGTGCGACGAGGGCGTCTTTGAGGACGACTACCTGCTGGGCCTTGTCTCCAACTCTGCCTCGGTGGCCGGTTTCCATGTGGACAGCGGCCACACCGTGCAGATGGATGACGGGCTGTTCGAGATGGTTCTGGTGCGCCAGCCCCACAACCTGTCGGACCTGGCAACGCTGTACAGCGCGGTGGCAAGCGGCGATTTTTCCTCCCCGCTGCTGACGGTGGTGCGGGGCAGGGAATTCAAGCTGTCTACCGACCAGGCCATCCCCTGGACGCTGGACGGAGAGTTCGGCGGCGAGGTGCAGGAGGTGCTGGTGAAGGTGCATAATAAAGAACTGCTGATTTGCACCTGAGTTTGGTTGGATTTTCTGGAAATCCCGTGGATGACGGGTTTGCCATATCAACGGCGCGGCGGAGCCGGAAACTGAAAAGAGGATAAGCTGTGGCATTATTCAAACGAGATTTCAACAAGCCAGGCCCGGGCGTGCCCAAGAATGCGCCAAGAAAACGCGGTTTTGCCCGGTTTGGCGAGCTGATGGTGCGGGATTTTGGCAACCTGGTGAAGCTGAACCTGATCTACCAGCTCTGCATTTTGCTGCCCCAGGCCCTGCTGCTTTTAAGCCTGATCGGGATCGGCACCGCCTGGTTTTTGATCTTCGGCGTGCTGGCCCTGATTGCCTGCATTCCGCTTGGCCCGGCCAAAACAGCCATGACCTACATGATCACCAAGATGCTGCGGGACGATCCGGGCTTTATCTGGCATGATTTTAGACGTCTTTTCAAAGAAAATTTCAAAAGCTCTGTGATACCGGGCCTCGTCTATGGGCTTGTTGTGGGGGCGCAGGCCTTTTCATTCGTGTTCTTTTCGGGTGGCGAAACCTCGATGTGGATGCTGGCCCTGCTGCTGTTTTCAATCATCGTTTTCCACATGGCAGCGCCCTACTATTTTTTGCAGACGGGTTATCTGGAGCTGAAATCCGGCGGCCTGCTGAAAAACAGTTTGCTTCTGGCCTTGGGCAACGCCCCCCGCAGCTTTGTGGGGGCCATTCTCGGCGCTGGCCTTGTGGCGGCGCAGATGCTGCTGTTCCCGATGCTGATACCGATCAGCCTGGTGTTTGGCTACACCATTCCCACCCTGCTGAACATGATGTGGATATGGCCCAAGGTGGACAGCACCTTCAAAATTGAAAAAACCCTGCGGCAGCGCGCTTCGGGTGAAACGGATGAGGCCGACGAGGAAGCGGAAGAGACAGATTCACAGATGACGGAGACCGAGGACGAGGATTAATCTTTAGAAATTAGACATAAATCGCAAACGGCTATCCTTTGATGGCCGTTTTATTGCGTTTGTAATTAATATCGAAAAATAAATCTGTATAATTAATTATATAATATTATTGACAAAATATGAGGTTTGGTGCTACAATATAATCATTACAAGGGAGACACACGCCTATGGGAAAAACCGTATACAGCCTGATTCTCTCCAGCGAGGTGGTGGCCGCGGTGGATGAACTGGCCGCCCGCCAGGGCTACAGCCGTTCCGCCTTGGTGAACCACATTCTGGCGGAGTATGCCGGCGCCGCCTCGCCCCAGAGGCAGGCCAGCCAGATTCTGGAGGCCCTGCGCCAGCAGGCGGGCAACCAGGGGCTGCGGCCCCAGGCCGCGTCGGCGGGCAGCCTCACACTGCGCACCGCGATGAATTACAAGTACAACCCGGCCCTGAGCTATACCGTGGCGCTGCAGGACGATGCCGAGACCCTCGGCAGGCTGCGGGTCAGTTTGCGCAGCCAAAACAGCGAACTGCTGGATTATTTCAACCACTTTTTCCAGCTATGGGGTGTGCTCGAAAGCCGATATCTGGAGAGCCCCCCGCCCGAAACGGCGGCGGACCGGCAGGCCAAGCGGTACGTCCGGCCGCTGCGCCGCCCGCCCGGCACAGCCGGCGGCGAGCAGCTGGGGGCGGCCATTGCGGCCTACATCGAAAGGCTGGACCTTTGCCTGCGCACCTTCATGGATAACTGTGAGAACGCGGCCGAGGCTGTTTCCAAGACGGAACGCATCTACCTGAGCCACCCTCAGGACGGTCTCGGTGGATTTTTCTAACGCCTGCATCAACACGAATCAGCCGAATGAGCGACTGCTTCATGAGAAAATAGACAACAGGCAATGATTTGATTTTAATGAAAGCTATTTGAGGAAATATAACTATGGATCTGCAAAAATTCACACAAAAATCCCGGGACGCCATCATGGCGGCCCAAAGCATGGCGCTGGAATATCAAAACCAAACGCTGGAGCAGGACCATCTGCTCTATGCCCTGCTGGACCAGGAAAACAGCCTGATCGCCCAGCTGTTCAAGAAAATAGACGTGGAGCCGGGCAATGTTGAGGTGGACCTGGCCGAGGGAATCAGCGGGTTCCCGCAGGTGAGCGGCAGCGGCCGCGAGGCCGACAAAATCTACATCACCCAGGACCTGGACAAGGCCCTGCTTGCCGCCGAAAAAGAGGCCAAGGGCATGAAGGACGAGTTTGTCAGCGTGGAGCACATCATGCTGGGGCTGATTGCCGCCCCGAACGAGCGCCTGCGCGAGTTGTTCCGGGTGTTTGGCATCGAAAAAAACAAGTTTTTGGCCGCCCTGGCCACCGTGCGGGGCAACACCCGGGTCACCTCCGACTCCCCCGAGGATACCTACGATGTGCTGAGTAAATACGGCCAGGAGCTGGTGGACCTGGCCCGCCGCCAAAAGCTGGACCCGGTGATCGGCCGGGATGCCGAGATTCGCAACGTGATCAGGATACTCAGCCGGAAAACCAAGAACAACCCGGTGCTGATTGGCGAACCCGGCGTGGGCAAAACGGCCATTGCCGAGGGATTAGCCCAGCGCATTGT
>JAJDIZ010000157.1 GCA_030266915.1 Ruminococcaceae bacterium OttesenSCG-928-D13 | reverse complement strand
TTTTTCATTCTCCTTGTTGTGGGCAGCGGATCTATCCGTTGAAACAGGATAACAGATGAAAATACGTGATATTATGATTTAACCGGCATTATTCAGCCATTTAAAAGCAATTTAAAGAGATTTTTCAAAGATGAAATCGTCCATCACATAGCCGCCGCCAATGTCCTGCACCTGCTCGCGGGTAAGCTCGAAGCCGGTCTTGTGGTAAACAGCGATGGCGCGCTCGTTGTGGCGGTTAACGGTGAGCCAGACGCCCACACACCCGCGCTCGCGGCCGGCCTGCTCCACGAAAGCCATGATATCCCTGGCATAGCCCTTGCCGCGGTGTTCATCCAGCATGTAGAGCTTGCTCAGCAGCAGCTTGCCGTCCTTGGCCTGAATGCCGACATAGGCACCCGGGGTGTGGCCACCGGCGCCGTTTGGCATCTCCACCAGGAAATACTCGTAGCCCTCATCCCGGATCTGGCGGGTCATGGCGGGAGCGCTTTGGAACTTGTCCACCATGTAGTCGATCTGATCGGGAGAGAGCAGCTTTGCAAAGCACTCGTGCCAGATGGTGTTCGCCAGGCCTGCGGTAATGGCAATCTGTTTGTCGGTCTCCACCTTGGTGAAAATCAGGTCGGTTTTCATAGGCGCGCCTTCCTTCAATTGTTAAAAAATTAATGACAGGGGCGCAAAAAAGGCCCTGAGCTGAGTCTATCATACCCGCGCAAGGCTCGTCAACATGGCCGGCCGGGCCGGTTAATGGAAATTAATGTCAAAAAATGAAAAACACGGAAACAGGGTGGAAAAGAAGGAAAAAAGGGAATGCCCGGCCGCAGCTGGCCGGGCATTCTGTGCTTTTAGCAGGCTGGACGGGCGGCACTACTCCGCCTTTTGCCTTTTGGCCTTGGCGGTCAGCTCGTCCACGTCGATGCGCACCACCGCGGTGACCTTGAAGGACTTCTCCATCGCGGCGTCGAAGGCATCCATGAACTCGGGCAGGTATTTCTCACAGAGGCCCTCGAGGGCCTTGCGGGCCTCGGCCTCATCGGTGACCAGGGAGGCGGTGCAGTGGGCCACGGCGCTTTCGAAATAGGTGGTGAAGTCGCCGTTCGCAAAATCGGGCTGGGTTTTGCCCACCACGCAGAAGCTCACCCGGCTTTGGGCCGCGATGTTCCCGATTTTCTGGCCCTTTTTGGCGCTGTGAAAGTAGATGGCGCCGTCCTTATAGATGTAGCTCAGCGGGGTGGCCAGCGGGATACCTTCGCCGTTGGCGCTGGCCAGCACGCCGTATTCACCGGTGGCCAGCAGTGCCTCAGCCTCGGCCTTGGTGAGGGCGCGGTCCTTCCGGCGCATCGGAACGGATTGCCACATGGTTTCGGCCTCCTGTTTTTTGCTTTATCATAGCATTTTATCTGATTTTTACCCGATTTTTGAAACGAAAATTAATGCGCTGCGGCGACATTATTGATCGGGCTGCCCACCACGAAGGCCCGCAGGTTTTCCTCCACAATGCCCAGCAGGCGGGTGCGGGTTTCGATGGCCGCCCAGGCAATATGGGGTGTGATGATGCAGTTTTTGGCGGTCAGCAGCGGGCTGCTTGGCGGAATCGGCTCGGTGGCCGTCACGTCCACCCCGGCGCCGGCCAGCTTGCCGCTGTTCAGCGCTTCGGCAAGGTCGGCCTCCACCACAAGGCCGCCCCGGGCGGTGTTCAAAAGGAAGGCGCCATCCCGCATTTTGGCGATGTTTTCCCGGTTGATGATGCCCGCCGTGGCCGGCAGCAGCGGGCAGTGCAGGCTAACCACATGGCTCTGGGCCAGCAGCTCGTCCTGGGTGACATAGCTGGCGATGGCCCGGCCCGCCTCTGTGGGGCGGGAGCCACAGGCGATCACCCGCATGCCCAAAGCGGCGGCCACCTTCGCGGTGGCCTGGCCGATGGCCCCGAAGCCGATGCAGCCGAAGGTTTTGCCGTAAAGCTCGGAGAGGGGAGCCTCCCAGAAGCACCACTGGCCCAGGTCGGCCCAGCGGCCGGCGTGCACCGCCTTGTTGTGGACGGCCACATGGTTTGTCAGCTGCAGCAGCAGGGCGATGGAATGCTGGGCCACCGCCTCGGTGGCGTAGCCAGGCACATTGCTCACCACGATGCCCCGGGCCTTGGCGGCCTCGATGTCAATGATGTTGTAGCCGGTGGCCAAAATGCCGATATACTTGAGATTCGGGCATTTGTCAATCACCCCGGCGGTGATGGGCACCTTGTTCAGGATGATGGCATCGGCGTCCCCGATGGCGGCCGCCACCGAGGCCTCGTCGTAGGGGGTGTCCTTATGGATGGTCAGCTCGCCCAGGGCGGAGATGCCGCCCCAGGAAAGGTCGCCGGGGTTGGCGATCTCCGCGTCCAAAACAACGATCTTCATGCTTCACGCTCCCGCAAAGTGATCTCTCCGCCGTGGGGGCCGAAGGAAAAATGCTCGGCCTGCTCCACATCGGCAAAGGCCAGGTAGGTGGTGCCGGGGTTCAGCTCCACCGGGGTGACACCGTCCTCGGCATCCACCAGGCACAGGGTGTGCTGGGGGCTGTCCTTCTGCCAGCGCAGCTTCTGCCAGCCGCCTCCGCTGAAATAGAAGCCCGCCCCGCCGGTGCCAAACTGGATGTTCAGCAGGCCGTCGGTGGCATCGTAAACCGGCATCTCGGCAAACAGCACCAGCAGGTTGTCGAAGCCCAGCCGTGCCTCGCCGCTTCCGGCGTCGGTGGCGGGCACCCGGTCCGCCCCGGTGCTGCTGTTCGAGCGGCTCATCATATAGCGGTGGGTGGCGCTGTCATAGTCGAAATAGCTTTGGTAATCCTCCGAAAAGCTGATCTTCATCGCCTCGGCGGATTCGCCGGGCAGGGTGCGGGCCGGCGCCCCGAAGGGCAGGAAATGAAAGAAGCTGCTGGCGTAGGCCCGGGCGTCGTCCAGCTCATGACCGGCCACCTGCTCTGCCAGAAGGGCGCCGTCGGTGAAGGCGGTTGTCTCAGGGGCAGGGTCAGCGGTGCCCGACACAAGCTCCGGCTGGCGGGCGGTGGCGTCATCGAAAATCAGGTGGTGCTGTTCGAACAGGTCGGCATACCAGTTGTGCATCATGCCGCCACCCGCGCAGACATACAGTGGCTGGAAGGGCATGGCCAGCTGCAAAAAGCCGTCACGGGAGGAGCGCACCGGCCCCACCGTGGGCATCTCGGCATAGTTTTCGTAAAAGGCCAAGAATCGGGTAATCCCCTGCTCCACCGGCATTTCCACCAGCACCTCGGCCGCAGAGAGGCCGTGCTGGAACGTGTGGGTGAGGCTGTTGTTGTCCACCACCACGGCGGCAATGCGGGTGCCGGGAACCTCGTCCTCGGGCACCGGCAGCCCGGTGAGCACCGACGGGAAAACCGCCGGCTCGGGCTGAGGCGCAGGCTCGGGGGTGCTGGAGTCCGGCACCGAGACGCTGGAAGATTCGACAGGCGGCACACTGGAGCTTGAGTTGTCGGCACAGCCGGCCGCGAGCATTGTCATCAGAAGCGCGAGGGAGAACGCGAGGATTCGATTCATGGCGAGCACCCCTTGGTTCAATATTTTCAGCAGGCAGGAACGGGTCCCGCCGGCCGGCTGTGTTCCCCACAGCTAAAGACAAAAGGCATTCTGACTATCTGGTTGGCGCAGA
>JAJDIZ010000160.1 GCA_030266915.1 Ruminococcaceae bacterium OttesenSCG-928-D13 | reverse complement strand
GCGGCTTGGTGCCATAGGTATCCGCCATATAGCCCACAAACCCGTCCCACAGGGGGCTGGCCACAAAGGTTGAGACGGTCGCCAGCTCGGGGGTGACGGTGCCATTCTGCTTGTCCCAGTTCTCTGTCATCGCTGTATCCTTTCGTCATCAGCCGGTGTGCTGTTTTTAAACAGTATACCACAGCAAAGCTGACAGGGCGTGTCAACTATGCGCCGCGCCGGCACGTTGACGAATCGGCTGAAATATGTGATGATTTGTGATGCACAGCCATCGAGATTCAGAAAGCAAACCATCTGCACAAATAGACGAGGAGCGCCCATGACCAGCCTCAAAACCATTGCCCGCATCCGCAGCGACTTCCCGGAGAAATTCGGCATCCCGCGCCAGAGCGGCCTTGTGCCGGCACTTTCCGCCACCGTGGTGTTCGAGCCAGACTACCGCAGCCCCGACGCCCTGCGCGGCCTTGAGGGCTTCTCCCATCTGTGGCTGATCTGGGGCTTCTCCAAGGCCGAACGGGCGGGGTGGTCCCCCACGGTGCGGCCCCCACGGCTGGGCGGCAACACCCGCATGGGGGTGTTTGCCACCCGCTCCCCCTTCCGTCCGAACCCGATTGGCCTGTCCTGCGTGGAGATTGACCGCATCGAGGCGCTGCCCGACCTCGGGCCGGTGATCCATGTGTGCGGGGCAGACCTGATGGACGGCACCCCGATCTACGACCTGAAGCCCTACCTGCCTTATGTGGACAGCCACCCCGAAGCCACCGGCGGCTTTGCGCCCGAGGCCCCCGAGGAAGCCCTGGGGGTGGACATCCCCGAAGAATGGCTGGCCCTGCTGCCAAAGGAAAAACACGAGGCACTGCGCGCCGTGCTGGCCCAGGACCCGCGCCCGCCCTATCAGGACGACCCACAGCGGGTGTACGGCATGGCCTTCGCGGGCTTTGAGGTGAAATTTACCGTGGCAGACGGCACCCTGACGGTTCGGCAGATTGAAAAAGCGCCGCCGGAAAAATAATCTTGCAGGCCGGAAATAACCGGCCTTTTTTTCACCCCAACGTGCAACACAGGTGCTACACATTGACAAGTTTGCATCACTTTATGTCGTGCACACTTGACACACGGCCAAGTAAGTGATACATTACTTTCAGTGGCTCCGACAAGGTAGCTGAAAGGGTGGTTATTATGGACCGAAATGAAATACTTGAGAAAAACAAGCAATCGGCCCCGATGGACGAGGGCGTTGCTTTTCACGACAACCGCGCCCGGGGCGTTGGCGTCACCTGCATGGTTGGCCTGATTGCGCTGCTGATTGTCTACAACCTTTTCAAAGGGCAGCCCTCTGAGAGCTTGCAGGCGGTGCTCTGGGCTTTCATCGGCACCGAGGCACTGTGCAAATTCCGCTATTCCCGGGGCAAGGCATTCCTCGTCGCCGGGGTGGCCGGCGTCCTCACTGCGCTGGTATTCACCGTCACCTACGTCCTCAATACCTGGTGAGCGGCATGGTGGAGGGGCTGTTCTTCAACAATCGCGTGCGGATGTGGCGCGCCGAGACCCGGATGTCACAAAACGAGCTGGCCGACACCGTCGGCGTTTCCCGACAGACCATCAGCTCCATCGAAAACCTCCAGTTTGTGCCCAGTGCCCGGCTGGCTCTGCTCATCTGTCTCGCCCTCAACAAAACTTTTGAAGATGTGTTCTTTTTTGACAAAAAGCCCGCGCAGCCAGGCAAGGCATAGGCATCAACCTGCCATGGCAGACAAAAACCGGCCCCTCTCGGGGCCGGTTTATTGCATACACCAAACTCAGCCGACGCTGTAGAACACCTGGGCCAGCGGGGAGTTGGGCGTCAGGATCAGCAGGTTGTCGCCGTCCTTCAGCGAAAGCTTGGCCGCGTCCAGCGCCCGGATGAAGGTGTAGTACTCAGCCTTGGCCGGGTCGTTGTAGGCGGTGTTCAGAATCTCCATGTACTGCTGCTCGCCGGCGGCGATGGTCTCGGCGGCCTCGGCCTCGGCGCCGCTCAGCATGATGGACACCGTCTTGTCGGTCTCGGTGCGGATCATCCGCGCCTCCTCCTCGCCCTCGGCCTGGTAGGCGGCGGCGATGTTGTTCCGCTCGGAGATCATGCGGGTGTACACCGCCTGCTTGTTGTCGTCGGGCAAATCCAGGCTCTTGGTCTCGATGCCCACCAGGTTCACGCCGTACTGGTCCAGCGTGTTGCCGATGTTATCGAAGATTTTCACAGCCAGGGTGTCACGGCCCGAGATGATATCGGTCTGGGGCAGCCGGCTGATCACATTCTTCATCGAGTTGTAGGAGTTGTTGCCAATGCGCAGCTCGGCAGTTTGCACGTTGCCCGAGAGGGTGCGGATGAACTTGGTGGGGTCCTCCACACGCCACAGCACAAAGCTGTCGGCCACCATGGTCTTCTTGTCCTGGGTGATCACGTCCGAGATCGGGATGTCGTAGATGCGCATGTCGCTCGGAACGGACCGGGTGGTCTGGATAAAGGGCACCTTGAAGCTGATGCCGGAGGTTTCGGTGACGCGGGTAATCTCGCCAAACTGCTGGATGACATTGAACTCGTTGGGCATGGTGATCACCACGCACTGGTTCCACAGCACCACGGCGAGAATCACAATCAGCAGCAAAAGGAAGCGCCAGCGCAGCCCGCGGAACAGCACCTTGCCGGCCTCATTGCGCTCGGCATCCACCGGCGGCGGGGCGCCGGTGCCGCCTTCGTCCTTCTTTTTAAAGAAATCAAAATTAATACCATTACTCATGACTATTCTCCCCCTCTCCTAGCGTGTTCCCGAGCTGATGAAGTCTTCCAGCGGCAGCAGTTTGCTGGTGGTGCCGTCCCCGCTGTCAATCACGATGCGCATGCCGGGCAGCAGCTCCTCCATCGCCTCGTAATACATCCGCACCCGGGACATCTCGGGGTTGTTCTGGTATTCGCCGTACATCGCCTCAAACACCGCCACCTGAGCCCGGGCATCGTTGATGCGGGCCTCCTTCTGGGCCTCGGCGTCCTTCAGGGTGGCGTCCACCTGGGCGCGGGCCGCGGGCACCTGCTCACTCTCGTACTTGCGGGCCTCGTTGATGGCCGTCTCCTTGCCCTGCTTCGCGGTTTCCACGTTCTTGAAGGCGTCCTTCACCTCGGTGGTGGGGGGTTCGCTGTCCTGGATTGTGATGTTCACCAGCTGCAGGCCGATGTCCTCCTCCTCCAGGCGCTTCATCAGCTTCTCCTTGATCTCGGCCTGAATCTCGTTCTTGCCGGTGGTGATTACCTCATCCACCCCATGCAGGCCGATGGTGTCCCGGATGTAGCTCTGGGCCAGGTTTTTCAGGATTTCCACCGGGTCCTCGGAGGCAAACAGGTAGCGCTCCGGGTCGGACACGCTGTACTCCAGGTAGAAGTCCACGTTCACGAAGTTGTAGTCGTGGGTGATCATCATCGATTCCGAGGTGACGAAGTCCTCCCGTTCCCCCTCGGTGCTGGTGTTGTAGCCAATGGAGAAGCCATAGATCTCCATCGACACGATGCTGACCTCCTGGATGAACGGGATCTTGATGTGCG
>JAJDIZ010000156.1 GCA_030266915.1 Ruminococcaceae bacterium OttesenSCG-928-D13 | reverse complement strand
ATTATCCCGGAGACGGTATTGGTGAGGTTTTCCTCGGCAAACTCATGTTTGATGCGGTGGTTGGTGGAATGAAACGACTTAGGAAACGCGGAAGTGGCACCGTGCTTGATGGTATTCGCGAGGTTATGCAAGACAAAAGTGAAATGAACGAGCAGAAAAAGGGACAGATGCTGTTAAGTGCACAAAAAGCTCGCTGCGATTCTGATAACCGTCCCCTGTATTATACAGAGTGGAACTGTAATGCGATTCTGGGTTCTGCGAGCAGCGATACACGAAAGACCGCGTGCTTTTTAGTCAAGGCCATTTCAGAAATGGCCCCTTATGTGACCGGAAGTTCAATATGGGCCTTTAGTGACATATTTGATGAGTTTATGATTGTGCCGGAGGAGTTTTCTGGAGGGTTTGGATTGTTAACGCTTAGTGGCATTCCCAAACCCCAATTTCACGCACTTAAGCTCATGAGTGCCACTGGGCCGCGCCAGTATGACTTGCCGATAACAAATGATGAAGTCGAAATATCGGCTTATGAAAGTGACAGCCAAAAGCACTTGTTTGTCTACCGGCAGAGGATGAAGAATGTTCAAGAACCGCCTGAAAGCTATACCGTAATATTTGAGTTGAGTACACAACCGAAAAATATAACGCTATACCGCATTGACGAATGCCACTGCAACCCACTTGTTGAATGGGAGGCAATGGGTTCCCCTGTAGGCCTCAATCGCATTGAAGTAGAAACAATAATGGCAAATACTGCTTTAGTCGCCGAAGAAGTTGATAGTTCATATAAAGATGGGAAGCTTCGTCTCCAGTCAGAACTAGGTGTAAACGACATCCACTGTTATGTTATTGATTTAGGTAGCAAGTAACTCTGTACAAGAGTAAAGGGGTAAGGAAATGGAAAAGAAGCAAATGCTATTGAACTCCGCAGATGAAAAGTTTTCTAAAAAAAAGGCTTTCGGTTTTGCACTCTCGCGCGCCAGCTCCATTATATCCAGTCTGATTATTGGGCAAATCACCTATTTTGGCACCAATAGCCTTGGATTGGCCGCCGCAGCAATTGCAGGAGGCATGGCATTCAAAACAGCACTTGATGCAGTGACAGACCTGATTATGGCTTTCATTATTGACCGCACACACTCCAAATGGGGAAAAGCAAGGCCGTATACCTTGGCGGGCGCACTTGTTTCTCTATGTGTGATTGCCATCTTTGCTGTACCGACCTCTTGGTTCGATGGTATGTCTCAAGCAGCAAAGAACACTGCAATTGTAATCTATATAACGGTCTTCGCGACATTAGCCAGCGCTGTTTTCGAGACCATGCGAGGTGTTGCGTTTGATACACATTTGCGGCGAAGCATAGTAAATGCCGACAACCGAATTAAGGTTATGACAGTAGGAGGCATTGTATACTCTGTTGGATCACTGGCCATTCAAGCAGGCCTGCCAAGTTTTTTGAAGCAGCTATGCGCGGCGAGTCCGCTACAAACTATCTGCTATTTCATGCTGAAAAAGGACGAACTGAACTCAACGCGGTTGTCCATGGTTTTTTTTCAGAACTACTGGATGGTGGCAAGCATAGCGCAGCAATAATGGAGAACCATTTTGAGAATTTCATATACTTGGTGCAGAGGCATTCTCTCAACGAAGTCAGTACGCCGCATGCGGTATCAACAAGCGAACGATATTATTATGAAATACTGTCCAGCATAAAAAAGCACTATCGCACAATAACGCTCGCTGAGATATCCGCCAAAATGCACCTTAGCAAGCAATATCTCTGTCGGGTTATCAAAACTTGCACGGATATGTCTTTCTCAGATTTACTGTCTGCCGAAAAAATCAGCAAAGTAAAGGACTACTTGAATGAGACCGACCTATCGCTTGAAAAGATTGCTGAACTTACCGGCTTTTCATGCGCATCTTATTTGAGTCGCGTCTTTAAGGCATCCGAAGGAATCTCACCTTCGGAATATCGAGAAATAGAGTAGTCTCAAGTATACGTTTTCTGGATTTCCCATTACAAAAGTACTTCTGCAAACTCTGCTTGATGCAGCTTTGGAGGCCATATATCGACCGAACATACATAATGAAATCTGACTATCAGGATAGAGCAGAAAGGCTAAATGCACTCGGGGCAAGTACCAAAACATATGTGATCAGCCATTGAATAAGCTCGATTAGTCGATGCCCGTACGAAGGTAAGAGCTATATGTGGCTATATCGCTCCGGCCGTGACGCCAGGGTGCCTATTGTGCTGCTCGATTACCAGCCCAACCGAAAAGCGAAACGGCCTGCTGATTTCCTGCAAGGCTTCAAGGGCTATCTTCACACCGATGGCTTTGCCGGATACCATGAGCTGCACACTGACATCGTGGTGATCGATTGCTGGGCACATGCCTGCCGCAAGTTCCACAAGGCCCTGGAATCCATGACTTCAAAGGATCGGGAGGGCTCTTTAGCGCAGCAGAGAATAGTTTTGTCACAAGTTGCTTGCCGTTGAGCGCAAGGCCAAAGATATGACCTCGCAAGAACGTCACCAACTCCGTCAGAATCAAGCAAAGCCTGTACTCGGCTCTTTTTCGAAGTGGCTTAAGGCACAGAACGGTGGGAAAACGCTTTCGGTAAGGCGGTACGGTATACACTGGACAATTGGCCTTATCTCGAACGTTACCTGCTTGACGGCAGGCAGGAAATATCCAACAACCGCGCAGAAAACAGTATTCGGCCTTTCGTGGTTGGTCGCAAAAACTGGCTTTTCGCAAACACACCCCGTGGCGCCAGAGCCAGTGCTATTATCTACAGCATCGTTGAAACTGCTAAAGAAAATGGCTTGGACCCATACAACTATCCATGGTATGTCTTAAAAAAGGCTCCGAACATGGATATACGCAACCCGGACCACCTGGAAACTCTTTACCATGGTCTGCAGCACGCTTTTGCAGCGCCGCCCTCTGATTTGGGCGGCATTTTTTGTGTCGGGACGCTTGGCTTGACGCTTACTTCTGGGCTAAACTCTATCACTTCACCTGGACGCAAAACGGTCTTTATCCTTCTGCGCTAAAACGCTAGTCAGATAATGAAATGATGCGTCCTGCTGGGATATTTCCCCGCAAGACGCATTTTTGTCCCTGATTGTATTCCCACACATAATGCATTGTACTAATTTGGACTCTACAATTATATATTCTCACTATCTCGCGAAGAATAGCATAGTTAAATCATAAACAAGTGAAATGTGACAAACTCATTACCTCGATAAATCGCGCTGTATTGTGCCATCATTTCCCCCTGTTGTCTCGCAGCGCCCATGTCTTGTACGGTGCATAGATGAACGCCTGCGACGCGGCAGCAATCTATGGCCTCTGCTCCCGCTTCCCCATTCGCCGCAAGCCCCTCAGCAAATGGCCATTGGCGATGTCCAGCATACCCCTTGCTATGTTTTCCGGCATGGTGCCGCCGGAGGCGATGCACAGGCTGAACAGAGCGCTGTCCACCGAGGAAGTGTAGGACATACGGAAGTCGGAGTTTGAAAAGTCGATTTTGCCGCCGTTCATTTTGGCGATGGTTTTGGCCATGATGCGCCGCATGACGCGCATCACCAGCGAATGGCCGGCCATTTCGTGGATGGTGTTTTCCATGGTGAAGCTGCCCCTGCGCAGCGGGGCCGGGGCCGGCAGTTTGCGCCTCAGCAGGGCTTCAAAATTGCTCTGC
>JAJDIZ010000155.1 GCA_030266915.1 Ruminococcaceae bacterium OttesenSCG-928-D13 | reverse complement strand
GATTCCAATGTTTACCCATCCTATACCGGAAGGGCACTCGAATGCAGCTATGAAGGGGTGGTGTGTTGCTCCAACAATGTTCCTGTTTTAGAAATGGAGCGATTTGATAGCCCGGAGGTGATTCACTGCCCTGACGGCGGAATTGTGCTGAACTTTGGGCAGAACATAGCCGGATATATGGAAGCGAACTTGACCGGGCCCAAAGGGCATTGTTGCTCAATGGTGTTCGGAGAGACATTGGACGAGGCAGGAAACTTTTCGTATACCAATATCTCGTGGGAGGGCGAGTACACCAAGAGCCATTTTCAAACCAATGACTTTATTTGCGATGGAACAAGGCAGAGATACAAACCCCGCTTTACTGTGATGGGATTTCAGTATGTACTGCTGCGGGACTGGCCCGAGGAAGTGCTTGCAGAGAACTTCAGCGCGATTGCGGTATATAGCGGTATGGTGACCACCTTCAAGTTCGACTCTTCTGATGCAGGGATTAACCAGATCGTGAAAAACACTTTTTGGAGTGTGAAGGGCAATTTTCTGGATGTCCCCACTGATTGCCCAACAAGAGAACGGGCCGGATGGACAGGCGATGCCCAGCTTTTTTTCAACACGGGCAACTTTATGATGGACCAGCGGTCATTCTTCCGCAAATGGATGCGCGATATAGCCGATTGTCAAAAAAGCAACGGTATGGTTTACAACATCAATCCGACCAATCCTCATAGCCCGGCCATATTAGAGTGGCTTTCCGTGGAAGGCAGCGCGGGTTGGGGCGATGCGGTAATACTCATCCCATATTACTTCTGGAAACGCTATGGGGATGATGTGCTGATTTGCGAGTTTTGGGATTGCATGGAAAGATGTTTTGGATTTTACCGTCAACGTATGGGAAAGCGAAATATGCTTTCACTTTTCAAACCCAAACATAGTAAATATGATAAATACATCTGTGCATCGGGTCGGGATTTTGGTGAATGGACTGAGCCGGACGATTGCGCGCCTCCAAAGGCTGCCATGATGATTCCCATGGCTGAAGAGGCAACTGCATATCTATCATATTCTGCGCGCTTGATGGCGGAGATGGCGGAATATCTAGGCAAGCATACGGATGCACAGCAGTATGGTTCTGTTGCCGATAAAACCCAAGAAGCATATAATCATTACTATGTTCAAGATGGAAATATCGAGTCCAAGCGTATGTGCAAATATGTGCGGCCCTGTGGCCTGAACCTGGTTGATGGGCAAGCTCGATCCAAGTTGTTAGGAAAAATCAAAAAACTCAATCGTGAGCGAGATTTCAAAATCGGAACCGGGTTTTTATCGACTCCCTTTGTCATGAGATTATTAACTGAAGCCGGCGCCGGTGAAGATGCGTTCAAAATGCTGACTAATCCGCAGTTTGGCTGGATGCAGCAGGTCAACCAGGGCGCGACGACTATTTGGGAAAACTGGACGCCGGATGCATCCCTGAATCACTATTCAAAAGGGGCCTGCTGCCAATGGCTGTTCGATTGCGTGTGTGGAATACAACTGGATGGCAGCTTAAATCATTTTGTCATAGCTCCCAATCCGGTCAATCAGCTCGACGGCATATCGCTAGAATACGATTCAGTATATGGCCGGGTGAAGAGTGGTTGGAAAAAGACACCGAATGGGTATGAATATGAAATAGAAGTGCCGCCTAATTGTGAGGCAGAAATTCGTATTCCTGGAAATGATAGGCTGGTTGTGGGTGTTGGGAAATATACGTTTAACAGTTGGGCAACACAGCACAAATCGCATTGAAGCGGAATATGGGAAAATTGGGATATGATAGACAAATGAGCCTCTTCCCGGGTATCAGTGGCATTGTTCACACCCTCAGCCGATGGGCAACCATCAATGCGCAGGCGTAGCGTGCCATCCCACCACTGGGAACAACCCACGATGATTATTTCTACGGAGCCATCCCCTGCACCCGGCCCATGACGTCCGCTGAAATTGGTGACGAATATGAATTGGAGACGGGTCGAGTGATTGTGGAAACATTCGCTGCCGGCTCTGATGATAGTGACAAGCTGAGCCCCGATACCGTGCCCGCCGTGCTGGTAGCCAGCCACGGGCCTTTTGCCTGGGGAAAAGATGCCCACGATGCTGTGCACAACGCCGTGGTGCTGGAGGAGTTGGCATTCATGGCTTGGTACAACCAAGTAGTCCAGCCTGACATTGCACCCATGCAACCTGAGTTGCTGGATAAGCATTATCTTCGCAAGCATGGGAAGGGACGCATATTATGGACAGTAGCCTTGATATGGAGGGCACGATGAGAATGGTGGATATATCTCTGCCAGCAACCGAGCGAGTGCAAGAATTTGTTGGCACAATAACAGCGTTGAAAGGAGATTTTGAACTGCTCTCCGGTCAATACGTTTTGGATGCGCGTTCACTCATGGGGATTTTTAGTTTGGATCTGACGCAACCAATCAAGCTAAAAATCTACAATGACTCGCAAGACAATATGGATGCTATCGCACCTTTTCTTGCTGAAAAATCGGGAGGCCGCAGAGATGGATGAGTACATCACGCTGACCATCGGAAAGCAGAAAAATATAGCATTGATTGCCCATGATGGCAAAAAGAAGGATCTAATGGATTGGTGTGATTGGAACAAAAAGCTACTGCAAAAGCATTTCCTATGCGGCACTGGAACCACCGCCAAAATGATTACCGACCGTACAGGCCTGCCCGTGCGAGGCTATAACAGCGGTCCGCTGGGCGGTGACCAACAAATTGGTTCCAAGATTATCGAGGGTGCGATTGACATGGTGGTGTTCTTTCCTGACCCGCTATGTGCTCAGCCCCATGACCCGGATGTGAAGGCGTTGCTGCGTATTGCCAACGTCTACGACATTCCTATTGCCACTAACAAGGCTTCAGCAGATTTTATGATAACGTCTTTCCTTATGGATGAAGAATATGGGCATGAGGTGATGAACTTCCAACAATCGGTGCAAAAACGAAGTGAAAGTTTGTAAATCATGATATTTATATAGCGCCCTTCTACAATTAAGGGAGCAGTTCATATGATTGTATTGGGAATATGCGATGATGAAGCGATTCTTCGACATAAGCTAAAGCAACTTTTGGAGATTTATTCGTATCAGCATAATATTGATTTTCATTACGTAGAAGTTGAAAAGACGAGTAGTCTTTTTCTGCATCGTTTTGATATCCTCTTTCTTGACATCAGGTTCGATAATAAGAACAGTGGCATAATGGCCGCGAAAAAACTTCGTAAAGTCGGTTATTCGGGTCTCATTATTTTCCTGACCTCATACCCTGATTTCTCTATTCAGGGGTATGAGGCGGAGGCCTTTCGGTATCTTGTTAAACCCATCACCGAGCAAAAGCTTACTGAGGTGATGGATGCCGCCATTTCCAAGCTATCATCGCCGAGGGAAAATCTGCATATTCAGGTAGAGCGGGGACTCAAAATTATCCCGCTGAATGATATTATCCTGATTGAATCCATGGCCCGCCAACGACGCGTGGTGACCGAAAATGAGAAGATTATTACCTGGGATACCCTCTTGAAAATCTATGATGCGTTGCCACACACCATGTTCGCGTACCCTCATCGAAGTTTTATCGTCAACTATAAAGCAGTAAGCCAGATAAAAAACATGACGCTGTACATGAATAATGGCACAGCGATTCCGATAGGAAGGAAGTATCGAGAAACATTCA
>JAJDIZ010000154.1 GCA_030266915.1 Ruminococcaceae bacterium OttesenSCG-928-D13 | reverse complement strand
CTATGCCCTTGCCCTGCGCGGCAAGGGCTATCATCTGGCCGCTCTGGACCGGGACCCGGACACCATCGCCCACGCCCTGAAAAACGGCATGGTGAACGAGGGAATCACGGCCGGCCCGGTGGACTCCTCCCTCTCGGCCCAAAGCGCCACCGGGGTGCGCAGGGCGCTGGGCCAGGCCGACGGCGTGATCCTTGGCCTCTACCCCGACCGCATCCTTCCCTGGCTGCGGGTTCATCGGGGCCTTTTGAAGCAGGGAGCCCTTGTCACCGACATGGCCGCGGTGAAAAGCGCCTTCGTGGCAGAGGCCCAGGCCATGATGCCTCCGGGCTGCGAGTTCATCCCAAGCCACCCGATGGTGGGGATTGCGCGCACCGGGGTTCACCACGCCGACAACAGCCAGTTCCACCGTTCGAATTTTCTGGTAACCCCCACCGGCCAGAACACCAAGGCCGGGGTAGAGTTTGCCCGCCGCCTTGGCGAATTGCTGGGTTTCAAAACCATCACGGTGCTGAGCCCGGAGGAGCACGACCTGCTGGTGGGGCTAACCAGCCAGCTTCCCCATATTCTTGCGGTTACGATGATGCATCTCTCAGAGGACGACCGGATGTATGGCATTTCAGCGGCTTCCTATCGCAATCTTGTGAATATAGCCGACACCAACCCGGACCTGTGGAGCGAGATTCTGCTGGCCAACACCCCGATACTCACAAAGCAGATTGGCACCTTTGTCGACAGCCTGCAGGACCTGCGCCGCCGCCTGGCCAACGGCGACCGGGAGGGCCTGAAAGCCCTGCTGACCGCCAGCCGCCAGCGCAGCCGGGCGTTCACCGCGCAGGATGAGGGCGCGGCCGCCGAATCATAGGCCGGCAGGCCTGTCCCCTATGCTTTTGGTGTAAGGTCAAAATAGTCACACACCGTCCGGTAAACCGCGGTTGCCATCACCGCTTTGCCGGCTTCATTATTAAAGAGCGCCATATCCTCGGCGCTTGAAATGTACCATAGCTCCACCAGCGCAGCCGGGCAGCCCGGGTACTCCACCACCCCGAAGCTGTCATCGTCCCAGGGGTCGGTTATCTGGCCGGCCTCCACCAACACTTTATTGTAAGCGCCGCCGGCTGTATCGATATAGTAGGCGTAAAATACGCCATTTTCACCGAGTATTTTTACGTTTGTCTCTTTCATCCGCTCAACCAGCAGTTCCCCAAAGCGCAGGCTTTCCGCGTGGTGCACCCGGCCCGGCGGCGTCGGGTAGACCTGAAACCCCCGTGTGTCGGGGCTGGTGTCGGCGTTCAGATGCAGCGAAACCAGCAGGTCGGCCTGCAAGGCCGAGGCCACGTTGGCCCGCTCCAGCGGGGTGGCATAGACATCCGGTTCACCCGCGCGCACCACCACCAGCTCATCCCCATGGGGCGCCAGCAGGGCCTGCACCAGCCCCACCAGTTCGCTGGTGACGGCGGCCTCCAGCACGCTGCCGTCCGCGCTGACGGCGCCCGGGTCCTGGCCGCCATGTCCGGCGTCCAGCACCAGAATCGGACGGGTATCCAGCGGGTTCCCCGGCAGCAAATTCTGCCCGGCACCGGCGGCCGCGCCCGGCTTGGCCCCTGTCCCGGCGGGCACCTCATTGATCCACCACAGCATAAACAGGGCGATGGCACAGGAAACCACGGCGGCCACCACACGGCGGCCCCGGCGCGAGAGACGCTCCCACACATTTTTTTCCTCGATCACCCGCGCCTCCCTGTTGTCTGCTTTCAATCCACTTAAAAATATTGTAAACGATGGCCCGCCTTTGCGCAAGCTTGGCGGCACATCACGAAAGGCGGTAATATATGGATTTTGAAGCTCGTTTGGCGGCACCTGAGGATCTGGATTCCATCATGGCCATCGTGGCCGAGGCCCAGAAGTATCTGCGTGACCAAGGGGTGGACCAGTGGCAGAACGGCTATCCCAACAATGCGCGTATTGAAGATGATATTCGGCGGAGCGTGGGCCATGTGCTGACGCTGGATGGCCGGGTGGTCTGTTACGGCGTGCTCACCTTTGGGGATGAGCTCAGCTATCAGGAAATTTTTGACGGCGCCTGGGCCAGCGAAGCGCCCTACGGAACGCTGCACCGGCTGGCCACCCACCCCGACGCCCGGGGAACCGGCGCCACCGGAAAGCTGCTTGCCCACCTTGAGGGGCTGTGCCGGCAGGCCGGCAACGGCTGGATGCGCTCCGACACCCACCGTGGCAACGCGCCGATGCGCGGCTTTCTCGAGAAGAACGGTTACCACAACCGCGGTGTTATCTTTATCCGGGAATTTGCCGTGGGCGGCGCCGCCGGGGACGAGCGCATCGCCTACGAGAAGCAGCTGATATAATTCCTACTTCGTTTATAGTAATTGATAACAAAACCCAGCTGGGTCTCTTGTATTTTGCAACAAGACACCCAGCTGGGTTTTGGCATATATATCGTTTGGGATGTTTTTACCACCCGCTTGCACTGCGGATTTCAGCGGCGATTTCCGGTGTGAGCCGCCTGTGCTTTGTTTACACCAAAGCCAGATGCCCCTCGCGCATCCCCACTTTTATCGCGGTTCCGGGCGCGGGATTCTGCGCAATAATATACCGCGCCACCAGTGTTTCCAGCTTGCTTTGGATGAACCTCTTGAGCGGCCGGGCACCATACACCGGGTCGTACCCGGAATCGATGATGAACAGCTTGGCCTCATCGTTCACCTCGAGCGCAAGCTGCCGCCCTGCCAGGCGCTTGGCAAGGTCGGCCAGCAGCAGGTCCACTATTCCGCCGATTTCGTCCTTTGCCAGGGGCTTGAAGAAGATGATCTCGTCCAGCCGGTTCAAGAACTCCGGCCGGAAGCTGGTTTTCAGCAGCTCATCAACGGCGCCGCGGGCCTCCTCGCTAATCTGCCCGTCCTTGATGCCCTCGAGGATGTAGCCGCTGCCAAGGTTGCTGGTCATGATGATGATTGTGTTCTTGAAATCCACAGTGCGGCCCTGACTGTCGGTGATGCGGCCGTCGTCCAGCATCTGGAGCAGCACATTAAACACATCGGGATGGGCCTTCTCGATCTCGTCAAACAGTATCACGCTGTAGGGCTTGCGGCGCACAGCCTCGGTGAGCTGGCCACCCTCCTCGTAGCCCACATAGCCCGGAGGCGCCCCAACCAGACGGCTGACGGTATATTTTTCCATGTATTCGCTCATGTCGATGCGCACAATGCTGCGCTCGTCATCGAACAGCGCCTCGGCCAGGGCCTTGGCCAGCTCGGTTTTGCCCACGCCGGTGGGGCCGAGGAACAGGAAGCTGCCAATCGGGCGGCCCTCGTCCTGGATGCCGGCCCGGCTGCGCAGAATGGCCTCGCTCACCCGGGTAACCGCCTCGTCCTGGCCAATCACCCTTTGGTGCAGGATGCTCTCCATGCCCAGCAGCTTCTCGCGCTCGCTCTCCATCAGCTTGCTCAGCGGGATGCCCGTCCAGCGGGAGACAATTTTGGAGATTTCCTCGTCCGTCACCCGATCGTGCAGTAAACCGTCGCTCTCTGTTTTTTCAGCGAGCATTTCTTGCTCTTCCAGTTCCTTTTGAAGCTCCGGCAGGCGGCCGTACTTAAGCTCGGCAGCCTTGTTCAGGTCATACTCGCGCTCGGCACGCTCAATCTCGCCGTTCACCTGCTCCAGCGCCTCGCGCAGCTTTTGCACCTTGGCGATGGCGTCCTTCTCATTCTCCCACCGGGCCTTCATGGCCGAGTAGTCATCCCGCATTTCGGCAAGCTCGGCCTGAATTTCTTTCAAATGCTCCTTGCTCTGG
>JAJDIZ010000153.1 GCA_030266915.1 Ruminococcaceae bacterium OttesenSCG-928-D13 | reverse complement strand
TTGCCCTGGGCGGCCAGCTTGATGTAACCCTGAATGCCAATGTGGGCCGGGCACTCGGTTTTGCAGGGGCTGGTGCCGGTGTCCACCACGTTTTTGCGGTTGGTGCGGTAGTCCGGGTTCCATTTGTCCTGGCCCCAGTCGTACTCCCGCGGGGTGACGGTGGTGGTGATGTCATCCACCACCGGCTTCGAGGAGCAGATCTTCTGCCCCAGCTGCAGCGCGTTCACCGGGCAGTTCTCCACGCACTCGCCGCAGGCCACGCACTTGTCCTTGTCCACCACCGAGACGTAGTTCGAGCGCACCATGTCCACGTTCAGGTACATCGAGGCGGTGCGCAGCGACAGACAGGAGCAGCCGCAGCAGTTGCAGATGGCGTGGGTTTTGCCGCTGCCGTCGATGTTGGGAATCTGGTGCATCAGGCCGTTTTCCTCGGCCCGGTGGATAATCTCGAAGGCCTCCTCTCGGGTGATTTCCCGGCCGCGCCCGGTGCGGATGTAGTACTCGGCCGCGTGGCCCATCTGGATGCACATGTCCTCCTTCAGGTGGCCGCAGCCCTCCCCCATGGCCTCCCGGTCGGTGCGGCAGGAGCAGGGCGAGCAGGAAAACACAGTGTTGTCGTTCAGGTATTTCGAGACCTCCTCGTAGGAGGCCCGGCGGCTGCTGCCGTCGATGGCGGACTCGATCGGGATCACCCGCATCAGGCCGATGCCCGGGCGGAACTTGCCGGCGCTGTAAGGCCCGCGCACCCGGCCGTAAGCCTCCATGGCGTAGGCCACCACCGGGTATTTCTCCACATTGTCCAGGTTGTTCACGATCATCTCCATGATGCCGGGAATCCAGCTTTCGGCATGCCAAAAGGTGTCCACCCCGTCAATCACATTGACAAAGCAGGTGCCGTACTGGGCCAGCTTCATCATCTGCTCGTGGCAGTAATCCTCGGGCTTGCCGGTGATCTGGGCCACCTCGGCGGCGGTGCGCTTCGTGAAATAGCCCATGGCAAGGCCGATCTCTGCCATCTCGTCATCGATGCCGGCCTCGAGAATTACATACTCCGGGTCATCCCAGTTGTAGCCGTCCTTGCCGGGCTTTTTGCGTCCCAGCATGTTGGCCAGGGCCATCACCTTCTCGTTGTGCTTGCACTCGTAGCCCTCGGGGAACCACATCTTGGTCAGTTCTTTCATCTCTTTCCTCCGTCTATAGCTCGGTGATGGGTCGGATATGCTCATCCATTTTCCTTCTGGAACCCGGTCACGGCGTTGTACAGCCAATCGGTCCATGCGTCCATTCCCTCGCCTGTCTTTGCGGAGATGGGCATCACTTTAATGTTCGGGTTGATCTTCCTCGCCCGCGCCACGCAGGCCTCCATGTCGAAGTCGAACATCGCCATCGCGTCGATTTTGTTGACCAGCAGCACGTCGCAGACCTCGAACATCAGCGGGTATTTCAGGGGCTTGTCATCCCCCTCGGGCACGCTTAAAATCATCGCGTTTTTGATGGCTCCGGTGTCGAACTCGGCCGGGCACACCAGGTTGCCCACGTTCTCGAGAATGGCCAGGTCCAGCCCTTCGGCGCCAAGGCCCTCAAGGCCCTGCTTCGTCATGTCGGCGTCCAGGTGGCACATGCCGCCGGTGTGCAGCTGGATCACCTTTACGCCGGTGGACGCGATGGTTTTGGCGTCCACGTCCGAGTCGATGTCTGCCTCCATCACCCCGATGCGCAGCTTGTCCTTCAGCGCGGCAATTGTGCGGGTGAGGGTGGTGGTTTTGCCGGCCCCCGGGGAGCTCATCAGGTTCAGCAGAAACAGCTTCTCCTTCTTGAGGCTCTCGCGCAGCAGATCGGCCTGGCGGTTGTTGTCGGCAAAAACGCTCTCTTTGATTTCCAGCACTTTAAAGGTGTTCATGGATTTCCTCCCTTGGCAATCAGCAGGTAAAAAAAGGCAAGCGAACAGTGTTCCGAATCGAAGGATGACCGGGCTTTAGATGAAACTCCCGGATCAAGCCTGTGCCGCTCGGCCAGAAACAAGATTAGCCGCCGCTTTCTTTCTGGTCATACCAGTGACCTGGTATCATATCGTTAAAATGTTATCGGTTTGTGTCAGCAATGTCAATAATATGGCTTATTTTCTCTGTTTTCCCCAATGATAAGGGCTTGAAATCTGCCGTTTTGCTTGATATAATAAGCACTGGTATCTGGCTGTACCAATAACAGAAGGAGGATCCACATGGAGTTTGCCAAGCTGAGCGCCCCCACCCTGAAGGAGCTGTTCATCACCGAGCTGGAGTCGATGATTTTGTCAGGGCGGCTCGCCGTGGGCGAGAAGCTGCCGCCCGAGCGGGAGCTGGCCGAGTCCATGCAGGTGAGCCGCGCCGTGGTGAACTCCGGCATCGCGGAGCTGGCCCGCAAGGGCTTCCTTACGGTGAAGCCCCGGGTGGGTGTTTTTGTGGGGGATTACCGCCGCCATGGCACCGCTGAGACCCTGCGCGCCATCATGACCTACAACGGCGGCCACCTGCGCCGGGAGGAGGTCAAATCCATGTTGGAAACCAAGCTGGTTTTAGACCGGCTGGCCGCCCAGCTGGCCATCCCGAAGATGACAAACGCCCAGCAGGAGGCGCTGCGCGTTCTGCTGGAGGCCATCGACACGGCCCGCCAGGCGGGCGATTTACAGGGCGCGGTGGACGGCGCTTTCCGGTTTTACCACGAGCTGGCCTTCATCAGCGGCAACACGTTGATTCCCCTGATCTACAACTCCTTCGAAATACTGGTGCTCAGCCTGTGGGAGCGCTACGGCCGCAAGTACGGCCCCGACACGGTGTACCAGGGCGTCGCGCGGTTGTATGACGCCATCGCCCGCCGGGACGTGGACGCCGCCCTGCGCAGCATCGAGGCCACCGTGGGCGAAACCATCCGGGGCGCGCGGGAGATTTACAGCGACTGAACGGGCCTATTTTCACACCAATGTCGGCACGCGCGTCGGGCTGGAATCTGATTTTCCAAAAATCAGCCGGAAAGATTGGATTTTCCGATTGACATTTCAGGGCGTATGTGGTAAATTATCAATGTTGCAAAAACGCAGGTTGTTTTTTGCACCACACATAGGTGGCCTGGTAGTTCAGTTTGGTTAGAACGCCAGCCTGTCACGCTGGAGGTCGTGGGTTCGAGCCCCATCCAGGTCGCCAATGCTCTCATAGCTCAGTCGGTAGAGCGCATCCTTGGTAAGGTAGTGCTCTCTATAGGCTATGACAGCCGATGTATCGAAGTTTTTTGCTGAATTTCGGTACATCACACGCTAACACTCCCAGCCAAAACCGCGCCACACTTCAATTTCATGCTTTGAAGGTCGGCGCGGGTGGCGCGGGTCGAAAATATAGGTTCGGACACAAAATTTCAACGAAATATCGCTAAATGCTCTCATAGCTCAGATGGTAGAGCGCATCCTTGGTAAGGATGAGGTCTCCAGTTCAATTCTGGATGAGAGCTCCAAAAAACCGCGAAAGCACATCGCTTTCGCGGTTTTCCTTTTGCCCAAAATACTGCTTTGGTCGGCGCGGGTGGCGCGGGTGTAGTTCTGTGCTCCATAGACTTCACCGCGCATGGCCGCGCTTTTTCTTTGCGCCCTTCGTACCCTTCGCCGTTCGGCTGGCCGCGTTTTGGGCCTTCTTGTTCATACCCTTGAAGTTGGGGTAATGCGCGTTGGCCGGGGCCGGGGTCTGTTCCGGCTCATGTGCCAACCCTGTGAACAATCCGTCCAGCTTGGCGGCCTGTTCATGGGCTGTGCTGTCAAACACATGGGAATAGATTTGCAGGGTAGTCTTTACATCCGCATGGCCCAAAATCTCGGACACCACCTTCGGCG
>JAJDIZ010000152.1 GCA_030266915.1 Ruminococcaceae bacterium OttesenSCG-928-D13 | reverse complement strand
TTCGGAAGTTGGCATAGGAGCAAAGTACTGTAAAGAAAAAAAGACCGGACTCTCCGCTCACGCGAATGGTCCGGTCCTCCATCAGTGTCCTGATAAACTGCCGATATATTCGGCAGCGTGGAAATTTAACAATCTGCTTTACTTTTAGTTGATAATCGAGCATATTAGCCTCCTGGTTGTTCAAAATAATCAGAAGGCCTTATATCTGAGCTTATAACATAATGACGATAATTCATTGAAAAGTGCGACATTCGCATTTCTAGACCATTAGCCAACCATTTTTGAGCGTTAGCCATTAATTTCAAAAAAACCTTCAAAAATGGCCCAAATTATCGTTGTGAACGTGTGTGAATCTGAGTTATTCTGTGTTACGCTCTCTACGGCGTGAACCGCTTGACAGCTGGCTTTGTGTGACCTTGAGTGACGTAGTGGTAACGGGTAGATTAGTCTTTTAAGCAGAGGGTCCGGAGTTCGAGCCTCCGGCCGATCACCAAAAAGCCCCCGAACGCCATGCGTTCGGGGGCTTTTATCTGTATTACAGGCTTTGGATCAGACGATGTTCTCGGGCAGGAAGTAGTCGTAGTATTGGCCCGGCACCACCGGCATTTTCTCCTTCATGGCAGCAAGGTCGGTTTCCACCTGCAGGCTGGCCGCCTCGTTGACGGCTGTGGTGCGGTTCGAATCCTTCTGGCTGTCGGCCAGGGGCAGCCGCAGGATGATGTGGTAGCCGTAGGTGCTCTTCACCGGGTCGGAGATCTCCCCCACCGGGGTGGCCTTGGCCGTCTCGTAGAACTCGGTCACCATGTCGCCTTCTTTAAAGGTATAGCCTTCGGGGCTGTTCACGTTGCCCTCGGTGTTGGTGTCCTCGCTGGTCTCGTTCATCAGCTGGTCGAAGGTGGCCTCGGGGTCCTCGCTGTCCTTAATCTGCTGCAGGATGTTCTCGATGCGGATCAGCGCGTCGGCCTCGGCCTTCTCGGTGTCCTCCTCGGCTTCGTCGAACTTGATGAGGATGTGCTTGGCAGAGAGGTAATCCTTCTCGTAGTCGGCGTCGGCCTGGGCGCCCACGCTGGCTTCCAGCTCGGCCTGCACCTTCTCCTGGTACGCGGTTTGGGCCTTGGTGCTCAGCTTCTGGAGCTTGGTGACCGCCAGATACTGCTCCTCGCTCTCCAGGTACATCCCGGCCAGCGAAGCCTCAAACTCGGCGCCCTGGGTTTCCTTCTGCTCGGCCAGGGTGGCGTCGATCTCGGCCAGGTCTTCCTCGTCCAGCTCGATGCCCTGCTCCTTGGCAATTTCCGCCCAGGCGTACATTGTCACAAGCTCGGTCTCCACCGCGTCCCGCAAAATCAGGGCGTTGGTGTCGTCCGGGTCATTCTCCTTGCCCCAGAGAGTCTCGCCGTAGTACATGTCGAACATTTCTTTCAGCACCATGTAGTTGTGGCGATAGTCGGCAAAGCTGACCTCATACTCCCCAATGGTGATGGCAGTGGGCGGGTCCGCCACCTTTTTGCCGTTCACATACAGGCCGGGGTCAACCTTATTGGGGTCGTTGCTGGCAGTCCAGAAAGCGATGCCGGTGACAGCGGCGCCCACCAGCACGATTACCAGGGCCAGGGCTATATACTTCACAGGTCTAGACATAATTTCCTCATTTCCTCCATAAGCGGCAGTCATTGGAGCGGATTGTTCCGCACAGAAATAAATTATACAACATTCATGTGCGGGCGTACAGTCAAAAGTCCGTATTTTAACAAAAATACCACCAAAAACGCTACAAATTGTATATTGCGATCGAGAATATACAATTTTGCGGTGGCGAAGGCACCGGCCATCGGCTATAATATATAGTTAAGTGATGCGCGAGAGCAAAGAAAAGGAAGGGTATCATGCGGGAACTGGATGTGGGAATCATCGCCGGGGCGGTTGCGCGGCTCTGTGTGCAGGCAAATCGTGCACTGCCGCCGGACGTGGTGGCGGCGTTGGGCCGTGCCCGGGCCGGGGAGAGCTGGCCGCTGGCCGCCGGGGTGCTGGATGAGATATGCCAGAACGTGGCCGCCGCCGAGGAGAACAGCCTGCCCCCCTGCCAGGATACCGGCATGGCCTGTGTGTTCCTCGAAGTGGGGCAGGAGGTGCACCTTTGCGGCGGCGGGCTGGCCGAAGCGGTGAACCGCGGGGTGGCCGAGGGCTACGAGACAGGCCTGCTGCGCAAAAGCGTGGTGGCCGACCCGCTGCGCCGGGTGAACACCAAGGACAACACCCCGGCCCTGCTGAGCGTGGAGATTGTGCCGGGAGACGCGGTGAAGGTGACCGTGGTGCCCAAGGGCTTTGGCAGCGAGAACATGAGCCGGCTGGCTATGCTGAAGCCGGCCGACGGTCGCCCCGCCGTGGAGGATTTTGTGGTGGAGACGGTGCGCTTGGCCGGGCCGAACCCCTGCCCGCCCGTGGTGGTGGGGGTGGGCATCGGCGGCAGCTTCGACAAGGCCGCAGCCCTGGCCAAAAAAGCCCTGCTGCGCCCGCTGGATGTGCCGAATCCCGACCCCTGGTATGCCGAGATGGAGGCCGGGCTGCTGGCCCGCATCAATGAACTTGGCACCGGCCCGGCGGGCTACGGCGGCAGGGCCACCGCCCTGGGCCTTGCCATCGAGACCTTCCCCACCCACATAGCCGGCCTGCCGGTGGCGGTGAATATCTCCTGCCATGTCACCCGGCGGGCCAGCACGGTGCTGTAAGCGGGATATTCAAAAGAGGGCATTCTTCATGGCGGCCGAAGGGGCGCGACCGGCAAAAAATAAACGCCACAACCTGATATTTTGTGGTATGATAGACTGAGCTGATGAGCACCCATGGAGGACGCTATGGACAACCAGATATTTGAGCAGCGAACCAGCGTGCGGAGCTACCTGCAAAAGGCGGTGCCCGAGGCGCTGCTGCGCCAGCTGCTGGAGGCGGCGGTGCAGGCCCCCAGCGGCGGCAATCGCCAGCCCTGGCACTTCTATGTGGCGCGGGGCGAGGGGCTGAAAAAACAGCTCGCCGCCGTGGCCTGGCAGCAAAAATTCGTTGCCGAGGCGCCGGTGGTGCTGGTGGTGTGCGCTGAGCCGGAGCGCTCGGCCGAGCGCTACCAGCAGCGGGGCGCTGAGCTCTATTGCCTACAGGACACGGCGGCCGCCACCCAGAATATTCTGCTGTGCGCGGCGGCCAACGGCCTGGGCGCCTGCTGGGTGGGCGCCTTCGACGAGCCCTCGGTGAGCGCGGCCCTGGCCCTGCCCAAAAGCCACCGCCCGGTGGCGATGATCCCGCTGGGATACCCGAAGGGCGCCGCCAAAAAGCCGAAGCGCCGCAAGCTGGAGGAGGCCGTCACCTTTGTAGACTGACGGGCCAGGCCTCGCACTTCTGGAATAGAGAGGAAACAAAGATGGAATTTGAAACCCTGCCCGGCGCCGCGGATATCATCCGCGCGGTGAACACCACCGATACGCCGCTGATTGCCGACACCCGCTCCGCCCTGGACCTGATTGGCACTGCCCGGCACCTGCACGGCGAGGTGAAGCTGGTGGTGGACAAGGCCGACGTGGCCGAGGATTTCTTCGACCTGAAAACCGGCCTGGCCGGCGAGGTGCTGCAAAAATTTGTGAACTACAACCTGCCGCTGGCCATCGTGGGGGATTTTTCCGGCTACACCAGCAAGGCCCTGCGGGACTTCATCTACGAGAGCAACCAGGGCAGCGCGGTGTTTTTTGTGCCGGATGTGGAGACCGCCGCCGAAAAACTGGGCCGTGTGGGCCTGTGATTACAGCTTCTGAGGGAGCCTGACACATGCAATACGAACTCACCACCCCGCTGGACAAAGCGGCCCTTGCCGCCCTGCGCGCCGGGGACACCGTGCGCCTTTCAGGCACCGTGTACACCGCC
>JAJDIZ010000151.1 GCA_030266915.1 Ruminococcaceae bacterium OttesenSCG-928-D13 | reverse complement strand
TCCAGCCTGTGAGTGGCCGGAGGGATTTTTGTGTGTACAGCGGGGCTAGCGCCGCATCGCCGCCTCGGAGCGCGCCCTCAGCATGGTTAGTTCCCCCGGGTCGGTGATCTGGCGGGAGTGGCAGCTGCCCGCAGCGGACATTGCCGGGCTGGCCGGTTTATTGCTGCCGGGGGCGGGGTCGGCGCCCTCCGGCTGGCGGGCGGCCCCGGCTTTCAGCAGGGTGGGGTTGCGGTTCATTGCCAGCGCCAGCACAACCATCACCGCCCCGGTGAACATCAGCAGGTACTCGATGGGCATGGTGTCGGCCAGTGGGCCGAAAACCAGCAGCCCAAGGGGCATGATGCTGGACTGGAGCATCGACATCATGGAGAACACCCGGCCCATGTAGTCCGGGTCCACCTGCTCTTGCAGCAGCACAATGGCCGGGGTGTTCAGGGTGGGCAGGCACAGGCCGATGAATCCCATCAGGCCGATGTAGAGCCAGAAGGGCACGGGCGTGCCCAGGGCGAAGGTGCCAAGGCCGATGACCCCGCCGGCCAGGGCGATGGTGCGGATGCGGTTTTTCAGCCCGCCCCAGGCGGAGATCAAAAGGCCGCCCAGCAGCATTCCCACCGCGAACACCACCTCCATGGTGGACAGGCGCCACACGTCGTCACCGTAGCTGCGGGCCACCTGCAGCGGGGTCAGGTTGGTCAGTGGGCCAATCATCAGCCAAATCAAAACACAGAAGCCAAAGAAGCTGCGCAGGTAAGAAGATTTACGAATGTAGTTGAAGCCCTGTTTCATCTCGGCCAGTTGGGCGCCCTTTTCGGGCCTGGCCTTTGGGGCGAGCACGGGCAGCTTGAAGGCGAACAGCATCACCAGGATGGCCAGCGCCGCGGTGGCCACGTCGATCAGGAAGATGCCGTGCATTGGCAGGAAGCCCATCAGCGCCCCGCTGATGATGGGGGAGAGCAGGCCGATCAGCGACTGGAGGCTGCCGCTGATGCCGTTCACCCGGGTGAGCTGCTCGGCGGGTACTATGTCGGGCAGCATGGCGTTCACACAGGGCTGCTGCACCGCGCTGCCCAAGGCCCGCACCGCCATGGTGGCCAGCAGCAGCCACACCTCGGTGACGCCGCTCATCCACAGGATGGCCAGCACCCCGGTGGCCAGCGCGATGCCGCCGTCGGCCAGCATGATGAGCTTTTTGCGATTGTAGCGGTCGGCCCACACCCCGGCAAAGGGGCTGAGGAAGAACACCGGCAAAAAGCCGCAGATGACAGACAGCATCGACATGACGCCGCTTTTGGTGGACAGGGTGATGTGCCACATGATGGCGTACTGCACCAGTGCCGAGCCGAACAGTGAGATGGCCTGGCTGGAGAGGAAAGCCGCTGTGTTGCGTTTCCAGTTGGTGGTTTTTGTCTGCATGGTGTGCTCCTCCTTGGGGCGTGCTTTATCGTGGGCAAAGCTTACCATGGAGGCGGAATTCCTCGCAAGGGGTTTTGGGCGAGAGGTCTGCCAGGGCGGGGTAACCGGTTGGAAGGGGCGGGTGAAATGCAAAGAAAAAACCCGCCAGCGCATTCGCTGGCGGGCCGGAATTGATTATTCAAAGCGGTTTCAGATCAGAGAGAGGGCCTCGGTATCGCCCACCAGCACCACATTGGGGTGCAGCTGCAATATGCTGGCCGGCACCGCCGGGGTGATCGGCCCGCACAGGGCGTCCCGCACAATCTGGGCCTTCTCCTGGCCGGAGACCACCACCAGAATGCGCTTTGCCTGCATGATGGCCTGGATGCCCATGGTGTAAGCATGGCGGGGCACCTCGTCGGCGCTGGCAAAGAAGCGCTTGTTGGCCTGGATGGTGCTCTCGGTGAGGGCCACCCGGTGGGTGCCGGCCACGAAGCTGTCGCCCGGCTCGTTGAAGCCGATGTGGCCGTTGTGGCCAAGGCCCAACAGCTGCATATCGATGCCCTTTTCGGCAATCAGCGCGTCGTACCGGGCGCACTCGGCCTTCGGGTCGGCGGCCAGGCCGTCGGGCAGGTGGTTGTTTTCGGGCTTTATATTGATGTGGTCAAACAGGTTCTGACGCATGAAATAGCGGTAGCTCTGGTCGTTGTCGGCCGGCAGGCCGTCGTACTCGTCCAGGTTGATGGTGGTAACGCCCGAAAAATCAAGGCCGCCTTCGCGGTTCCACTCGATCAGCTTTTTGTACATTCCCAGCGGGGTGGAGCCGGTGGCCAGCCCCAGCACGCTGTTGGGCTTCAGGATAACCTGGGCGCTCATCACGTCGGCGGCCTTGTGGCTCATGTCCTGGTAGTCTTTTGTCCGGATAATCCGCATATTCTTACCTCCGGTTTTCATGATACAGCGTATGGCCGGCGGTTTTACGGGCCGGCCTTCGTTCACTTACCTTTTGTATTATACACGGTTATCCACAAAAATCAAATCGTCCGGGCATATTCGCTTGACAGAGCTGCAAAGATACGGTATTATCTAATTGATATCAAAATGATATCACAAAAGTACCGGGACACACCGGCGGGAAGGGAGCATCAAAATGGACAAAAAGCAGAGTGAGCAGCGGAACCATGTAATGGAGGAGCGGCTGCTGCAGGCGCGTGGCGGCATGGGTGTGCTGATTGTCAACACCCTGCTGATTATCCTTGCCATCGCGGTTTTTGTGGTTGGCGTCGTCTTCCTCGAGGGCGGACGTCATGTTTTGGGCGCTGTGCTGCTGGCAGTGGGAGCTCTCTATGGATTCATCATCGGGCCTATCCTTTATACCGGGCTGCGCGTCTTGCGGCCCAACGAGGCGATGGTTCTCACGCTGTTCGGGCAATACATCGGCACCCTGAAGGGAGAGGGCTTCTACTTTGTAAGTCCCTTCGCCAGCTCTATGGCTGTGCCGACCTTTGCCTCCACCTCGGCCGCCTTCAACGATGAGGTGATGCAGGTGCAGTCCACCGGCAAGGGGGACGTGGCGGTCAAGGTGAGCCCCACCCGGCGGAAAATCTCGCTGAAAACCATGACGCTGAACAACGACCGGCAGAAGATCAACGACAGCCTCGGCAACCCGATCATCATCGGCATCGTGGTGATCTGGCGGGTGGCCAACACCGCCCGGGCCATGTTCAATGTGGACAACTACATCGAGTATCTCTCAATCCAGTGTGATTCGGCCCTGCGCAACATCGTGCGCCAGTATCCCTATGACGCAGCCGATGACGCCGAAGCCGGCGAGAAGAGCCTGCGCGGCAGCAGCCAGGAGATTGCGAGCAGCCTGCGGGACGCCATCCAGGAGAAGGCGGAGATCGCCGGGCTGGAGATCATCGAGGCGCGCATCACCCACCTGGCCTACGCGCCGGAGATTGCCGCCGCGATGCTGCAGCGCCAGCAGGCCGCCGCCGTGGTGGACGCCCGCCAGCTGATTGTGGAAGGCGCCGTAGGCATGGTGGAGCTTGCGCTGGAGCGTCTTAGTGAGCGCGAGGTGGTGGCGCTGGACGAGGAACGCAAGGCCGCCATGGTGAGCAACCTGATGGTGGTGCTGTGCGCCGGTAAGGACGCCCAGCCCGTGGTGAACAGTGGTTCCCTGTACTAGGGCAGAGCAAGCGGCCGAAAAAAGACAATACAACGGAGGTTGGACCGTTGGATGGAAAAGACAACAAGGACGGTAAAGAGAAGGCGAAAAAACAGGTGCCGCTGCGGCTTTCGGCCGCGTTGTACAGTGAGCTGGCCGGCTGGGCGGAGGCTGAGTTCCGCAGCGTGAACGGGCAGATCGAATACCTGCTCACCGAGTGCGTGAAGTGGCGCAAAGGCAAAAAAGGCAGCGAAAAGGACCGGCCTGAGTAATCAGGCCGGTCCTTTTGTGAAGATTTTCAGGCCCTACCCGCGCGCCCGTGCCGGGTCGCGCTTGCGGCTCGC
>JAJDIZ010000150.1 GCA_030266915.1 Ruminococcaceae bacterium OttesenSCG-928-D13 | reverse complement strand
CGCGGAATGCCTCGCCGCCGGTCCAGTTTTCGGGCTTGGCGTCGTTGGTGCCCAGCATGATCAGCACCACGTCCGGCTCAAAATCGCAGCCCAGCTGAAAAACCTTGTGGCTGACGTAGGGGTGGTCCCCGGTGGTGAGCACCGTTGTGGAGTTCGCGGCAAAGTTGCGCACTGAGTAATCCCCGCCCAGCAGGGTTCCGAGCTTTGCGGGGTAGTTGCTTTTTTCCCGCCGCCACAGCAGCATGCCGTAGGTGGTGCTGTCTCCCACGCAAGCCACCCGGATGGTGCCGGGAACGGCGGCGGGGATGGGCGGGATAATATTAACCGAAAAGTGCCACAGCAGCCGCAGGGTCAGCCACAGCAGCAGGGCGATGATGGCGAGCGCAACAAGGATGATGAACAGTCTTTTTTTCATAATCAGCCCGGGGAGCGGGGAGGCCGGGATCACTCATATTTCTTGAACTCGGCGTAGTGGGCCAGCGTCTCGGTGGCGCTCTTCGAATACAGCAGGCCGTACACGATGACGTTGATCTGCCCGGTGGTGATCTGCTCCATGTCCGCAACAATGTTCTGGAACTCAGCCAAAAGCAACTGCACGTCGAGGGATTCCTCGGTTTCCGAGTTGGCGGTCAAAATGGAGTGGGCAAGCTTTTCAGGTGAGAATTTTTCCTCAACGTCTGACTTTTTAAGAACAACCATGGCAAACACCTCTCTTCGCTTTCTCGGGTGGGATTACCCCCATTATAGCACAGTCTTTCGGCGAAGAAAGTCAATATGCCCGTCTGCCGGGCGTGAAAATCTGACCCGCCTCTGCCGCCGGGATTGCATTTTTTTCGGGGCCGGCCGGCCCGCACAAATGGTGGATCGTCAAAATGTAAATAGCTGAAAAGAAAGCGGATAGCAAAGACGCCATTTTATGCTATACTTGTTGTCAATTAATTGCAGGCCGGGGGTTCAAAGCCCAGCCCTCTATAAATAAATGATGGAGGTCCGTATATGCTTTCCTTTCACTCCGCCAGCGTAAGAATTGCAAACAGCGAGCGCGCCATAGACGAGTGCTTCGAAATCGCCTTCGAGGGTTCCGTTCCGGACGACCTGGGTGTGGTGGTGGTCAATGCGGCCATTGGCCACAAGCTGGACAAGGTGGCGGCGGTCGTCAAAACACACGCGCCGGGCGCCGTGGTGCTGGGCACCTCCTGCGGCGGAGTGGTGGGCCGCGAGGGGGCCGGCGAGGCGATGACCAACCTGGCCATGATGGCCGTGGGCGGCCCGAGGCAGGAGCTTGCCACCGCCGCCGTGGATGGCCTTGAGGGTGGCAATTCCTACGAGAAAGGCCTGGAGCTGGCACGCGCTTTGCATGAAAAACTGCCCGGCGCCTCGCTCATCTATCTGGTTTGCGCCGGGCTGGGCGTGGCCTGCAACAGGCTGCTGGAGGCCTTTGACGAGGTGTTCGGCGGGGATGTTCCTGTTTTTGGCGGCACCTCGGCCGACAATTACAAGGGCATCACCACCTTCCAGTACTTGGGCGACAGCCTGACCGAGCACGGCGCCTGGGCCATCGGCTTTGCGGACCCAACCCTCAAAGCGGCGGCCACAGCCACCCACGGCTTCACCGCCTACGGTGAGCCGATGACGGTGACCAAGGTGGAAAACAACCAGATCCTTGAGTTTGACAACCTGCCTGCCTGGGAGGCCTATTCGGGCCGGCTGGGCTTGATTCCCGAGGCGGACCGGGAGAACGTCCTGTCCATCATCATGGCGGGAGGTCTTGCGTCCGAGCTGCCGGCGGAGCTGGCAGAGGCCTACGACAGCCCCCACATCCTGCGGGGCGCGGCCCAGGGCAGGAAAAAAGGGGTGATGTACCTCTCGGTTACCGTGGAGCCAGGCGACCGGTTCTGGCTGACCACCCGGGACGAGGACCTGATTTTTTCGAAGCAGGAGGAAGCCCTGGCCCAGCTGCAAAAGCAGCTGGACGGCCACACGCCGGTGGCGGTGTTCCAGGCGGACTGCCTGGCCCGGGGCCGCACGCTGTTTGGCAAGGTGATGAAGGACGAGATCATCGGCATGATGCAGGACGCCCTGCAGGCGGATGGGACGGTTCCGCCCTGGCTGGGCATGTATGGATTTGGCGAATTTTGCCCCCTGAGCGGCAAAAATACCTTCCACACCTACACCACTTCGCTGCTGGTGCTGCACCGGTAAGGGCAGCGGCATTCTAACCACGCGGGAGGAACTTATTTGGGCCGGGAGAGAGACAGAGAGCTGGCAGAGCTGCGGCGGCTGGTGGATGAACTTAACCTGCAGACGCGGCGGAATGAAAACGAAAAACAGAACATGCGCAACATGCGTGGCAAGCTGGACACACAGATTGACTTTTTCAACCAGATTCACCGCTTCACCCAGCAAGCCTTTCATATTCACGCCCAGGAGGAGCTGTACGACCTGATTCCCGAGGGCGCTGTGGACATCTTCCAGCTGGAGGTGGGTGTCTTTTTTGGGCTGGACGCCACCGCCGAGCATCTGGTGCCGCTGGGCAGCTGCAACCTGGAACTGCCGATGGAGCCGCTGCCGCTGACGCCGGCGCTGTTTAAGGCGCTGCTGGGCCAGGGGCTGCGCCGGGCGCTGGTGGAATCCCCGGTAACGGAAGGCGCCTTTGCCTCCCTGGGGCTGGCCCACGCCATCTATGTGCCCCTGCTGGACAACGACCGTGTTCTGGAGGGGTTGGTTCTGGGCGGCGTTACCAGGGAATCGGCGGAATTCTATGACTTTGCCCCGGGGGAGCTGGACTCCTCCTTCATGGTGTATTGCCAGCAGATGAACGGCATCTTCAATAATTTTGCGGCCATCCGTCAGGCCCGGGCGGCCGGCGAGGCGAAAACCCGCTTTTTGGCGAACCTGAGCCACGAGATACGCACCCCGATGAACGCCATCATCGGCATGGTGCAGGTGGCGGACAGGAGCAGCAGCTTTGAAGAAGTGAAGCGCTGCATCTCTCAGATCGACGTATCCTCGCACCACCTTCTTGGCCTGCTGAATGACGTGCTCGATATCTCCAAAATCGAGGAGGGTAAGTTCGCCCTGGACGCGGCGCCGATGGTGCTGGACGTGACGGTGGACAATGTGGTCAGCAGCATGCGCCAGTCCGCCCGGGAAAAAGGCGTCGAGCTGGTGAGCGATACCCACGGCATGTACGATTTGCGCCTTGTGGGCGACGGGATGCGGCTGTCCCAGGTGCTGATCAACCTGCTGTCCAATGCGATCAATTTCACCCCCGAGGGGGGCCGCGTGACGCTGGACACCGAGGAATTGTCGCGCGACAACGAAAAAAGCCTGGTGCGCTTCACCGTCACCGACACCGGCATCGGGATGAACGCCGAGACGATGGGCCGTATCTTTTCCCCGTTTGAGCAGGCCGACAGCAGCACCTCCCGCAAATACGGCGGCACCGGCCTGGGGCTGCCCATCAGCCAGCGCATAGCGAAGCTGATGGGCAGCGAGATCAAGGTGCAAAGTGCCGAGAACGCGGGCTCCCAATTTTCGCTCTCGGTGTGGATGGCGCGGGACACAACGGAAAAAAAGCCCGCTGGTGAAGCGGCGGGCGGGGAGCTGCGCGATTTTTCGGGCAGGCATATCCTGGTGGTGGACGATATCGAGATCAACCGGGAGATTATCTACGCCTTTTTGGAGGACACCGGGGCACAGTGCGAGGGCGCCGCCAACGGGGCCGAGGGGGTGGAGCGCTTTGCCGCCTCGGCGCCCGGCCACTACAGCCTGATTTTGATGGATATCCAGATGCCGGTGATGGACGGCCTGGAGGCCACCAGGGCCATCCGCGCGATGGACCGCCCGGACGCGAGGACGGTGCCGATTCTTGCCATGACGGCCAACGTGTTTAAAGAGGACATGC
>JAJDIZ010000015.1 GCA_030266915.1 Ruminococcaceae bacterium OttesenSCG-928-D13 | reverse complement strand
CTCTTGGCGCGGAGATGCGGAGGAATGCCACGGCACATGGCGACGCGGCCCCTTCCTCGCCTATGGCCAGTTAAAGAAGCCCGGCAAAATCAAGCAGGGTCAGCACCCCGTAGATCACCGGCTGGTGCAGCATGTAGATAAGCAAACTGTGCCGGCCGATCAGCTCGAAGGGCTGGTTGGTGGGCGCCTTGGCCCGGGCGCGAGGCTTTAGCAGGGCCCAGCCAAAATAGCCGGCGAAGAACAAGAAGGTCCAGGGAATCAGCGGGAAGTAGTCGGTGGAGAAGAAGTCTGGCCCGGGCAGGCCCAGCGGGAACAGGAAGCTGGTGCGGTACCAGGCGGCCGGTAGACTGATGAGCTGCCAGTCCAAAAGGCCAAGGCCGCCGTAGGGCACCCGGCGCAGCAAAATAAACAGCGCGGCGCAGACCGCAAGTCCGAGCTTCGGGTTCACCCTTTGCAGGGGTTTGTGCAGCGCGGCGGCCAGCACCATCGAGAGGGCCAGCATGTGCAGCACCCCGAAAACAATCAGCATGTTGGGCATCAGGGTGCCCGTCACCAGGGTGAGCAGGCAGGCACAGCCCAGCACGGTGAGGGCGTGGCGCCAGCGGTGGCGGCCGTAGTGCAGGCTGGCCCCGGCCACCAGGATGAACACCCAGCAGATGCTCTGCTGCCAGAGGTAGCCCGGCAGGCCCCGGTACCAGTCGGCTTTCAGGCCGTACATGTAGACCAGGTCGTACATCGCGTGGAAGGCTACCATGCTGACCACCGAGAAGCCGCGCAGGTTGTCCAGCAGGCGCACCCGGGGCTTGTGCTTCGGTTTCAGCCGCAGGTTTTCGGCGCCGGCGCCCGGCGCGGATGCGGCACCTGCGTCCGGCGCGGGCGGGGTGGCGGGCACACTGTCGGGGCCCGCCATCAGCCGCCGCCTCTTTTTGCCTTGCCGCCCTCGGCCGCTTCCTCGGTGGCCGCCAGCCGCTCAATCACCGCCGGCTCCGGGGTGATGTAGGCGGTCTCGTAGTGCTCGTACAGCACCATGCCGGGTGGCAGATCGCCGGTTTTGCGGATGTTCTTCACCTCGGTGTAGTCCACCGGTATCTTGGCGCCGTTCTTCTGGCTGGAGTGCCACACCGCCAGCATGGCCGCCTCGTTCTGGGTGGCCAGGGGGATGTCGGCCCCCTCGCTCATCACCACCACATGGCTGCCGGGGGCGTTTTTGGTGTGGAACCACAGATCCTTGCCCCGGGCGGTTTTCAGGGCGAGCTTCTCGTTCTGGGCGTTGTTGCGGCCCACGAGAATAAGGAAGTCGTCCGAGGAGCGGTAGCGCAAAAAGCCCGCCGGCTTCTGCTGCTTGTCCCGCTGCTTATAATACTTTAAATAGCCCTGGCCCTTCAGCTCGGCCCGAATTTCAGACAGGGCCGCCTCGCCCACCGCGCCGTCCACCTCGTAGAGCACCGTTTCCAGCCAGGCAATCTCGGTGGCGCTCTGCTTCAAAAGGCCCGCCAGCATCTGGGCGGCCGTCTGCTTGCGCTTGTACTCCTTAAAATAGCGCTGGGCGTTCTGGCTGGGGGTCAGGCGGGGGTCCAGCTGGATGCGCACATCGCTGCCGTCCTCCCAGCTTTGCAGGGTCACCTCGGCGTCCCCCCGCTGGAAGGCGTGGAGGTTCGCGGTCAACAGCTCGCCCTTCTGGCGCAGACCGTCACTCTTGCCGGAATCGGCCAGGTCCCGGGTGCGGGCGGCCTGCTTGCGCACCGCACGGTCCAGCAGGTTGGCCACGGTTTTGCGCAGCTGCTTCGATTTCTGCCGCAGCCGCTCCACCCGGTCCTTCTCGGCGTAGTAGCCCTCCAGCAGGGCCGAAAAGCCCGGGTACTCCCGCAGGCTGAGGCCCGGCAGGTACTGGGTGAGGGGGGTGAAGCTGAACTCGGCGGGCAGGCCGTCCTCTTTCAGCACGAGGCAGGGCTTGCCGCCGGCGGCGAAGTCGGCCCGGATGCCGGCGATGGCGTCCTCGACGGCGGCCCATTCGGCGGCGCTCAGGGTGTCGGCCGGTTTTTCGGCGGCGGCGCCCAGCGCCCGGTGGCACAGCTCCCGGCAGATCACCGGCCCCACCCCGCCCACGGCCCGGCGCAAGGCGTCCGGCAGCGGGGAATCGGAGGCACGCACCGCCGAGAGAATATCCCCCACCGGCGCGGTGATGAAGTCCAGATTATCGGGCCGGGGCGGCAGGGTGTAGGCCAGGCCCGGCAGCAGCTGGCGCAGCTCGCTGTCCTCAAAATCCACCCGTTTCAGGGCATCTACCACCTTGGGCGCCGGGGGCTTCTCCCCCTTCGCGGCGGCCAGCTGGGCGGCGCAGAGTTCCTCCATCGGCGCATCGTCCGGCTTGCGCACCAGCACCAAATTGCAATAGCGGCCCATCAGCTCGGCGGCCAGGGTGTTGTACACCAGGTCCCCCATCTCGTTGCGGCAGAGGAAGTCAAAAAAGACGATGCGGTCACCGGCGAGGGGCCGCACCCGCAGCAGCTTGCCACCGTTCAGGTGCTTGCGCAGCAGCATGCAGAAGGAGGGCGGGGTGACCGGGTTTTCGTAGCTCTCCCCGGTGACGCAGATGCGCGCCGAGCCCACCCGCGCGCTGATCAAAAGCCGCTGGCTGCCGGTTTCCCGGCCGCGCATCAGCATCAGCACCTCGTCCCGGGTGGGCTGGTGTATTTTATCGACCCGCGCCTCGGCCAGCTGGCTTTCCAGCTCGGCGGCGGTCAGGGCCAGGGTTGCGGCGTCCAGTGCCATGATTTCCTCTTATTATCGTTGTTGGTTGGCAGTCCAAAGTGACAGGCAAATCCAGTCGGGGAAAGCGGCGGGTGCTCGCGGAAGGAACATCAGCCGCACAGTCGAATCACGAACAACGGCTCCTCTGTTGTACGTGAGGCGACGCGGAAGGTAGCTCCTGGAGGGAGTATCCGCCGATTTTCACGACGGACCGCGTAGCACATGCGCACAAAACCATTACCCCTTCGTCACTTTGGGGTTCACAGTGGTGAACGGGTCCTTGTTGCGGCGGCTGACCGTGACCTTCAGCTCGGGGTACTTACCGGCCAGCCACTTGGCCAGCACCGGCACCACCGGCCACTCCGAGGCGAAGTGCCCGGCCACAATCATCGACACCCCGGCATGCACCGCGTCGATGGCGTCGTGGTGGTCGGCCTCGCCGGTCACGATGCCGTCGGCTCCGGCGGCCAGCGCCTCGGCCAGAAGGCCCCCGCCGCTGCCGCCCAGCACCGCCAGACGGGTGACAGGCCGGCCCGAATCCGCCAGGCGCACCGGCGTGCGGAAGCGCACCGCGCTGGCCTCGGCCAGCTTTTTGGCCGGCACCGGGGCCGGCAGGTTGCCCACCCGGCCAAGGCCGGCGAACACCTGCACCTCGCCAAGGCCAAACAGCGCAGCAAGAATGTCGTTCACCCCGCCGGTGGCGGCATCCAGATTCGTGTGGGCGCACACCGCCGAGATGCCCTTCTTGACCATCCGGTATACCACGTCCCCGTGGGCAATCTGCTTGATGGGCGCGAAGATCACCGGGTGGTGGGCCAGCACCAGCTGGCAGCCCTCGGCCTCGGCCTCGTTCACCACCTCGTCGGTGATGTCCAGCGCCACCAGCACGTGGCTAACCTCACCGCCGCAGTTCACCAGCGCACCCACGTTGTCCCAGTCTTCCTTCAGCTCCAGCGGGGCAATTTCCTCCACCGCCCGGGCAATCTCTGTCACAGCAGGCATGCTTCCAGCTCCTTTACAAGGCTCTCGTGGGCGGCGCGGGCGGGCGGGTCCATCGGCGCCCGGCCCGCCTTCTCCAGCGCCGCCAGCCGGGCGTTCAGGTAGGCCCCGGCGGCCTTTTTAGTCTTTTCGTCACCGTCTTCAAACGCACGCGGTACCAGCCCCACCTGGCAGAACAGTCCGGTGGGAACGGCGGCCTCGCCGGTGAAGGCGGCGCGCATCACGGTGTAGGGGCGGCCCTTCTCGAGCACCGGTGTCTCCCCCAGCAGGGCAAAGCCACTCTCGCTCAGCCAGCGCCGCAGGTGGGGGTGGCGGCTTGTGGGCACCAGCACCAGCCGGAACCGGGCGTCCCGCAGCCAGGGCGCGGCGCTCAGAATGCCGGCGGTCACCTCGCCCCCAAGCCCGGCGATCACAATGTCCTCGGCGTCCTCCGGGGCAACCGGCCCAAGGCCGTTCCCCAGAAGGCAGCGCACTTTGCCCTCGAGGCCGCACTGGCGCACCAGTGCCTTGGCCTTCTCCAGCGGCATCGGGCGGCTGTCCACCGCGGTCACCAGCGGGGCGCCGGCCAGCGCCAGCCACACCGCCAGCTTGCCGTGGTCGCAGCCGATATCCGCCACCTTGCGGCCCGGCCGCACGGCCTCCACCGCCGCCAAAAGCCGCGCGCCGAGCGCAGGGCGCCCGGCGCGGTACATCTCGCCTTGGTCTGGTCCGTTCAAATCAGCCGCCCAGCTGGGCATTCAGCTTCTCAACCAGCTGGTTCACGTCCTGGCCGTGCACCATAGCGGCCTGCTCCAGGCTCTCGCCACGGGAAGCCGGGCAGCCCAGGCAGTGCATCCCCATCTCGAGGAAAATCGGGGCGGTGTTCTGGTCCTGGTCAAGGATATCGCCGATGATGGTGTCTTTGGTAACAGTCATGGTTCCAACGCTCCTTTGCGCAATTGTGTTATCGGGTTTAGGTGTTAAACCTCTATTTTTATACTATACCACAAAGGTATAGAACAAGCAACACAGGCTTTGTGCCGATTGGGTGAAAAGTTTGCGGGCCCTGAAGGGCGACCCGGCCTGTGCCTGTATTATTGACGCCCCATCGTCAGAGTGCTATACTATGAACGCCGCGCAAAGCCCGGCAGCGGACCCAAAACCGCAGACAAACAGCCCACCCAGAGAAACGGAGGCCCCATTGTACACCATCCAAACCATTGCTCATCCAGCTGAAAAAGCCGCCATCTGCAACACCGTGCTGCGCGCGCTACCGGAGTGGTTCGGCATCGAATCCGCCATTGTTGACTATGTTGAGGCCGTGCGCGAGATGACCTTCTTCGCCGCCCTGCAAAAGAATGAGGCCATCGGCTTCGCGGCACTGCTGCAGCACAGCCCTTTCGCTTCGGAGATGTATGTGCTTGGCCTTCTGCCCGGCCATCACCGCCAGGGGCTGGGCCGGCAGCTGGTGCAATGCTGCGAGGAAGATTGCCGGGCGCAGGGTGTCGAGTTCCTGACCGTTAAAACCCTGGCGGACACCCACCCAGACCCGCACTACGCAAAAACCCGCGCCTTCTACCTCGCCATGGGCTACCGCCCCCTCGAGGTGTTTCCCCTTCTGTGGGGCGAAGATAACCCCTGCCTGCTCATGGCGAAGCATCTGCCCGCCGGGGAATGAGTCCCAACCTCATAGAAAAGCCGCATGCCGCGCTGGGCGCTGGCATGCGGCATCTTTTTGCTTTTCGGAAAGCCTTTGAAAGATTACGCCTCGGGCTCCTCGGCGGGGGCTTCCTCAGCCGCCGGGGCGGCTTCGGTCTCCTCGGCGGGGGCTGCTTCCACAGCGGGCTCCTCGGCCTCAGCCTCGGCTTCGATCTCGGCGGCAATCTCCGGGTCCACCGTGGTCTCGTCGGAGGAGGAGGAGGCCACCAGCCCACCGCCGGTGCGCTCGGGGGCGCTCGGGTCGGGCTCGGGCAGCAGGGCCTTCATGGAGAGGCTGATGCGGTGGCGGTCGAAGTCCACGTCCAGCAGCTTCACTTCCACTTCCTGGCCCACGCTCAGCACGTCGCCAACCTTCTCCACCCGGTCGTGGGAGATTTCGCTGATGTGGACAAGGCCATCAACCCCGGGCAGCAGCCGCACAAAGGCGCCAAACTGGGTGATGCTGACCACCGGCGCCACAAAGGTGCTGCCGATGGGGTATTCGTTTTTGAGCTTCTCCCAGGGGTTGTCTTCCTGTTTTTTGTAACCCAGGCTCACCTTCTGGTTCTCGCGGTCCACGTCCTTGACGTACACCTCGATGGAATCGCCCACATTCACCACCTCGCTGGGGTGCTTGATGCGGTTCCAGGAGAGCTCGCTGATATGAACAAGGCCGTCCACCCCGCCGATGTCCACGAAGGCGCCGTAGCTGGTCAGGCTCTTGACGGTGCCCAGGTACTGCTTGGCGGTCTCCACGTCGGCCCAGAAGGCCTCACGGGCGGCGCGCTGCTCCTCCGCCAGCACCTCGCGGATGCTGCCGATGGTGTGGCCGGGACGGAACTCCTTGATTTTAAGCTTGACGTTCTGGCGCACCAGGGCCTTGTAGTCATCGCCTCTGCGGGCGGTGGCCTGGGACGCGGGGATGAACACCTTCACGCCCTTGACGTTGGCAACAAGGCCGCCCTTGTTGCTCTCTACCACGTAGCCGTCCAGGATGGTGCCGTCCTCGGCGGCCTTGGCCACCTCCTCGGCGCCCTTGCGGGCTTCCATCTGGTTTTTCGAGAGGTAGATGATGCCCTCCTGGTCGCTGACTTTCACCACCACAAGGTCAATTTCCTCGTCGCGCTTGGCGATCTCGTCGGCGCTACGCACCGCGGGGTCGTTTGTCAGCTCCTCGAGCTTCACGATGCCGGTCTGCTTGGTGCCGATGTCCACCGTGATCTCGTTGGCAGAGACAGCCTCAACCACGCCCTTCACGATCATGCCGGCATACACCGGTTTCATGGATTCGTTCAGCATCTCCTCGAAGCTCATCTCCTCGTCCTTGGCGGACGCATCGGCTTCGGGTGCGGGAACGGCCTCGGGCTGCTCGGCGGGCGCTTCGGCGATGGGCTGCTCGGTGGTGGGCTCCACGGCGTCCATCGCGTCCGGGTGAATAACTTCACTCATTCTGGTTACTACCTCCTCGATTAAGGACAGCGGGGTTGAAGCGCCGGCAGTGACCGCTGCCGTTTTCGCCCCCACGAACATCGCGGCTGTTAATTCGCCGGCCGTCTCGATTTGCACGGCGTTTGAATGCTCAGCCGCAACACCCAGCAGCTTGCCGGTATTGGAAGATCCTCGCCCGCCCACAACCACCACAATGTCGCTGTGACGCGCAAGAGTTTCCGTCTCCTGCTGCCTCGTCCAAGTTGCACTACATATTGTATCAAATAGCCGAACTTTTGTACACACCTTTTTGATAAAACCGGTACATTCTAACCATTTTGTAACCTGATAGGTGGTTTGTGCCACCATGTATATTTTTTCGTTTTCGCCAAACTCCGCCACCGCCGCCTTCAATTCGGCGGCGTCTGCCACCACCCGCACCGGCCCGGCAGCATGCCCCACAATGCCCTGCACCTCGGGGTGGCCGGCGTCTCCGGCCACCAGCAGCACGGCCCCGTCCTGCCCGGCTATATGCGCGATCTCATGTATCTTTTGCACAAATGGGCAGGTGGCGTCACAGACCTCGGCGCCGGTGTTTTGCAGGGCCTCCATCGTGGCCCTCGGCACCCCGTGGCTGCGCACCACGGCCACCGAATCGGGGGGGATTTCCGCCGGGTTTTCGGCCACGGTCACCCCCTTGACGGCAAGGTCTGCCACCACCTGGGGATTATGGATCAGCGGGCCGAGGGTGACCACCTTTTTTCCCTGTTCGGCCAAGGCCTCGGTCATTTTCACGGCCCGGTCCACCCCAAAACAGAACCCGGCGGTGCCGGCCACCGTCACGGTGACCCCCCCGAATGTATATTTTTTCGCCTCGGGTTGGTTCAACTGGTTACCTCCACAAGGCAGCCGCCGCCGGATATTCCCCGCCCTCGCATGCGCTGCATATCCTAAGCCCTAGGCTCGGTTGGGAAACATCCGCCGTCTGCTGCCCGTAATCACTTAAAGCCTGTCCTTCGTCTCCTCGATCAGCCGCTGCATCGTCTCGGTGTAGATGCGCTTGGCCTCGCGGATTTTTTTGACACTGTACTCCCCGGTGAGGCCCAGCTCCTCCATACTCACCGGCTTGCCGAAGGCCACCCCGATGCGCCGGAACAGCTTGGCCTTGCCGGCCGAATACCTGATGACACAGGGGACGATCGGCACCCCGGCCTCCATGGCCACCACAAAAGCGCCGCTTTTCATCTTGCCCAGGTTGCCGTCCTTCGAGCGGGTGCCCTCGGGGAAAATCAAAAAGCCGGTACCGTGGTCCCGCACCTCGGCCATCGCCTGATCCAGCATGCCACGGTCACCGGTGCCCCGGTCGATGGGAAAGGCGCCGAACACTTTCCAGCACCAGTTGATGAAGCCATTGATGTGGAACAGCTCATCCTTGGCGATGATCAGCATCCGCTTGCCGAAGCCCCGCGCCAGCAGGATGTAGAGCGGGTCGATGGCGCGAAGATGGTTGCTGGCCAGCACGAAGCCGCTGCCCTTGATCAGGTTTTCCCTGCCCAGCACCCGCAGCGGGTAAAGCAGCCGCACGGCCCAGCCCAGCAGGGTGTAGACAATCTGATAGATAACTTTGTAGCGCGTTTTCAGGGTCTTCATGGGCGCTTTTCCCCAAGCTGCGCCAGCTTTTCGCGGATCAGGCCGAGCAGAATCTCATAGCTCTGGTCAAATTCGTTGCCGGTGGTGTCCACCAGAATGGCGCCCTCGGCCTGCTTCAGCGGGGCGGCGGCCCGGTGGCTGTCGTTGTGGTCGCGGGTTTTCACGTCCTGCAAAATCCTGTCATAGTCCGGCTTTTCGCCCTTCGCCTCCAGCTCCAGCGTGCGGCGGCGGGCGCGGTCCTCGGCGGTGGCGGTCAGGAATATCTTGATCTGGGCATCGGGCAGCACCACGCTGCCAATGTCCCGCCCGTCCATGATCACATCGCTTTCCCGGGCCAGCCGGCGCTGGGTTTCCAGCAGGAAGGCCCGCACCGCCGGATGGGCCGACACGTCGCTGGCCGCCATGCCCACGGCCTCCTGCCGGATGCCGGCCGAGACGTCTTCCCCGTTCAAAAAGACCCGCTGCTCGCCCTCCACATAGCGCAGGCCCACCTCGGTGGTGGGCAGCAACGCCTCCACGGCGGCGGCGTCCTTTGTGGCCGCTCCGGCGCGCAGGGCGGCCAGCCCCACAGCCCGGTACAGGGCGCCGGTGTCCACATAGAGAAAGCCCAAGGCCTTCGCCAGCCGGCGGCTCAGAGTGCTCTTCCCGGCCCCGCTGGGCCCATCGATTGCCACAGAAATCATGATATTCCCCCTCATAAAAAGCGGCATGTGTTGCTCACTGATTGCTACCAAGGTGCATCGCCGGCCGTCGGGGCCTAGCGGCGGGCATTCCCTCCAGGAGCTACCTTCCGCGTCACCTCACGTACAACAAAGACATGTTGTTCGTGATGTGACTTGCGGCTGATGCTCCCTCCGCGAATACCCGCTGCTCTCCCCGACTGGCTTATCGTAATCGCTACGGATGGATGATACCTACATATTCTTCGGTTTCCACAGAAAGCGGACGGACAGTGTTTTGGAGCGCGGCTAGGGCTGCTGGCACCGATGCCCAAATTCAGCAGATGCTACGACAGCTATCGGACTTCTTCGTGCCGATGAAGGATATGCGGAGCATCCGCGTGGAGGAACCCTGGCCGACTGCCTTTCGGCCAAAGTTATTCGCCTTTACTCATAGCCACAGCAGCCGCAAAGGCCGTGCACCAGGCCACCTGCAGGTTATAGCCGCCGGTGTAGCCGTCCACGTCCAGCACCTCGCCGGCGAAGTACAGCCCCGGCAGCTTCTTGCTCTGCATCGTCTTCGGGTCCACCTCTTTCACCGCCACCCCGCCGCTGGTGATGACCGCATGGTCCAGGTCACCCCGGTTTTTGATCTCGATCCTGAAATCCTTTGTAAGCTCCCCAAGGCGGCGGCGCTCGGCTTTGGTGATCTGGTTCGCCTTGCGCTGCGGGTCCGCGCCCCAACGCTCCAACATCACCGGGCGCAGGCTGGCGGGCAGCAGCTTGTCCAGGGCATTCGCGGTGTCCCGGTTCGCCAGCTCCGCAAAATCTCTTTGCAGGCGGGCGTCCAGCTTCTCGGCATCCAGGGCGGGCTTCAGGTCGATGGAAACCGTGTATTTGTGCTTTGCCATGTCGCCGATGTAAGCGCTGGCGCTCAGCACCATCGGGCCGGACAGGCCAAAATGGGTGAACAGCATCTCGCCCAGCTCATTATACACGGCTTTGCCGTCCTGCAAAAGGGTGAGGCCCACGTTGCGCAGGGAGAGGCCGGCCATCCGGCGGCAGGTGGCGGCGTCCTTTGCCACAAGGCTCACCAGGCTGGGCTGGGGCGGCACCACGGTGTGCCCCGCCTGCCGGGCCAGCTTGTAGCCTATCCCGGTGCTGCCGGTGACCGGATAGCTGACGCCCCCGGTGGCGACGAGCACCGCATCGGCGGCTATGGCGCGGCCGTCCTCGAGGCGCACCCCGGCGGCGCGGGGGCTGCCTTCGCCGTCTTCAATCAGCAATTCTACCGCTTTGCCCCGGAGCATTTTGGCGTCTTTTGCCCGGCGCACCAGCGCCTGCACGATGTCCCCGGCCGCATCACTAACCGGGAACACCCGGCGGCCCCGCTCGGTTTTCAGCGGCACGCCCAGCTTGTGCTCGAACAGGTCCATCACCGCGGCGGGCGGCAGGGCACTGGCCGCGCTGTACAAAAAGCGGGGGTTTGTGCGGATGTTCTTCAGGAAGGTCTCCAGGTCACAGTTGTTGGTCAGGTTGCAGCGGCCCTTGCCGGTGATGGCCAGCTTTTTGCCCGGGGCGTCCATCTGTTCCATCAGGGTGACGTTTTTGCAGCCCTGCTCCAGCAGAGTGCCGGCGGCAAAAAGACCCGCCGCTCCCGCGCCCACAACAATAATCTCACGCATCGCCCATCACCCCGCAGTCCAGGGCACCCGGAGCGGCCTTTTTTGCCCGGCGGCGCGCCGCCATGAGGCCAATCAGCCGGGCGGCGCCAATATACCCCACCAGCAGCATCATCGGGTGGATGGTGGCCAGGTACATCACGAAGGTACCGATGTGGAAGCTGGCCACCGTGACGAAGGCGATCATGAAGGCCCGCAGCAGGATGCAAAGCCAAAGCCCGAGGCAGAGCACCCAGAGCAGCCCGGCCTTGCCGGTGGGCTCGCGGCGGCGCAGCAGTTTTGCCAGGCGCGCCCCCTCCAGCAGCTGCCAGGCCAGCGCCGCCAGCAGGGCCAGCGGGGTGAGGGCGGCGTAGACATACCGGATGATATCAAGCGCCAAAAACCGCAGCCGCTGGGAGAGGCTGTGGTAGGGCGCCTCGCTGCCGGCCTCGGTGGCGGTCTGGGCGGTGTCGTGCAGAAAAGCCTCCATCGGGGCGATGGTCTCGGCGTAGAACACCGGGTCGTTGGCGTGGGTGCTCCACAGGCTGCGGGCGTCGCACTGGGCAAACACCGCGCAGAAGGCAAGGCTGTAGAGCGCCTCGGCCGTCACCGGGGCGATGTATTCCGCCCGGATGGGCGGGCTGACCCCGCTGCGGCGCGGCCCGGCGGCCAGGGTTCCGTCGTCGCACAGGGCGTTGATGGCCCGGGCAAGGCCCTCGAAGTAGGCCTGTGAGGCCTGCGGGCTGTCGTAGTAGCCCAGCTCTGCGGCGGCCAGCCGCAGAGCCCAGTAGAAGGAGCCGGAGTCGTAATCGGCGCTCTCCAGCGGGGCGCCTTCCTCAAGGCCACCGTAGTAGGTCAGGTATTTTTCGCCCTCCAAAAGCGGCTCCAGCTCGGCAAAGGCCGGCACCAGGGCGTACAGCTTCTGCCGCACCTCCCGGGGCACCGCCACCTTCGGGTTCCAGTTCTCGTGGTCGATCCGGGTCATCGCGCCATAGGCGTCGGCAAACTCGCCGGTGGCAAAGTCGTCCAGAATGAACCGCCCGTAGCGGGCCTGATTGGCCCCGCGCCAGCCGAGAATCCCCCCGGCCAGCAGCGCAAAGGGCAGCAGCAGAGCCACCAGGTGCTTGAGCTTATCCCGAAAGGCGGCCTCTTTGCGGCGGACGATGAACCACCCGCAAACCAGCGCCGCCCCGGCCATGAAGAAGATCATCCACCAGCCGTCCTCCCGGCAGAGCCAGGCGGCGGCAAAGGCCAGCCCGGCCAGCGCCAGCCAACCGGTGCTTTTGCTCTGTTTTTCCCACAGCCGTATGGCAAATCCGGCCATCCCGGCAATGCAGAGCAGGCAGAGGGCCGGGAAGATGTTGTCCCGGTAGACCCGGGCCACAAAGCCCTGGGGGGCGGGGTTGGCGGTGGAAGCGGGATTGAACAGCAGCACGGCGAAAAGCCCCAGCTGCGCCCACCGGTTTTTAAACAGCGGCGCGAAGGCCCAGGCGGCGGCCAAGGCCGCAGCCACCCAGAGCAGCTGCCCGCCCATCAGGTAGGGGATGCGCAAAAAGTGCAGCACCGCCACCCAGAGGGAGAAGAAGCTGTACTTCGAGAGGGTGAGGGGGCCGTAGTCCCCCAGCCAGTTTCCGCCGGCGATGCTGACCGCCGCGTTGTACATCACATTGTCGTCCAGCACGGCCTCCTCGGGGGTCAGCAGCATCCGCTGGGCGTGGGCCAAAAACAGTTTAAGCGCAACCAGCAAAAGCCCAACCGCAAGGATAAGGCCGCGGCTGGGGTTTTTGAGAGTAATTCTATTCTTAATAAGTTTCTTCACTAAAACTAGCTTCCCAAAAAATATACTAAGGCGGTTTCTGTGCAGCCGGGGAGAGCGCCGGATATCCCTGGACCGAGCCTAGGGCTTAGGATATGCAGCGCATGCGACTGCCGCCGCAGCGGCGTTTCGGAGCGCAACCGGGCGTAGCCCGGCACTTGGCGCGAAGATGGGGAGGGGGTGTCCGGCGCTAGGCCCCGGTCGGCTAATCCGTTATTTCAACTTTTCTATCGATTCCACCAGATAAGCCTGCTTGCGGAAGGTCATTTCCACCAGCAGCGCCAGGTATTTCAGCACAATGGCGAGAATCAGGAACACCCCGAAAAACCCGCCGCTGAGCATCAGCATGGTGGTGGTCCAGCCCGGGGCAACCTGCAGCGACGGGATGAAGTTCACCACAATGGTGTACACCACCGCCGCCACAAACAGCACCAGCATCACAATCGAGATACCGGCCGAGGCGCGGTAGGCGATGTCGGTGTAAAGGGCCAGCGAGTCCACCGCGCGGGAGAGGCGCAGCTGCTCGGGCAGGCTGGCCGCCTTGCCCTCGAACACCAGGTTTTCCATCTTCATGCCGCTGGCGGCGTAGGCGGCCTTGCGGTAGGGCATGGTGGCGCTGATGCTGTGTACCCGGTTGATGGCCCGGCGGCTGAGCAGGCGGAACACATCGGTGCGCAGCTTGTATTTCGAGCGGGACGAGGCGTTGAACAGCTTGTAAAACAGCCCGGCCGTGAGGTTGCGGTTTTTGCTGGGGCTGACGGTCACGATGTCGCTGCCGGCGATGCAGGCATCGTAGGCCTGCAAAATCATCTCGGGCGGGTAGGGCATCTTCATGGTGTCGAACTCCCACACAAAGTCGCCCACGGCCATGTCCAGCCCGGCGTTCATCCCAAGCTCCAGCCCCTGCTTCACGCTCATGTTCACCATGGTCACCGGGGGCGGGCTGTCCATCTTCTCGATGAACTCCCGCACCTCGCCGGCGGTGCCGTCGGTGGACAGGTCGTTCACAAACACCAGCTCCCAGGTGGCAAATCGCCCAGCCAGCGCCTCGCAGAGGGCCGTCAAAAAGGGCTCGGCGCAGCCCTGCTCGTCCCCGAGGTAAACCACCGCGGAGACGTAATTCTTTTCCAGATTCACCTCGGCCATCACAGCACCTCCTCAAGGTCATACACCGTGTTGATTTTCCCGCTGAGCACGCTGATGAAGCGCGGCTCCTCGCTCATCACCCGCACCAGGGTGGGGCGGGAGTCGTCCACTTCGCTGGCCTTGAGAATCGGCTTCATCGAGTAGAGGGACCCCTTGTACCGGAAGCCAAACTCCTCCCTCAGGTACTTGCGGGCCAGCTGGCCCATGCCTGGCCAGGCGCTCTGCGGGTGGGCCGGGCAGTCGTTGCAGTTGCCCAGGTACTCGGGGGTGCAGTCCACCCCGTCCTGCTTCTGGCAGGCGAAGGTGGGCAGCCTTTCCCGGCTGGTGGCGTGGGGGGTGAAGGTGACGCTGGTCAGGCTGTGCATCCCGGTGCGCCCGAAGGGCATGATGGAGAAAAACGGCCCGTCCATCACCGTGATGCCCACGTCCCTCAGGGCCTCGTCCACCTCGCAGAGGATCATCTCGCACAGCTCGTACTTGATGTTGAAGGGGTCAAACCCGGCCATGGCGTTGATCTCGTTGACACTGGCGTAGCCGGCGTTCAGCACGGTGGGGGCGGTCTCCCGCTCGCCCTTTTCGGTGGAAAGCCTCCAGCCGGCGCCATCCCGCTCGATGGCCGTCACCCCGTCGTCGAAGCGCAGCTGCACCCCGGGCCTCACGGCCAGGTCGTCCATCAGCTGGCGGCGCAGCAGCACGGCGTCGTAGGTGTATTCGGTGGTCAGGTAGGCCCCGTCGCACAGGCCGGGGTTGAAGTATTTATCGGGTGATATCTCGTCGCAGCGGATATTCGCCGCCGCGCAGAAGCGGCAGAATTCGGCCCGGTCGGTCCAGCTGAACCGGGCGCTGGTGGCGTATACCTGGTCGAAATCGCTCTTGATACAGCCCGGGAAATCCTCCACAAAGCGCTCGAAATAGCCCGCGCTGCGCAGTGCGGTGGAAAGGCTGCGCGGGTAGTGGTAGCCCATGTGCACCCGGGCCTGGTTGATGGTGGTGGCCCGGGAGAAGGGCGCGCTGTCCTTTTCCAGCACCAGCACCTTTTGGCCTTTGGCGCCGCAGTGCCGCGCGGCCCACAGGCCGTACAGCCCGGCCCCAATGATGATGATATCGTAACTCAAGTGGCCTCCTTGGGAATAATTCTGTAAATTTTAAGAGGTGCCCGCGCCGTCATCCCCGGCGCCTGCCGGTGGGTCGTAGGCGCCCCGGGCGTTGTTCATCAGCACCTTCAAAAGGCCGGCGTTCCCCTTCACCCCGGATATCTTGGTGGGGGTCTTTTCGCCGGTGGGGTACACCCGCGCCACCGGCACCTCGGTGGCTTTCAGGCCCAGCCGGGTGGCCCGGGTGCTCAGGTAGGCCAGCAGCTCGTAGCCCGCGAACACGTCCCGCAGGGGCTGCACCCCGGGGTGGGTGAGGTATTTGCGGGAGTAGGCCCGGAAGGCGTTGGTGGTGTCGGTAAACTTCTGCCCGGCGGCACGGCTGGTCACCGGGGCGTGGATGTATTTCACCGCAAAATGGCGCAGCGCCGGGGTGTTCACCGCAAGGCCGCCCTTGATAAACCGGCTGCCCTGCACGAAGTCGTAGCCCTCGTCCAGCTTCTGGGTGAAGCGGCGGGCGTTCTCGATGCTGTCCTTGTTGTTGCCGTCAACGGTGAGCACACCCTCGTAGCCCTGCTCCAGCGCCCACCAGATGCCGGTGCGCAGCTGGGCACCCTGCTTGCCGGGGCCGGTTTTCACCAGCAGCGCCCGCACCCCGGCCTGTTGCAGCTTTTCGGGTTCGGTGCTGCCGTCGGTGCTGCCGCCGTCGCAGATGGCGATGTCGCAGAGCCTGTCCACCCCGGCACGGGCCGCCCGGGCCAGCTCGGCCGCGATGCGCCCATCCTCGTTGATCACCGGGATCAAAAGGCAGTATTTGGTGCGTTTTTCGAAGAACTCGGTCAGCTCAAAATCCGGCACGCCCGGAATGCCTGTCATTGTCACCCAAACACCTCCGCCACGTAGTCCAGCGTCGCCTTCACGTCTGCCAGCGGGCGGGCACGCATCTCGATCGACACGAAACCGCCGTAGCCCTCCCCGGCCAGCAGGGCGGCCAGCTCGGTGTGCAGGTCCCGCCGCTGGATCGGCTCCAGGTTCGGCTCGCTGATGTGCACATGGTTCAGCACCGTCACATGGCCCGCAAGCGCCGCCACGGCCTCGCCGTTCTCGATCATCGTGCCGGTGTCCAGATTCACCTTCAGGCCCGGGCTGTCCACCTCGGCCACAAAGGCCAGGGCTTCAGCCGTGGTGTTGATGAAGTTGGTGCCGTAGAGCGGAGGGTTTGGCTCCAGGGCGATCACCGCGCCATGGTCGGCGGCAAAATCCCCGATGGCTTTGAAGAAGGGCAGGGCGTCCTTCGGGCTTTGGCCCTCGGGCAGCACCCGGTTTTTGGGGCAGCCGAACACCAGGTTGCCGCAGCCGGCAGCCTCGGCAAAGCGCACCGCGCCTTTGGTGTATTCCAGCAGGGCCTCCCGCTCGGGGCCGAAGATCGACCCGGCCTGCCCGTACCAGATGCTCTGCATGCTGCAAACCGAGAGGCCGAAGGCCCGCCGGATGCCGGCCGCGAAGTTTGCAGCGGCCTCCCTGTCATCGTAAGGATGCGGCCCGGCCACCCGGGTGGGGGCAATCTCAAGGCCGGCACAGCCGGCCTCCCGCAGCAGCTCCATGGCCGCCATCTCGTCCCCCGGCTCCCAGCCGATCTGGGACATCGCCAATCGCAGGCTCATGGGCGGCCGCCTTCCTGCCAGGCGCCCGCCAGCTTGGCAATGCCGGCCACCACCTCGGCCCGGTCGGCGATGTAGTCGTCCAGCCCGCCCAGCTCGCGGCCGTGGCGGGTGCGCATGTCGTAGCGCACCGGGCCTTTGGCGGTGTGGTTCTCGAACTCGGCGCCAAACAGAAAATGGTACAGCGCCCCGGCCTCAGTGGGCTGGGTGGCCAGGTTCACGAGGGTCAGGTGGTGCTTTTGGCAGCGGCCGATATCGGCCCAGAGGTTCGCCAGGTCGTAGAACTGGAACACCGAGCGGCTGTCGGTAAAGCTCAGGGAGTTGAAGTCGTTCTGTTCAAAAAACCCGCGCAGAGTGGCGGCTTTTTCGGCCGGCAGGGGCTGCAGGCGATAGAAGCCCTGGGCGTCCTGCCGGTAGCTGTCCCGCACAAGGGGCTCCTTTTCGGCCAGCTCGGCGTACTTTTCCGCCACCAGCATGGCCGGGGTGAGGGTGAGCATGTCGTAGATGAAGTTCTTCTTGAGGCCCCGGCCGAACAGCCCGGGCAGCCGCAGAATTAGCGCGTCGGGGTAAGCCTCGCGCACCCAGCCCTCGAGGGCCAGCCGATTTTTGCCATAAGCAAGGGCGGGGCTCTCGTCAGCTTCGGCGGAGGGCGCGGCGTCCTCATACACCTTGTAGGGCTTCGGGTAGACGTCCACCGTGCTGATCAGCACCAGCTTTTCCGGCTTCATCCGGGTGATGTTCTCGAAAGCCTGCTCTGCGCGGCGCAAGTCGGCCGCCGGGTCGGCCGCGGCTAGGAACTTCTCGGCCGGCATGCCGGCGTACACCACAAAGCCGTTGTCTGCCCCGAAGGCTTCCCCTATGTTTTTGGAGTTATACAGGTTGTTGAAGGCGTGGTTGTGGGCCAGGTTTCCGCCCACAAAGCCGGTACAGCCCACCAGTGAATATTTCAAATGGCGCCTCCTTGGCATCGGATGGATGGCCCTGTTGTCGTTCCGGCCAGTCCTTACATTATACTATTTCCAGCCTGAAAAGTACAACCTTTCGTGGCCATGCGGGCACCGGCACAAAAAACAGCGCCAAACACAGGTTTGACGCTGTTCTGTCATAGTCCTTTAGCGTGCCCGGCCCACCCGGCGGGGGTCCACGGTCTCCACACGGCTCACCACCCGCAGCTCGGGCCGGCCGGCGCGGCTGGTGGTGATGGTGCTGCGGCTCACCGTGCGCCGCTGGGGCGGCTCGGGCCGTGGGGCGATGCGCACCGGCAGCTGGGCCTTGGCGGCCGCCAGCCGCTGACGGCGGCGCTTCTCGCGCCGGTGCCGCACAAATGCGATGCGCCCGATCAGCGCGGCCACCAGCAGCAGTATCACGACGGCGCCGATCCACAGCCGCCCGGGCTTCTCCTCGGCCATCCGCGCAAGGGCCATGCCGGCCGTGGTGTTCTCGGCAAGAATCTGGTCCAGCCCGCGGCATTGCAGGGGCAGGGTGGCAATCAGCCCGCCGGCCTGCTGGGGGCTGTCCTTGAGATAGAGGGCCGCCGCCGGGGCGAACTCGTCCCCGATGACGTAGCTCTCGGGCACCTCGTAGCTCACCTCCACCGAGCCGAGGCCCAGGCTGCGGTGCAGCAGGAATTCCACCTCGCCGCTACCGTACACGTCAATCTCCCCGATGGACTCGGCTCCGCCGCCGTACACCGGCACCTGCACCTCGTCCATCTCGGCCACCGGGTAAGTGACCCGTTTGAAGTTGCCGAAGCAGTAGTCCAGCAGGGCATTGGTGGAGGTGTATTTATCCCCGTTGTAAGGGTTGGCCAGGGAGACGCAGATCAGCTCGGTGCCGCCGCGCTCCGCCGTGGTAACAAGGGTGTACATCGCGGCGTCGGTGTAGCCCGACTTACTGCCGGTGGCGCCTTCGCAGTAGTAACCGCTCTGGGGTACCATGATCAGGTTTGAGGTGTGGAAGCTGCGCCCGGCCGGGCGCATGTTGGTGGGCGCCGCCTCGTACACGCCGGCGCCCCACAGCTCGCGGAAGCCCTCCACCGTGAGGGCCCACCGGGTGATGGCCGCCATGTCATAGGCGGTGACGTAGTGCTGCTCGTCCGGCTGGCCGCTGGGGTTCACAAAATGGCTGCCGGTGAGGCCCAGCTGCCGGGCCTTCTCGTTCATCAGCTGGACAAAGCCGTCCATGCTGCCGCTCAGATGCTCGGCCAGCACGTTGGCGGCGTCGTTGGCGCTTTCGATCTGGGTGGCGTACAGCAGGTCCCGTACGCTGCACGCCTCACCCGGCGCCAGGGATATCTGGGTGGCCCGGTGGATCAGCGCCTCCACGGCGGCGGGGCTGGTGGTGGCCTGCTCGCCGGCGGCGGTGGCCATATCGATATATTCCAGCACCAGCGCGCTGGTCATAATCTTGGTGATGCTGGCCGGGAACTTGGCGGCGTCGGCATTTTTGGCCACCAGCACCTGCCCGGTGGCGGCGTCCATCACAATGTAGGCCTCGGCGCTCACCTCGGGCGGGGCCTCCGCGGCGCTCACCTGCACGGGGAGCAAAAAGGCGCACAGCAAAAGCGCGGCCAGCACCAGCCCGGCCACCCGCGCAAACCCTTTCGCCATTCGCCTCACCCCATTTCGCCGCCGCAATTGCGGGCAATCTGCTGATTATGTCATCGGCACGCCGCCGCAAAGCTTGAGCCGTCCAAAACCGATATACTGGCAGTATTATCCTATTTTGTGGTATTGTACCCGAAACGCGCCAAAAGTTCAATATCTGGTGGAGGATTTATTAAAGAGCAAGGAGGGGTTGATGCTTACCAGCTTGAATATGACGCAGCAGGTAGCGCCATCGAGGGCCGAGGCATTCCGGCGCGAACATAGGGCTAAGGATGTGCGAAGCACGTTCGCAGAGGAATGCCTTGGGACTCGGTTGCGCGGACATTGTCCACCTGACCTTACGCCCCCACCGGCACCACGCCCGCCCCGAAGGCCTCCGCCTCGGCCGCGTCGTGGGTGATCACCAGCAGGCTGCGGCCGTCAAGGCGCGCCCGCACAAAGCCAAAGGCGACCTCGCGGCTGGCGGCGTCCAGCCCTTTGAAAGCCTCGTCCAGCACCAGCACCTGCCCGGTGGCAAGCACCGCCCGCACCAGCGCCACCCGGCGCCGCTCCCCGCCCGAGAGGTCCCGCACCGGCTTTTGGGCCAGTGCCTCGTCCAGCCCCACCGCCGCAAGGGCCAGCGCAATGCTGCCCCACCGGGTTTTCGGCAGCACCAGCGCCACATTGCCCGCAGCCGAAAGCTGCTCGCACAGGCGATCCTCCTGGAAAACGCAGTCGAAACGCAGGTCGGGGGCGGTCTCCACCCGGCCGGCGTCCGGCCTTTCCAGCCCCATGATGATCCGCGCCAGCGTGGTCTTTCCGCCACCCGAGGGGCCCATCAGCGCGGTGGCCGCCCCGGCGGGCAGGGTGGCCGAAAAGCCCCGCAACACCTGCTGGCCGCCGAAGGCCTTGTCCACCCCCTCAACGCGGATGGGCTGCGTGGGCTTTGGCGGCGCGGCATCCACCCCGGCCGCGTCGGACGCGGCCGGCTGGGCACCCAGCTTCCGGGCAAAGCCCTCCGTGTTTTCCAGCAGCCCCACTCCACCCCGCATCAGGGCGATCACAGCCTTGCCAAACACCGCGCTCAGCGCGATGATCACCGCGGTCCAGGCGAAAAGCTCGGGCATCTGCAAAAAGATTTTGGCCTGATACAGCCGTTCCCCAATCGTGCCGGCCGGCAGGCCGATCACCTCGGCGGCCACCCCGCTTTTCCAGCTCATCCCAAGGGCCAGCTCGCAGGCGTTCAGCAGGGCCGGCAGCAGGGCCGGCAGGTAGATGGCCCGCAGCCGGCGAAAATGCCCCACCCGGAACAGGCCGGCCATCTCCAGCAGCTTTTTGTCGGCGCTGCGGATGCCCAGCAGGGTGGCGCTGTAGATCACCGGCAGCACCATCAGAAAGCTGATGAAGGTGGAGAGCCCCCGGCTGTTGATCCACACCAGGGCCAGAATGATGAAGCTGGCCACCGGGGTGCTGCGCACCAGCAGCATCAGCGGGCGCAGCAGAATTTCGGCAAAGCCGGAGGCTGCGGCCAGGGTGGCCAGGCCGCAGCCCACCACCAGCCCCAGCAGAAAGCCCAGCGCAATGCGCCACAGGCTGGTGCCCACCGCCCGCCAGAACACCCCGGAGGGCAGCATGCCGGCCAGTGCCCGCACCACATCCACTGGGGAGGGCAGGAACAGCACCTGATTCACCAGCATGCTGGCAAGCTGCCACACCGCCACCCAAAACAGGGCGGCGGCCACAGTTTGCAGCCGGTGTTTGGTTTTTGCGTTCATTTTCATGGTGTGCCTCATGGGTTTAGTATACCATAATTTGATGATCAAAACAGAAAGCAGCGGCGGGCACAGCTTTGCGCCATGTCCGCCGTTTTTATTTCGAAGTATTGGCCCATCCCGCAAGCGCTGTTACCCTTTGTAGTAGAATTCGGCCTCGGGCAGCGCGCCGCCCACCGCCTCGGGGTTCTGGTCGTAGAGGGCCTGCAGGTAGCCCGACAGGCGGGTCTCCAGCTCGTCACCCGTGATGCAGACGATGTTGCAGTAGGGCAGGGCCTTGGCCGCCACCGGGGCTTTCTCCACAATGCCGTACTTGGCCACCAGCTCGGCGGCGTCTTCGGTGTTCGCGTTCACCCAGTTGATGCTCTCGGCGTAGGCGGCCAGGAAGTTCTCGAAGGCCTCGGGGTTCTCGTCTATCCAGTCCACCCGGGCCACCAGCACGCCGGTGACCAGGCTGCTGCCCGCGCCCACCTTGTCCCACTCGTCGGACAGGGACAGCGCAATCCGCACATTCTCGTTCTGCATCTGCATCGCCGTCACGTAGGGCTGGGGCAGCACGGCCACGGCGTCGGTGGCCTCGGCCAGCAGTGCGGCAATCTCGGTGGATTCGCTCTTGTATTCGATCGTCAGGTCACCGGCCGGGTCGATGCCGTTTTTCGTCAGGATGTAGTTCAGGGCGAACTCCGGCGTGGTGCCCTTGCCGGTGGAGTAGATCGTTTTGCCGCGCAGGTCCTCGATGCTCTGGATGGTCTCGCCGGTCTCCACCACATACAGCACCCCGAGGGTGTTGATGGCCGCCACCCGGATGCCCTGGCTGTTGTTGTACAGCACCGCCGCCAGATTGGCCGGAATCGCCGCCATATCCAGCTCGCCGCTCACCAGCTTCGGCACAATCTCGTCGGCTGTGCCGGCCATCTCCACCTGGTAGTCGTCGGCGTATAAACCGTTTTCGGCGTCATCCATCAGCTTCACCATGCCCATGGTGGTGGGGCCCTTCAGCCCGGCAATGCGCACGGCCACCGGGTCAGCCTTGGGGGTGCTCTCCGGTTCGGGCAGGCTGGCCGGCTCGGAGGCAGTGCTCTCGGGCTGGCTCGGGGCCGCGGTGGAGGAGGGGTCTGTCCCGCCCGCGCAGGCGGCCAGCAAGCCCGCCGCCAGCAGGGCGCTCATCAATATGGCAATCAGTTTTTTCATCGGGTTGTCTCCTTGTGTGTTTTACCCTGCAATGCAGGGATTGCTTTTGCTGTCGGACTTAGTATACACTAAAGGCATCGCAAATACTGTTGCCATTGCAACATTCACAACTTGGAGGGTGCCGATGGAAAAAGAAGCCGGCTTCGCCCCGGTTATCCCGCTGCTGATGGCCGCCCCGCTCTTTGCGGGTTTTTCCGCCGGGGAGCTTGCCACCCTGCTGCCGCTGCTGGCCCCGGCGCGGCGGCGCTACGCCAAAGGCGAGGTGGTGCTGATGGCCGGGGATACCCCGACGGAGATGGGCCTTGTGCTCTCGGGGGTGGCCGAGGCCGTGAAATACACCCGGGCCGGGGCGCAGTTTCTGGTGGCCCGGCACGGGCCGGGGCGGGTGTTTGGGGACGTGCTGGCCGTGGGCACCGCCAAAAGCCCGGTGACAGTGAGCGCAGCGGCCGACCTGGAGGTGCTGATGATCCCCGGGCAGCGGCTGTACGCCCCGCCCGGGGCGCAGGCCGAGCTGTTCCGCCGGCTGCTGGTGAACCTGGCGGCGGTGCTGAGCGACAAGTACTTCGCGCTGGACCGCCGGGTGGATCTGCTGCTGATGCACGGGCTGCGGAAACGTCTTGCCGCCTTTTTGCTGGACGCCGCCGAGGCGGCCGGCGCGGCCGAGGGCGCGCCCTTTGCCATTCCCTACACCCGGGCGCAGCTGGCGGCCTACCTTGGCTGCGAGCGCAGCGCCCTCTCCCGGGAGATCTCCCGGATGGCCCAGGACGGGCTGCTCAAAACCCGGCGCTCGGTTTTCACCCTGCCCGACGAGGCGCGGCTGCGGGCCTTGTTTTAGCCGCTTTGCCCCCGCGCGAAAAGATGCTATAATGGCAAACATGAGGAATATCGGCCACTTGCTTTTGGCCATCAAAGGAGATCCGCATGCCAAAACCGGTTTTATATATCGTCATCCCCTGCTACAACGAGCAGGCGGTTCTGCCCATCACAAACCAGCTGTTTCTGGATAAGCTGAACAGCCTGATCGACGCCGGGCGCGTCTCGCCCGAGAGCCGGGTGATGTTCGTCAACGACGGCTCGAAGGACGACACCTGGCCCGTCATCAAGGCGCTGTGCGAGAAGGAGCCCCGCTTTGCGGGCATCTCCCTCTCCCGCAACCGGGGCCACCAGAACGCGCTGCTGGGCGGCCTTTTGACCGCCAAGGACCTGTGCGACATCACGATTTCCATCGACTGTGACGGCCAGGATGACATCAATGCCATGGACGCGATGCTCACCGAGTACGAGGCCGGGTGCGACGTGGTGTACGGTGTGCGCTCGAAGCGCGAGACCGACACCTTCTTCAAGCGCTTCACGGCCGAAGGCTTCTACAAGGTGATGAAGACCCTCGGGGCCGACGTGGTGTTCAACCACGCCGACTACCGCCTGCTGAGCCGCCGGGCGCTGGAGGGGCTGGCCCAGTTCAAAGAGGTGAACCTGTTTTTGCGGGGCATGGTGCCGCTGGTGGGCTACCGCTCCTCCAGCGTATACTACGAGCGCCACGAGCGGCTGGCCGGCGAGAGCCACTACCCGCTGAAAAAGATGCTCTCCTTCGCCTTCGACGGCATCACCAGCCTGTCGGTGAAGCCCTTGAAGCTCATCACCTGGCTCGGGTTCATCTTCTCGGTGGTCAGCTTCATCGCCATCATCGTCATTGTCATCCAGCACCTGGTGGTGCCCGATTCCACGGTGTGGGGCTGGAGCAGTACCCTGTGCGCCATCTTCTTTATGGGGGGCATCCAGCTGCTGTGCCTTGGGGTGATCGGCCAGTACATCGGCAAAATTTACAGCGAAACCAAAGCCCGGCCCCGGTTCATCATCAGCGAAAAGACCTTTGAGGACAAGACAGAAAACAGCTAGACGGCGTGGGTGGCCGGTATTTTACATAGGAAATACTGGCCGGCCATGCCGCCGGAAAACAGCGCGAAAGGCGGCGAATGACCATACGCAAGCATATTTTGTTCGATCTTGACGGCACCCTCACCGACCCTGCCGAGGGCATCACCAACTCGGTGCGGGCCGCGATGGCGGCCCAAAACTTCCCGATTCCGGACCAGAAGGTGCTGGAGGGCTTCATCGGCCCGCCGCTGGACGAGATTTTCAACGAGGTCTGCGGCTTCACCGGCCCGCAGATCGACCAGGCCGTGGAGGACTTCCGGGCCTATTTCTCCCGGCAGGGCATCAATGAGAACGCCCTCTACCCCGGCATGGACAGCCTGCTGGCCAGCCTGCGGGACGCCGGCCGGGTGCTGCATGTGGCCACCTCAAAGCCCACCGATTTTGCCGAGATCATCCTCGACAACTTCAATATCGCGCAGTATTTCACGATTGTGCGTGGCAGCGGCCTCACCCATGTGGGCCGCCCCAAGGCCGAGGTGGTGGCCGAGGTGCTGGCCGACGGCGGCATCAACCCGGCCGACGCTGTGATGGTGGGCGACCGCCGGCACGATGTCATCGGCGCCCGGGCCTGCGGGCTGCCCTGCGTGGGGGTGTTGTTCGGCTACGGCGGCCGGGCCGAGCTTGAGGCCGCACAGGCCGACGCCATCGCTGATGACGTGGCGCACCTGGGGCGCATTTTAGCGGAATTTTAAGCAATAAAAAAAGGCCCGAGGGCCTTTTTTTATTGCCTTAATCACTCGTGGTCGTGGTCATGGCCGCAGTCGCAGGTGTCAATCTCGATCTCGATGTTCTCCCCGCAGGCCGGGCAGCGCACGTCACCGGAGATCAACATCTCCTCGTCCAGCTGCACCTCTTCGCCGCAGCTGGGGCACACGATCTCATACAGTTCGTCCGACAGGGTGTCCATCATCTCCCCGTAGACCTCTTCCTCCACCATGGTCAGGTCCTCGTCGATCTGCTCCACGGCGCTGTACAGCTCGGTCAGGTCGGCGCCGATGTCCTCAACGTCGCTGGCCATCTCGCTCACCAGCTCCAGCAGCTCCTTGATGACCCGCACCTCTTTTTTGTCGGCCTCCAGGTCCAGCCCTTCGGTCAGGCCCTTGATGTAGGCCGCACGCTCTGATAATGTCATTTTTTTACCTCATATCTTTATTGGTTGGCATTTTGCCAAAGTTACGCACGCTCCATATACTCGCCCGTGCGGGTGTCGATGCGGATTTCCTCCCCCTCATTGATGAACAGGGGCACCCGCACCTCGGCGCCGGTTTCCACGGTGGCGGGCTTCAGGGTGTTGGTGGCGGTGTTGCCCTTCATGCCGGGCTCGGTCTCGGTGATTTTCAGCACCACAAAGTTGGGCGGCTCCACCCCAAACACGTTGCCCTTGTAGCTCAGCACCTTCACAACCTCGTTCTCCTTCACAAACTTGAAGGCGTCGGTCAGGTTGTCGCTGCCAATCGGAATCTGGTCGTAGGTCTCGGTGTCCATGAAATAGAAAAGGCCGCTGTCCTCATAGAGGTACTGCATGTCCCGCCGCTCGATGGTGGCCGCGGGGAACTTGTCCGACGGGTTATAGGTGGTCTCCACCACAGCGCCGGTCATCACGTTCTTGGTTTTGGTGCGAACAAAGGCCGAGCCCTTGCCCGGCTTCACATGCTGGAACTCCACCACCTGCAGCACCTGGCCGTCCTGCTCAAAGGTGACGCCATTCCGAAAATCGCCTGCTGAAACCATGTTTTTCCTCCAAACCGGCGCCGCTTGCGGCCCCGCGTGTTTATCTCGCTATTTTATACCCGCATCCATTCTATCTTATAAAAGCCTGCT
>JAJDIZ010000149.1 GCA_030266915.1 Ruminococcaceae bacterium OttesenSCG-928-D13 | reverse complement strand
AGTAGATTTCGTCATGGCCAATGAAGACCGTTTTTGTGGGATGGTTTTGGATGAGCTTTTGCATCAAAAACAGGTCATATGAGGTGTACTTCACGCCCATAATGCGCTCATGCTGAAAGAATCTGTCAAAATCCTGTTCGGTGAAATTGACGCCGGACATAGCCGGGACGTTGTAAATCAGCATAGGCAACTGCACTTCTTCCAGAATATCGCTGTAATAGGCGTAGTATTCCTCCATGTTGAATTTGAAGTAAAATGGCGGCACCGACGAGATGGCGGAAACACCAAGTTTTTCAGCGTGTTTGGCAAGGTCAATGCCCTGCTGTGTAGAAAAAAAACCAATGTTCGCGATGATATCCGCTTTTCCCTCCACGGCGTCCATAACAATTTCCAAAGCGTACTTGCGTTCTTCCGGAGAAAGCATAAAAGACTCTGCCGTGCTGCCACCGACATAAAACCCGGTAACGCCTTTTTCTAAATTGAACTTTACGAGCCGCTCCATAGCCTTTGCGTCAATTTCTCCGTTCCTGTTAAAAGCAGTGACCAATGCTGGAAGTACACCCCCGAAATTTGTCATCAAGCTCTCTCCTTCCCCTTGCTGTCGTTTTCCTTCACTGCCACTGGGTGGCAGTCAAAAATAAATTGGCCTTCCTTCATTGGAAGATCTGTATACCGCGTCTAGTATCCTTGTGACTGTCAGAGCCTGCTCCGGTAAAACCACAGGTGCTGTATCTTTTATGATTGCGTCCAGCCACTGGTCCATTTCTTTTCTCGGCGCTTCCACCGTGGATTCATCTATTCGCTGGTTCAAATCACTCTGCTCGCAAAAGTCGTTCGGGCTGACAGTCACCAACTCGTTACCGATGACTTTGTTGATTGCATAGGTATATGTGGTTGGCCCCCATGGGCCCGGGTTTTGTACCGCCCCACCCTTTGTGCCGCACAGCGTGGCCACCATCGGCCGGTATTCCAGGGTGTTGAGCGCCCACGCCGACTCAAGCAGGATGGTGGCGCCATTTTTCATTTTTATAAAACCCATGGCCGAGTCCTCTACCTCAAAGCGTGCCGGATCCCAGCTGCCGTTTGGGTTACCCTGCATCCCCTTTGGCAATTGCCCAAGCTTGTGGAACGAGACCCCGCTGACCGAATCCACCTCATAGTTATTCATCAGCCAAAGGGTCAAATCAAGGGCATGGGTTCCGTAATCTATCAGAGCGCCGCCGCCCTGCGTGTCCATGGACAGGAACCGTCCCCAAGTCGGAACCGCACGCCTGCGGATTGCCTGCGCCCTCGCGTAATAGATTTCCCCCAGCTCGCCGGCTTCAACAAAATCCTTTATAGCAAGTGAATCCTCCCTGAAGCGAAATTGGTAGCTGATGCTGAGTTTTTTGCCGCATTTCTTTGCGGAATCAACCATGGCTTCGGCGGCGGCGAGGCTGTGCGCCATCGGTTTTTCGCACATCACATGCTTGCCCGCCTCCAGTGCGTCAATCGTGTTTTGCGCGTGCATCGCGTTCGGCGTGCAGACCACCACCATGTCGATGGTGCCGTCTTTGAGCATTTCATGGTGATCTGCGTAAGCCTTTGCCCCACGCGCTCCGTAAACATCACACAGTGTTTGTGCGCGTGGAAAGTCGGTATCGCAAAATGCGACCATTTCACTTTTTGCCGAATGGTACCGGTACGCCTCCATATGTTTTTCGCGCGCGATGCCGCCGCATCCGATAAATCCGACCCTGATTTTATCCCTCATTAGCTGCGCTCTCCTGAGTTCCATTGCCACTAAAATATACCGGTTGCCCGCTTTCAGATGATCTGTAAATGGCGTCCAAAACCAAACTTACAGTCAGCGCCTGCTCCGGCAGCACCACCGGGGCGGTATTGTTCGTTATCGCGTCGAACCATGTCGCAAGCTCACGCCGGGGCGCCTCCACAAAGAGCTCGTTTGGCGATGCAAATTCGTTGCCATAATGGGACGGATGGTCCGGAGATACCGTGTACATGCGGTCGTTCTTCACAGTGTTGATTGCCCAGCTGAACGGATGTAAATCATCGCCTTTTCGCTGTTCAGCGCCTCCCTTTGTGCCACACAGTGTCGCCGAAGCTGGACAGACGTCGAGGATATTGAGCGCCCATGAGGATTCCAGCGCAATGGTCGCGCCGTTTTTCATGCGAATAAAGCCAAAGGCAGAGTCCTCCACCTCAAACTTTTCAGACTCCCAGTGGCCATGCAGATTGCCCTGTGGGTAATCCTTCAGCTTGTGGTATGAGGAACCCATCACGTAGTCCACATCGTAGTTATCCATAAACCACATGGTCAAATCCAGCGCATGTGTGCCGAGATCGATCAAGGGACCTCCGCCCTGAGCCTTTTGATTCAGGAACTGGCCCCATGTCGGAACCCGTTTCCTACCGATTGCCTGGGCTTTGGCATAGTAAATTTCACCAAGCTCCCCACGTTCGCACACATGCTTCAGCAGCTGTGAATCCTCCCGAAATCGGTACTGATAACTGATACTCAGCTTTTTGCCCGTGCGTTTTGCGGTTTCGACCATGGATTTTGCCGCTTCGATGTTATGTGCCATTGGTTTTTCGCACATCACATGCTTGCCCGCCTCCAGAGCGTCGTTTGTAGCGTTGGCATGGAACGCATTGGGCGTTTGGACATGCACAACGTCGATGTTTTTGTCCTCAAGCATTTTACGGTAGTCGGAAACCGCAACTGCATTTTCCGCACCATATTTTGCTTTCATCGCCTCTGCCCGGGCGAGGTTGACATCCGCAAAACCCACCATGAGGCAGCGATCCGAGTGGAACCTCATCGCCTCCATCTGTTTTTTTTCGGCGACGTCGCCGCAACCAATCAGCCCGACTCTCAACTTGTCCATAGCAGGTCTCCTTTATATTTCACAGCTCCGCTTTGGCTATTGCGCCCTTCATGTATTCGACGCTGTCGGGGAAAAGCTGCTCCGAGTGTACTCCATGGATAATCATCGGCCCGCTGTAGCCAATCTGCTTTACACGCCCCAGGCAATAGTCAAAGTCGACGATTCCTTTGCCACAGGAGGTAAAGTGGAGTCCGGGCTTATTCGCGAGATCCTTTCCGTGAACCAAAACAATCCGGTCCTGAAGCAAATCAAACGTGCGTTTCATCGTTTCAATTGCCTGTGTATGAACCACATCTCCGGTTTTGAACAGGTTTGCGGCGTCATAAATCAGCCCAAGGCGCTGCGAGCCCACCTCCTCGAACAGCCTTGCTGCCTTTTCCGCCGTGTCCACAACATTGGACGCCTCAATTTCAATCCCCAGCCGAATGTCATATTTTTCCGCAACTCGGCAGGCTTTTTCCATTGAATCGCGCATATCTTCCCAAGCGGCGGGCTCGGTATTCGCGTCATCCCACTCCCACCCGTATGCCCAGCCCTTGTCCAGCCTGGAGCCGGTACAGAGGGTAATCATCGGACTTTCCAGATACTTGCACGCCTTCGCTACCGTTTCTAGTCTTGAAATACCAATCGCTCGTTCGGAGGCGGCGCGATGCGCCATATTATAGGTGCCGTTAACTGCAGTGAGTGAAACACCGTATTTTTCCGCGGCGGATTTCACCTCCTGCAATGCGGTGTTGCTAAGAGTTTCCGGCATATGGTCACCGCGAAGTGTTCTTGAATACAAATCCGTCTCATCATCTGCCGGCGGAAGTGATGTAAAGTCGAACTGTATACATTCAAACCCGTATCCACTGGCCGCTTTGAACAATGCGTCAACCGTTCCCCTTTGAATCTCAGGAGAGTACATGCCGAGCTTCATATGCGTCTCCTCCTCTGCCTCAGGTTGTCAGCTCACTGTGCCTTTTTTGATAAACAATCAGCACCATCATCATAAGCGCGAAAAAGATTAGAAAAAAGGGGTACAACCACATGCCGCCCATGTCCGCAATCCAGCCGAATACGGTCGGCATCAGCAGTGGAGCAAC
>JAJDIZ010000148.1 GCA_030266915.1 Ruminococcaceae bacterium OttesenSCG-928-D13 | reverse complement strand
GGCTCTGCCTTTGCGGCCTTTGTCTCAGGCTGTGCCGCAGGTTTCGCCGCGGCTTTGGCGGTTTTCTCAGCCGGTTTTGGGGCGGCGGGCTTTTCAGCCGCCTTTCCGGTCTGCGCCGCTTCTTCCTGCGCGGGCTTAACAGCCGGCATCACCTGGGAGACGTAGCGCATATCACCCGGCAGCTTGCGCCCTGGGTCGTCGCTCTTCCAGGCGTTAGGCAACTTGGCCGGCGCATAGGGCCAGCCGGAAGCCGTGGTCTTGGGTGGGTCCTGCGGAGATTGGGGCTGGTCTTCGGCCGCTGGCTTGGCGGATTCCGACGCCGGATGTCCGCCAACCGAACCGGTGTGCGTAAGGGCGCTGCGGGCAGCCTCCCGGGCGGCGCGCACCTCCTCCGCCCCGAAAGAGGCCGTGATCGGCCTCGGCTTGAAGGTGTCGGCGCCATACTCGGCGGTGGGTATCTCGTCCTTGCTGCTCAGCTGAGGGGCGGCGCTCTGGCGCACCTGCATCCGGTCCCAGATGCTGTCCCCCTGGCTGGGGGCAAGCGGCGGCGTGGGCTGGGGTTGCCTTGGCGCGTCGGCCTGCTCCAGAACCTGCGTGTTGAAAACCGGCAGCTTGTCGGTGTCTATCGTTCCAAAAGCCTGGGTTCGGGCGGCGGTTTGGGCGGCGCGGCGGCGGGCGGCAGCCACGGCCTCGGCCTGCTTGCGCGCGCTGGCAATGGCCTGGGTTTTGCGCAGTTCGGCGGCCTCCTGGTCGGCCTTTTCCCGCTCCTCGGCTGCCTGCTGCAGCTGCTGCTTCTCGGCGGATTCCCGCTCCAGCTGAGCCTGCGCTTCCTCGGAGGCACGGCGCAAAGCCTCGGCTTCGGCCAAGGCCAGCCGCTTGTCCTCCTCGGTGTTCTCTTCCTCGGCGCGCTGGCGGGCCTCCTCCTCGGCTGCCGCTATGCTGGCCGCTTTGGCCTCGGCCTCGGCCACCTGGCGCTCCTTTTCAGCCTCCAGCTGGCGCAGGCGCTCGGCTTCCGCCTTTTTGGCCTTCTTGGAATCAGCAGCCTGCCGCTTTTCCTGCGCCTTGGCGTTTTCGGCGGCTTTTTTGGCTTGTTTCTTTTCCTGCAGGGCCGCTTGCTTACTGCGGCGGGCGGCGGCGGTCTCGGTCACCCGTTTCTGGCGGGCGCTCTCGCCGCTGAGAATTTTCTCGATGCTGCGCTCGCTAAGCCGGTCCTCATCCATTCTGTGCTTGCGCACCGTGCCAACTATACTGCTTACCATCAGGTAGCCGGCAAAGATCATCAGGATGATGATGCAGCCGCACAAAAGCCATGTGATGGCGTTGCCGAAGAAATCCCTGGCACCAAAGGTGATGGTGAGGATGAAAAACAGCGCCAGCAAAATGGCCGAATATCCCGCTACAACGGCAATGATCTTTTTTACCAAACAGCACACTCCGTTCCAGTAAAAGCTGCGAGCCCTTTACCTGAAGGAAGCCACCCGGCGCCCCGGGGGCGGCGGTGGCAATGAACTTTCAACTGGTTACTTTGTCCCAAAAATCCGGTCCCCGGCGTCGCCCAGGCCAGGCATAATGTAGCCGTGGTCATTCAGGCGCTCGTCCAGCGCGGCCAGGTAGATCTGCACGTCCGGCCACTCGCTGCGCAGCCGCGCGAGGCCCTCGGGGGCGGCGATGATGCCGATGAATTTAATGTTCTTGGCCCCCCGCTTGCGCAGCAGGCTCACCGCGTCGCAGGCGCTGCCGCCGGTGGCCAGCATCGGGTCCAGCAGAATCACGTCCCGCTCGCTGATGTCGCTGGGCAGCTTGCAGTAGTACTCCACCGGCTCCAGGGTCTCGGGATCCCGGTAGAGGCCGATGTGTCCCACCCGGGCCGCCGGCACCATGGCCAGCATACCGTCCACCATGCCAAGCCCCGCCCGCAGAATCGGCACAAAGGCCAGCTTGCGGCCCGACAGCACCCGTGCCTTTGCGGTGGCAAGTGGGGTTTGCACCTCGGCCTCCTCGGTGGTCAGGTCGCGGGTGGCCTCGTAGCACATCATCATGGCCAGCTCGCTGACGACCTCTTTGAACTCCTTGGTGCTGGTGTTCACATCACGCAGCAGCGCCACTTTGTGCTGCACCAGCGGATGGTCGATCAAAATCATCGGTTCGCGCACGGCGGGGCCTCCTTAATGAAGATTAAAGCTTTTGCTCCGCCTCGATGGCGGCGATCTTGTCGATACGGCGGCGGTGGTTGCCGCCTTCCATAAAGCTGGTGGAGAGGAAGGCGTCCACCAGCTTCTCGGCCAGTCCGAAGCCCACCACCCGGCCGCCGAGGCACAGGGCATTGGCGTCGTTGTGGGCGCGGGTCATCTCGGCGCTAAAGGTGTCGGAGCAGCAGCAGGCCCGAATGCCGCGCAGCTTGTTGGCGGCAATCGAGATACCCACCCCGGTGCCGCAGAACAGCAGCGCGCACTCGCACTCGCCGCCCAGCACCGCGTTGCAGGCGGGCACCGCGTAGTCGGGGTAATCGCAGCTCTCCTCCGAGTGGGAGCCGAAATCCACACAATTGTAGCCCTGCTCCTTCAAGTACGCCATAATGTGATTTTTCAGTTCAAATCCGCCATGGTCACTGGCGAAGGCGATGTTCCTGCTCAAGACGTTCTCTCCTCTCACGCTCTGCCTGAGACAAGCGCAGGTACTGGGGCCGCAGGCCGGCGGCCGGCCCGGTTTCACGCACGGCGAGCGCCGCGAATGCCGCCCCCTTTGCGATGGGTACCGGCAGGTCCCCTTCATAGCGGCGGCGGATATTCGGGCCACAATTATTGTTATTATAGCATATTTCCGCGCCGTCACCAACAAAAAAAACATCCCGGCCTGAAAAGACGTCATTTTCCAGCATGCCGGCGGCAGGGCCGGCGGTATCGGGCAGCAGGCGGCGGGGCCTGTTTTCGGCGGCGTCGAAGGCCGCCCAGTACACCTCGCTGCGGCGGGCGTCCAGCGCCGGAACAATCACCGCGCCCTCGGGCCGCGCCACAAACAGGGTCGCTTCGGCCAGCGCCTCGAGGGTGCTCACCCCCACTGCCGGGGTGCCGGCGGGCAAAGCCAGCCCCTTCACCAGCGACATGCCGATGCGCAGCCCGGTGAAGCTGCCCGGCCCGGCCGTGACGGCGAACAAATCCACGTCGGCCGGGGCCAGCCCGGCGGCCTCGAAGGCTTCGATGGCCAGGGGCAGCAGGGTTTCGCTGTGGGTGCGTCCGGCGTCCAGGTTTTTTTCGTACCGCACCACGCCGTTTTCCAGCACACACACGCCGGCTGCTTTGCCGGAGGAATCCAGCGCAAAAACGGTGCCTGCCTTGTTGCTTTTCGCCGCTTTGACAAAGGCCGGGTGCTCAGGCTGGCCCCGCGCCGCCCGGGCGCCATCGGCCCCCACCGCCGGGCCATCGCCCGGCGCCGCCATTTCGGGCGCCCCCGAAATGGCGATTCGGCGCGTGTTCTCGTCCGCCACCTCGATGTCCACCCGGACGACATCGTCTCCCAGCAGGCCGGCCACGTTCTCGCTCCACTCCACGGCGGCCACCGCGCCGTTTTCCAGATAGTCATAGAACCCGGCTGTCTCCAGGTCCTCGGCTGTGGCAATGCGGTAGGCGTCGAAGTGGGCGAAGGGCACCCGCCCCCGGTAGAGGTTCACGATGGCAAAGGTGGGGCTTTGCACCGGGTCGGTGCTGCCCAGACCCTCGGCCATGCCCCGGCAGAAGGTGGTTTTCCCTGCACCCAGCGGCCCGGTGAAGGCCACCACCCGGCCGCCAGCCAGCGCCTGCCCAAGCCGCCGGCCAAGCGCCATCGTCTCCGATGGGCTGTGGGTGGTATACTGTGCCATGCGGGACCTCCTGGGCGTTTCCTGTTTCGGGCGTTTGAATATCCAAATTATTATACGCCATCAGGCCCGGCCGCGCAAGTTGAGGCGCTCCCGGGGCCGACGCATGAAGCTGGGTTGCC
>JAJDIZ010000147.1 GCA_030266915.1 Ruminococcaceae bacterium OttesenSCG-928-D13 | reverse complement strand
CCGCCCTCAACGTCATCTTTGCCGAAAAGTATAACAAGGACATTTTCTTTGCCACCCGGGGCATGGTGCTGAGCACCATTTTGATGGTGGTCAGCCTGCCGCTATGGGTGGTGGTTTGCGGCTGGCTGTTTGGCTGAGGCGACAGCATCACGCGCCGTGGCACAGCGGCATTTCTCGCGCAAATTGACAGGCGCCGTCCCTCGGGACGGCGCCTGTTTTCTATTAATGTAACGGCCGGGCATTGCGCAGGACACCGCCGGTCAGTCCCACTCCAGCCGCACGCTGCCGCTGCTGGCCTGCATCTGCACCTTGTGGGCCGGGCTTTGGCCGTAGCTGCCGCTGGCCTGGTTGCCCTTCTGGCTGTAGCTCACACTGCCGCCCTCCGGCAGCTTGACGCTGCCGCTGGTGGTGGAGGCCTCGATGTTGAAGGCGCTGTTCCGCGGGATCTCCAGCCGGCAGCCCCCGCTGGTGGAGCGCATTTCCAGATCGCCGGTCAGCGTCCCGAGCGCCAGCTTCACGCTGCCGCTGCCGGCCCGGGCGTAGCCGTGGCCCGAGCCACCGTCTACCTGAACGCCGCCACTGGAGCTTTCCAGGTTAAACGCGCCTTCGACACGTCCAAGCTTCACGCTGCCGCTGGTGGCCGAGGCGTCGATGGTGGCCGCGCCGGCGGCATCGAAGCTCACCCCGCCGCTGCTGCTGTGGGCCTTGATTGCGGCGGCCTGCACCTCCCCCATGCGGACGCTGCCGCTGGTGGCCTGCAGGTCGGCGTCGCCGCCGGCCTCGATCCAATCGGCCGAGACCCCGCCGCTGGAGGACCGCATTGTCACGTCCCCGGCGGCCTTCACCCCGGCAAAGCGCACCGAGCCGCTGGTGGCGGCCGCGTCCAGGCTGCGCAGGGAGATATCATGCTCGGCATGTACCCCGCCGCTGGAGCTTTTAAGGGTCAGGTCCCCGTCCCAGCTGGCCGGCACGTACAGGATGATCTTGGCCCGAAAGCCGAAGATGCCAATGAAGGCGGGCCGCTCCCCGTGGGTGATGTCCAGCCGGCCGCCGCTTTGGCTGAAGCTAGCCTGGTGGCGCTGGTCGGTGGAGCTGATGTACTCCTCCAGCACCACCTCGTCCCCCTCGGCGGGCCGCAGGGTGATGCTCTCGCTGGAATAGGCGGCCGAGATGGCGTCCAGCCCCGAGGCGGTGAACACCTGGCGGTTCACAAGGTCCGGCGTTGCAAAGCCGCCAAAGCCCGACCAGGAGATGACGCCGGTGAGCCCCAGGCCCAGCACCACCAGCAGCCCCACCGCTAAAACCAATACCATACAAATCGCTCCGATCATAATCCCTCTCATTTCGGAAGCTCCTTCAGTTTAAAGAACAGGATAATCGCGCTCTCCAGGCAGCCCGAAATCAGGAAGATAACCCAGGTGATGTACCAGGCACCGGTGAGAAAGCTGACCAGCATGTAAACCACCACGGTCAGGGTCCACAGCATGGAGGAAATCGCCCCGCGAATCTGCTTAACCTTGGCGCTGTCGTTGTTCCATTGCTTGAAGTTTTCCACCACGGTGTCCTTCTTGCGTTCGTACTTCGGGTAGCGGTAGGCGTTGTACACCAGCATGCAGGTGGGGATGATGCACACCACCACGGCGCAGATGATGCCGATGAGGTAAGCGATGGAGCCAAAAAAGGTGGTGAGCGCCATGCCGGTGAAGAATACCACCACCGCCAGGATGTACAGCCCCACCGCGATGGTCACGGTCAGGGCCGAGTTGCGGCGGCGCTGGGCGTCCCACACAAAGCCCATCACACCGTCCTCCTCCGGAAGCGAGGCAATCAGCTCGTCCACGTTGCCGATGCTGCCCACCACGGCGCGCACCGCCTCGCGGGGCTCCATTCCGTCCGCCGTCAGGTCTTCGTAGCGTTCCATGCAGTTGGCCAGCAGCTCCTCCTGCAGTTCCCAGCTGGCGCGGGTTTTGGGGGCACCGGCAAACAGCAGCTCGATCTCCCGCCGTATTTCTTCCCTGATCTCATTTCTGTTCTGATCCACGATATCCTCCTCGAAATCGATATCTCTATCGTTCTTTTATCTGTTTTCCGGCCGCCAGGCCTTCTCAGGTCAGCAGCTTGTCAAGAATCACCTTGCTGTGCTGCCACTCCTGCTTCAGCCCGGTGTAGGCGTCGCGGCCGGCGTCGGTGATGGTGTAGTACCGCCGCCTTGCGCCCACCGCCTCGTTGCCCCAGTAGGACTGGATCAGCCCGGTTTGCTCCAGCCGCCGGAACGCGGTGTACAGGGTTGCCTCTTTCAGTTCGAACTGGTTGTCGGTCGCTTTCATAATGTCTTTATTTATCTGGTAGCCGTAGCTGTCGCCGTCACACAGATATGAGAGGATGATGGCGTCGGTGTGGCCTCGGATCAGATCAAATGTGATGGACAAATACTCACCCCCTCTTTCCCGCCAAGCCCTTTTTGCGGAACTTGCCTCGCTTGCATTATATTTCGGATATACCTCACCTGTCAAGGTATATTTGAAAATAATATATTTCATCCCGATTCAGGGCGCTCCGAACCCGGCTGCAACTGGCAATTCGATGTTTCGCATTTTTCTGCGTTTCACTGCTTTTTATCCTACATGCGACATGTCTGCTGATTGTTGTTTTGATGCGCATTATACTTATGGTATTTTAGCTGATGTAAATATCCAGCTTCTCAAATGCGGGTATGCACTTGCATTCCGGGCATGCCGACGATATAATAGGGATTGTTCGCGGCGGGGCGTTCGCCGCGTATTTTATTGCATTGTGGAGGCTTACATGACCGAATCTCTGGTCCCCGCCATAAGCGCGTTTTTAGAGCGCTACCTGAGCCCTGAGCTGATTGTGTTCGTGGTGTCGCTGATGCCCATTCTGGAGCTTCGCGGCGGCCTTATTGTGGCGAAGCTCCTTGGTGTGCCGATGCTGACCGCCATTCCCATCGCCGTTATTGCCAACGCGCTGCCGGTGCCCTTCATTATTTTCTTCATCGAGCGCATCCTCGGCTTTTTGAAGGAGCACGGTCCCATCAAAAAATTCGCCCGCTGGATAGAGGATAAGGGCCGGCGCGCCGGCGCTAAGCTGCAGGACAAACACTCCAAAAGCCTGTGGATCGGCCTGTTCGCTTTCGTCGCCATTCCGCTGCCCGGCACCGGCGCGTGGACCGGCTCCCTCGCGGCGGCACTGCTGGGGCTTCCGCCAAAGAAAAGCATGGTTCCGATCTTCTGCGGCATTCTGGGTGCCTGCGTTATTATGACGATTATCGCATACGTGATACCCGGCGCCTTTGGTTTCTGAGGGATTATCATTGACAGCACAGCCGCTTGTGTGGTAAACTATTTGCGTGCGTCGGAGTTGCCACAGATTGGTTTTATCACATAAACGACGCATTATGGTCAATTTTTATTGTTCGTCCAATGTGGTGGGTATAGCTCAGTTGGTTAGAGTGTCAGGTTGTGGCCCTGAAGGCCGAGGGTTCGAACCCCTCTACTCACCCCAGCTAAAAAGCGAACGTTAACGTTCGCTTTTTTCTTCAATAATCCGGCAGCACCCTGCCATATATTGCCAGTTTATATGACGATGGCCCGTCGACAAGTGGTAAGTCGCATGACTTTAACCCCGTTACATGTAGACCAGGTGGCCAACACTTTTTCGAGATTTACAGCTTAATATTGGGGTGTCGGCAAGCGGTAAGCCACATGACTTTGACTCTGTTGCACGTTGCCGTGATGGTCAACATATTTCTTGAATAAAAAATCAAATATTGGGGTGTCGCCAAGCGGTAAGGCACCAGACTTTGACTCTGTTGCATGTTCGCTTGGCGGTCAACATAAAGCAACTGAATATTGGGGTGTCGCCAAGCGGTAAGGCACCAGACTTTGACTCTGGCATTCGTAGGTTCGATCCCTGCCGCCCCAACCATTTATGGCGCAATAACGCCAAGAATCGCAAGGTGATGACATATGCCTTGCGATTTTTCATTGTTGCAACTC
>JAJDIZ010000146.1 GCA_030266915.1 Ruminococcaceae bacterium OttesenSCG-928-D13 | reverse complement strand
TATGGAAATCACCGCCGCCACCATCGCCAAAGACCTGCTCAGCATCGGGGCCGTGTTCCTGCGGCCCAACGACCCCTTCACCTGGGCCTCGGGCATCAAAAGCCCGATCTACTGCGACAACCGCCTCACCCTCAGCGTGCCGGCCGTGCGCCGCCATGTGGAGGCCGGCCTTGCCGAAATCATCCGCCGGGAATACCCGGACTGCCAGGTGGTGGCCGGCACCGCCACCGCCGGCATCGCCCACGCGGCCCTGGTGGCCGAGCTTCTCGACCTGCCGATGTGCTACGTGCGCGCCTCTGCCAAGGACCATGGCCGGAACAACCAGATCGAGGGCAGCGCCAAGCCCGGCCAGAAGGTGGTTGTGGTGGAGGACCTGATCTCCACGGCCGGCAGCGTCATCGAGGTGGTCGGGGTGCTGCGGGAGGCCGGCTGCGAGGTGCTGGGCATCGCCTCCATCTTCACCTACGGCCTCGCGGCGGGGCTGGAAAAGCTGGCCGCCGCCCAGGTGAAAAATGTCTCCCTCTCCAACTACGACGCCCTGGCCGAGGTGGCCCTGGCCGAGGGCGCCATCAAAGAGAGCGACCTGCCGAAGCTGCGGGCCTTCCGGGAAAACCCGCGGGACGCCGGCTGGATGGCCCTGTGAGCCCCATGAATAAAACACGGGAGGTGGCCCGATGATCCTCTCCGGCCTTGAGATTCAAAGGCAGGTGGAAGCCGGGCATATCCAGATCGACCCCTTCGACGCTGCCCGGCTGAACCCCAACAGCTACAACCTGCGGCTGCACAATGAGCTGCTGGTGTACACCGATCCCCTGCTGGACATGAAAAAGCCGCTGAACACCGAGCGGCTTATCATCCCCGAGGACGGCCTTGTGCTGGAGCCGGGCCGGCTGTATCTGGGCCGCACCTTTGAGCACACCGCCACCGACGCCTTCGTGCCGATGCTCGAGGGCCGCAGCTCGGTGGGGCGGCTGGGGCTCTACGTCCATGTCACCGCCGGCTTTGGAGACATCGGCTTCTCCGGCTACTGGACGCTGGAGATCCAGTGCGTGCAGCCGGTGAAAATCTACCCGATGGTGGAGATCTGCCAGATTTACTACCACCGCATCGAGGGGGATTACCAGCCCTACGCCTCGGGCAAATACCAGAACAACACCGGCATCCAGCCCAGCCTGCTATATAAGGATTTTAAATAAGCGCCACAGCCTGCTTTTGCGCCGCCCACAGGGGTCGGCGCTTTTTTATGTCCCCGGTTGCATACCAATTGCATAAAAACCACCCATTCTTGCATAAGCATCCTGTCGACAACGCTGAATTCTCAATAAATTAGAATATTTATGCAAATTATACTTGATTTTATGCAAGTCGAGTGTATAATAATAACTATCAACAAAAGCAGAACCGGCCGCCGGCCGCACCAAAAGACTTATGAGGAGGAACGGGAAATGTTGACCGAGAAAGACAAGAGCAAAATCAAAAAGGTGGTGCTGGCCTACTCCGGCGGGCTGGATACCTCGATCATTATCCCCTGGCTGAAGGAGAACTACAACTGCGAGGTGATTGCGGTGTGCGCCGACGTGGGCCAGGGCAAGGAGACCGAAGGCCTTGAGGAAAAGGCCCTGGCCACCGGCGCCTCGAAGCTTTACCTGGTGGACATCCAGAAAGAGCTGGTTGAAGACTTCATCTGGCCCACCCTGAAGGCCGGCGCCAAGTACGAGGGCTACCTGCTGGGCACCAGCTTCGCCCGGCCGGTGATTGCCAAGGCCCTCGTGGACATCGCCAAGAAGGAGGGCGCCGACGCCATCTGCCACGGCGCCACCGGCAAAGGCAACGACCAGGTGCGCTTCGAGCTTACCATCAAGGCCCTGGCCCCCCGCATGATGGTTATTGCCCCCTGGCGCGAGTGGGACATTCAAAGCCGCGAAGACGCCATCGAGTACGCCAAGGCCCGGAACATCCCGCTGCAGTTCAGCGCCGACAAAAGCTACAGCCGCGACTGCAACCTGTGGCACCTGTCCCACGAGGGGCTCGAGCTGGAAGACCCGGCCCTTGAGCCCAACTGGACCAACATGCTGGGCAATTTCGGCACCGTCACCCCCGAGGAAGCCCCCGACAAGGACACCTACATCACGCTGGAATTTGTGGACGGCGTCCCGGTGGCGCTGGACGGCGAAAAGCTGGACGGCGTGGCCATGATCAAAAAGCTCAACGCCATCGGCGCCGAAAATGGCATCGGCATCTACGATGTGGTGGAAAACCGCCTTGTGGGCATGAAAAGCCACGGCGTGTACGAAACCCCGGGCGGCACCATCCTCTATCATGCCCACGAGGTGCTGGAGAGCATCTGCATGGACAAAGAGGTGATGCACTACAAGCAGAACGCCGCCCTGCGCTTTGCCGAGCTGGTGTACAACGGCCAGTGGTACACCCCCCTGCGGGCCGCCCTGTCCACCTTCTTCGATAAAATCCAGGAGAAGGTGACCGGCACCGTGAAGCTCAAGCTCTACAAGGGCAACCTCATCAACGCCGGGGTGGAAAGCCCCTACACCATGTACGACCAGAGCACCGCCAGCTTCGCCACCGGCGAAAGCTACAACCACGCCGACGCCGAGGGCTTCATCAACCTGTTCGGGCTGCCCATCAAGGTGCGCGCCGAGCTGGAAGCCGCCCGGAGCGGCAGCGCGGCCGGGCTGTAAGCGCCGGCCCGCCGCCCAGGCAGCCGGGCTTGTGCCGCCCGGAATCCTGCCCATCAAACCATGTTCACCCCACTTTTCCCGCGCGGGACACCTCGGTGTTCCGCGCTTTTGCGTGTATTCCCCCTTTGCCCAAACGCGTTGTATCACTTGATTTTTTTCCATGTTAAAGGTATTATTAATTGGTATAGTTTTGCGTCAATTTCCGGCTTTTCCAGAGTTGGACTTTTTTAGCGGGCAAACTGTCCCAATTCAATAAGAGGAGGGGTGAACCCATCCCTTGAAATATCTCCCCAAATTTCTGCGCACCATGGGCGGGCTTGCTCTGGCTCTCGGCCTCTGCCTTGTCCTGTCCTCCTGCAATCAGGAGGACGGCTTCGGCACCCCCGCCCCCTCCGGTGAAAATAACAACATCACCACGCCGAGCGTGGCCACCCCGGAGTTTGACCGGACACCCCCCGAGGTGAAGATGCCCGAGTATGTGGGCACCATCCAGGTAACCCAGAACGACGGCGCCTCCGAAGGGCTGATTGACATCACCAATCTGAACGAGGGCTACATCGCCGCTCAGATCACCACCGGGGTGGACTCCAAAATTCTCATCACCCACAACGACACCGGCGCGCAGGACCAGTACTGGATGGACAGCGACGGCACCATGAATTTTTACCCCGTCACCCACGGCGACGGCAGCTATTCCTTCAAGCTCTACACCAGCGCCAACGACCCGAACAACCCCAACGCCTACTATCCCTTCGTGTCCATCGACGGCAACGCGACGCTGGTGAGCGAGCAGGCCCCCTATCTGGTTCCCACCAAGCTGGTGCGCTACACCCCCGACAGCCTCTGTGTGGCCGAAAGCTACGAGCTGGCCGCCCACAGCGCCGACAACCTCTCGGTGGCCCAGCAGGTGTTTGCCTGGGTGGCCGGCAACATTGAATACGACTACGACAAGGCCGACGAAATTGGCGGCACTACCCTGCGCTACGAGCCCTACCCCGACGAAACCTACGAAACCCGCCTTGGCATCTGCTACGACTACGCCTCCCTGCTGGCCGCCATGCTGCGGGCCAACGGCATTCCCACCAAGCTCGTCAAGGGCGAGGTGATGCGTTCAGACGGCCAGATCATCGCCCACGCCTGGAACATGGTGTGGACCGAGCAGTCCGGCTGGATTGCCGTGGATTCCAACGTGATTGCAAACGCCTGGAACCGGGTGGACCCCACCTTCTACGCCACCGCCGGCAATGAGGCCACCGCCGCCCAGTACGTGGGCGACGGCGAGAGCTACACCCCCCATTCGGAACACTAACCGCGTCAACTTCCCTTTTGCGCAGCACCATCCCTTGCGGCGCGCCGTGCTGCG
>JAJDIZ010000145.1 GCA_030266915.1 Ruminococcaceae bacterium OttesenSCG-928-D13 | reverse complement strand
CAGTGCCGCATCAGCCCGATGGGAACCCGCACCATATCGCGCCCATAGCTGCAAAAAGCGCCTATGGCGATGAGTTCGCCGATGTCGGGCACCAGCTCGAAGTCGGCCTTTTTGCCCTTGCCCTCGGGAAACTCCGCAAAGGCGGCCTTGAACTGCCAGCTGCCCTCACGGCAGAGCACACACTTGCCGCAGCTCATGGCCTCGATCTCCGAGGTGAGCCGGGCGCCCACCTGGGCCATGCAGATGCTGCTGTCGAAGCTGCGCAGGGTGTCGAAGTCTTTGGTGTAGGTCAGGTCGGTACTTGCAAGCTGGCCCACCGGCGCAACAAACCCAGTGATGCCGCCCATGAGCAGTGGTTTTTCGGTGGTGACGCCAAAGGCATTCACCGCCGCGTCCAGGCTGCTGCCCAGGGCCAGCTCGGCCAGCTTCACCGCATCGGGGTTGGCCATGGCAATGCCCGCCATCAGCTTGCCCTGCTTTTCGGCCGCGCCGGTGGCCAGGGCGGCCAGCCAGCAGCCGGTCTCGATATCGAGCACAAGGGTGGGCCTGCCCTGCCAGCCCTGGGTGGGGAATGCCTTGTCCAGCAGCTCGCTGCGTATTGCCTTGCCGTCCAGCACGCTGTAAAGGGCGCTCTCCTCGCGCAGCACGGCACTGCCCTCGCCGGTTACAACGCGGGGCTGCAGCCCATATTGGCCCATGGCCTCGCCCAGCGCATCGCCCGCCTGCCCGGCCGCGGCGTAGATGATAAGCTCGCTCGCCCCAGCGGCCTTTGCCGCCAGCGCCGCGCCGGCCGCGGCCCAGCCGCAGGCCTCGCCCAGCACCGCCGCTGAGAAGTCGGGGTCCTCCATGCCCAGCGGCAGGATGAGAACCGGGTTTTCCCCGGCAGCGGCCACCTCGGCGCACAGGGGTGCCAGTGCCCTGCCCTGCTTGTCGATAAGGCCCTGCGGTATCACAGGGGCGGCCAGCAGCTTGTCCATTGCCGCTGCGTTTGGCGCGGCGCCGGCCAGCACGGGGGTTCCTACCCAACTGATATTCATTCGCCGCTCGCCTCCCCCTTCTCGTAATCGCTCCAGAACTTTTGCGGCGCAATTTGCAGGCGCAGGTCGCATTGCAGACAGCGCCCCGCCTCGCACAGGCTCTGGCCTTCGTCGTAACCCAGGTCCATCAGCTCAAAGCCGCACACCCGCTTTTCGGCGGGCACCACGTTCGCCTCGGCACGGTCCAGCGCGCCAAAGCCATCGATGGCGCCGATGCACGGGTCGGGGAACTGGTCGGGCGAGAGCTTCTCGTCCACCACGCCGTCGCCCCCAAGATACAGGTCGATGCTCGACGCGGCATCGCGGCCGTTCGCAATGGCCCGGATGACCGAGTCGGTGCCGGTCACCGCGTCGCCGGCAGCATACACACCGGGCAGGCTGGCAGCGCCGCTGCCGTCCACCACCACCCGGTTGCCGCGGCCCAGTTCCAGCCCAAAGGCGGCGTCCAGGCCGGGACGCTGCCCGGTGGCAAAGATGACGGTGTCGGCCTCCAGCACCGTTTCACTGTCAGGCACCAGCTCGATGCAGCTCTTGCCCTCCTCGTCGAAGTAGAAGCTCTCCACCGTGGCAATCCGCACCCCGGTGGCCCTGTCGGACCCGGTTATCTCAAGGAAGGTCTTGGCGTTGTGAATAACCAGCCCCTCCTCCACCGCCCATTCGATCTCCTCGGGTGAGGCGGTCATGGCGTCGGCGGCCTCCAGGCAGGCAAGCTGTATCTGCTTTGCCCCCAGGCGGCGCGCGATGCCAACACAGTCCATGGCCACGTTGCCGCCGCCCAGCACCACCACCCGCTCACCCACCGGCATGGGGGCGCCCTGCTCGTTGGCACGCAGGAATTCCGTGTTCACATACACGTTTTCGAAGGCGTTGCCCGCAATGGGCAGCCGCACACCCGCGTGGGCGCCCACCGCCACCAGCACCGCGTCAAAGCCCTTGTCCAGCAGCGCTTGCGCGCTGTCCACCGGCTCGCCGCAGCGCAGCTCCACCCCGGCGGACACGATTTCCTCGATCTCGCCGTCCACCACGTTGCGCGGCAGGCGATAGCCGGGGATGCCGTAGCGCATCATGCCGCCCGGCTTGTCCTGGGCCTCAAACACCGTGACCGCGTGGCCCTGCCGGGCCAGGTAATAGGCGGCCGTAAGCCCAGCCGGCCCCGCGCCCACAACACCCACCAGCTTGCCTGTGGCAGGCTTTTGGACACTGTTCTTTTTCCAGCTGCCGTCATCCCGCTCGCAGGCGTAGCGTTTCAGGTCCCGTATGGCCACGGCCTGGTTTATAAAGCCGCGGCGGCATTCGCTCTCGCAGTTGTGGGTGCAGATATAACCGAGCGCATGCGGGAAGGGTGCCTTCTCGCGGATAACCGCCACCGCTGCGGGGTAGTTCTCCTCGCGGATATAGCGCAGGTACTTGGGGATATCGATGTGGCCGGGGCATCCCTCGGAGCAGGGCACCAGCGCAGCCTCGCGTGTGCGGCCCTCCATCCGCTTGGTTATTTCCTCGTGCTCGCGGATGGCCCCAGTGGGGCACACCTCGATACAGGCGCCGCAGAACCGGCAGTCGGCCTTCTCCAGGCTTTCGCCCTGCACCTTCACCTGTACGCGGCCGTCCACCTTCTCGAAATTGATGGCGCCCACCCCGCGCAGCTCGCCACAGGCGCGCACGCAGCGGCCACACAGGACACAGCGGTACATCTCGTGCAGCAGGATGGGATTCTTATCGTCGGCGGGCAGGCGAATGGGGTTTGTGCGCAGCGCGCGTCCCGTATCACCCACGGCCTGCTGGATGCTTTGCAGCTGGCAGCGGCCGTATTTGGGGCAGCCGGTGCAATCGTTGGGATGCGTCTTGAACATCAGGTCCACGCTGAGCCGCCGCACCTTTTCGGCCAGCGCGTCCTTGGTGTTCACCACCATGCCGTCCTCGGCGGGGGTGGCGCAGGACGCCTGCACCCCCTCCATGCCCTCCACCTTCACCATGCACAGGCGGCAGTTGGCGGTGTGCCTCAGGTTTTCATGGTCACACAGGTGGGGAATATAAATACCGCCGTCCAGCGCCGCCTGCAGCACGGTGCTGCCCGGAGCGGCGGTCACAGTACGGCCGTCAATCGTCAGTTTAAGCATCTCATTCTCCATAGAAGTCGGCCCCATCTTTCTGCCAAAGTCTGTCACTGCATACTATCCCTGAGCCCGCACAATAAGCATGGTGATGTTGCCCATCATCTCGCTCAGCGGCGCGCCGCGTGAAAAATCGGAGATGGGCTTGGCAAACCCTTGCAGCACCGGTCCATAGGCATCGGCCTTGCCAAAGGTCTGGATCAGCTTGACGCCGATATTGCCCGCATGCAGGTTGGGGAAGATAAGGATGTTGGCCTTGCCGGCCACCTCACTTGGTTCCTTCACCTTGCTGGCCGCAACCTTGGGGTTGATGGCCGAGTCCAGCTGGAACTCGCCATCTATCTTCAGGCCGGGGCGGCGCTCCCTGGCAATTTTGATGCCCTCACGGATGGGCTCCAGGGTATCGTGCTCTGCGCTGCCCTTGGTGGAAAAGGCCAGCATGGCCACACGCGGCTCCCAGCCCAAAAGGCTGGTCACCGTGTCGGCGCTGGCCAGGGCAATGTCGGCCAGGTCGTCCGCGTCGGGCTGGGTGCTGACGGCGCAGTCACCGATAACCAGCATGTTGCCCTCGGGCCCTTCAAAGCCCGGCACGTCCAGGATGCCCACACTGGAAACCGATTTGAATCCCGCCTGCACACCCACAATCTGCATGCCCGCGTTGATCACGTCGCCGGTGGTGTACACCCGGCCGGCTGCCACGCCGTCCACCTTGTCCAGCTTGGCCAGGAACATGGCACAATTCACAGGGTCCTTCGCCTTGCGCATAACCCCTTTTGCGGAAATATCGTTTTCACTGTTGAAGCGGGCGGCGTACTCGGCGGCCAGCTGCTCCAGGTTTTCCCCACTGTTGTCAAAGTAATCAAAGCCGGCGGTGTCCACGCCAATCTCCCCGGCGTACTGTGCCACCGCCTCGCGGCT
>JAJDIZ010000144.1 GCA_030266915.1 Ruminococcaceae bacterium OttesenSCG-928-D13 | reverse complement strand
CCACGGCAACCACCAGGCCGGGCTCATTTTTTAGTTTTTTTGCCCGTGCTATGCCGATGCTGGCAGACAGAGAGGTGCTGCCATGCCCCGCAATGAAAGCGTCGTAGGCGCTCTCCTCCGGGCTTGGAAAGCCGGACACCCCACCCTTCTGACGCAGCTTATCAAAGCCCTTCTGCCGCCCGGTGAGCAGTTTGTGGGTGTAGGTTTGATGGCCCACATCAAACACAATCACGTCCTGGGGCATTTTCAAGCAGCGATGCAACGCCACCGTCAATTCGATCACCCCGAGATTGGAACTGAGGTGACCACCCGTTTTGGACACATTTTCGATTAAAAAGTCCCTTATTTCAGCGCACAACAGCTCCAGCTCCCTGAAATCCATCTGTTTCAGGTTGTCTGGCGATGATATGCTTTCAAGCAGTCTGTACTCCATTTCCGCCCTGCCTGCTCCTTAGTTATAATACTGTTTGTAATACGTTTTTTGTCTCAAATATCAGAAAACCGGAATTAAAATTGCTATTAAAATCCCCAGCAGTGCCCCGCTCAACACCTGAAATGGCGTGTGGCCCACCAGTTCTTTGAGCTTTTTATCATAGCCGATGTCTTGGCCCTCTTCCCGCAGGTCATCGATGATCCGATTCAGCAGCTTGGCCTGTTTGCCTGTCTCCAGCCGCACCCCCATGGCGTCGTACATCACAATCATGGCCAGCACCAGCGTAATGGCGAAATACGGTGACGAAGCGCCATATTTTTTTGCCGTCCCGACAAACAAGGAGCACACAAGCGCCGAGTGGCTGCTGGGCATTCCGCCGGAACCCACCAGACGCTCCGGTTCAAACTTGCGGGTCATTGCCAGGGTGAGCAATGTTTTTAAAAGCTGTGCCACCGCCCAGGATATGACCGGCAGCATTAGCAGGTAGTTATTAAAAAATAGCTTTTGTATCATTCAAAACCACCTGTCCAATAAAGTCTTCGGCTCGCAAGGAATATCAGTTGACGCGGTCGGCAAGACGCCGGGCGTACTCGCACAAAAAATCTGCCCGTTCGCCATATTTATCGCCAAGCTCCTCAATGGCCTCGGCGGTCAGATCGGCCACCTGCTGGCGGGAACGGGTCATCCCAAACATCGTCACAAAGGTGGTTTTACCCTGCTCCGCGTCGCTGCCGATGGGCTTACCCAGGGTTTCAGCAGTGGAGGTCACGTCCAGCAGGTCATCCACAATCTGGAACACAAGACCGATATTTTGAGCATAATGCTCAATCTCGGCCTCATCCTCCATCTCAAGCCCGGCCCCGATCACCCCAAGCGCAGCGGACACCCGGATGAGCGCCCCGGTTTTGTAAGAGAGCGTCTCGAGCAGGCCGGCCTCGGTAGGCGTGCGTTTCTCGTTCCTAAGGTCCAGCTCCTGGCCGTAGATCATCCCCCGGGCGCCGGAGGCAGATGCCAGGGCCGTCACTGCCCGCCCGCAAACCTCGGGCGGTGCACCGCTGCCCGCAATCACATTGAACGCTTCGATCGCAAGCAGATCCCCGGCCAACAGGGCGGTGGCCTCCCCAAACTGGATGTGGGTGGCAGGCTTGCCCCGGCGCATGTCATCATCATCCATACAGGGCAAGTCGTCGTGAATCAGTGAAAAGGAGTGGATCATCTCGACAGCGGCAGCAAAAGCGTCGCAAACGCCGGGGTCCGCCCCCAGCCGGTTTGAGATGATCTTCAAGGAGTCGGTGGTCAAAATCGACTACGCGGGGAACATCGTGCTGGTCAAGTGCTTCACCGGCATGGCAAACGCCGCCTGTGAGCTTTTCGACTCGATGGTGTGGAACGACGTGGTGGGAACCCTCTCGGGGGACGACACCTTCATCGTGATCATGCGGGACGAGGCGGCTTCCCTCAACCTGCGGGAGCAGCTGCAGCAATTTGTTGATCGGCGGTAGAGCGGCTCCATCTAACCATCTAACACACTATACCTCGGAGGTCTTGCCGGATGCTGAGCGAGATCACAATTGAAAATGTCGCCGTGATCGAGCGGGCGAGAGTGGACTTCACCGGCGGGTTTACCGTGCTTACCGGTGAGACCGGCGCGGGCAAATCCATTCTGATCGACTCGATCAATGCCATCCTGGGCAACCGCACAAGCCGGGATATTGTGCGAAGCGGCGCGCAAAAAGCGGGGATATGGGCCACCTTCACCGAGGTTGCCCCTGGGGTGCTGGAAAAGCTGGCCGAGGCGGGCTATCCCTGCGACGGCGAGCTGCTGCTCTACCGGGAGGTGACGGCGGACGGCAAAAGCACCTGCCGCATCAACGGCATGCCGGCCACCGCGGCCATCCTGCGGGACATCTGCGGCAGCCTGGTGAATATCCACGGCCAGCACGACAACCAAAGCCTGCTGAACCCGGCCAAACACATCGACCTGCTCGACGCCTACGCCGCCAACAGCGCGCTTCTCGGCAGCTATGGGGCCGCTTATGGCAAGATGACAGAGCTGCAAAGGTCAATTGCCTCACTCTCCACAAGCGAAGCGGATAAAACGCGCAGAATCGACCTCTTAAAGTATGAGCTTGAGGAGATTGAGGGCGCGCTGCTTACGCCGGACGAGGAGGAGAAGCTAGAGGAGCAGCGCAGCCTGATTGTCCATGCCCAGCGCATTCTTGAAGGGATGAATACGTCCTATCTGGCCCTGAGCGGGGGAGATGATGACACTGGCGCCGCGACGCTGCTGTCCACCGCCGCGGCCGCCATGACGGACGCCGCCGCCTACGCGCCGGAGCTGTCCGCCTTTGCCGAAAGCCTGAACGAGATCTACTACACGGTTAGCGAGATGAGCTCGGACATCCAAAACAGGATTACCGGCTTTGATTTTGACGACCGGTCGCTGGATGGCATCGAAGCCCGGCTGGACCTGATCTACAAGCTGAAGCAGAAGTACGGGCCGTCCCTCGAGGATGTTCTGGCCTATGGCGCGAAAGCCCGGCAGGAGCTTGAGAACATCGAGTTTTCGGAAGAACGGCTGCTGGCCCTTGAGAAGGAGCTGGCGCAAAGCCGCGAGCAGGTGGAGGCCTTGGCCGCCGAGCTGACCGCCCGGCGCCGAGAGGCGTTTGATCGCCTCAACAGCAAAATTACTGAAACCCTTGCTTTTTTGAACATGCCCGGTATCGCGATGGCGCTGGATTTGCAGGCAGTGGCGCCCGGCCCCATCGGTTGCGACCAGCTGGAGTTCTATATCTCCACCAACCCCGGGGAAAAGCCGAAGCCCCTGGCCAAAATTGCCTCGGGCGGCGAGCTGGCGCGGATCATGCTGGCCGTCAAGAGCGCCCTGGCCGACAAGGACGACGTGGCAACTGTCATCTATGACGAGATTGACACCGGCATCTCTGGCCTTGCGGCGGGGCGCATCGGGCAGGTGCTGCGCAACACTGCCAAGGGCCGCCAGGTGATCTGCGTGACCCACACGGCCCAGGTGACGGCCTATGCCGGCCGGCATCTGCTGATTGAAAAGCAGGTGGAGGACGGCCGAACCTACACCCACATCTCAGAGCTGGACCACGACCAGCGCATCGCAGAGATGGCCCGTATCATCTCGGGCGACCATGTGACCGACCTTGCAAAGGCCAATGCCAGCGAGATGCTGGAACTGGCGGCCCGCGCTTGACCCATCACTTTGGTGAACCAGAGATTTTTCTGAGCATTTATACAAGCTATACAGGAGGAAAACATGTCAACCAACGTATTCGACACCCTTGAACAACGCGGCCTTGTGGCCCAGGCCACCGACGCCGAGGCCATCCGTAAGCTGCTGGGCAGCGAGAAGGTTACCTTCTACATCGGGTTTGACGCCACGGCCGACAGCCTGCATGTGGGGCATTTCCTGCAGCTGGTGGGCTATACCTTCGCCTTTGACCTGGAGCAGACCGTCCAGCCGGACGGCACCCGCGAAGAGGTGACCGCCACCAACGTGCGGGCCTACCCTACCGTCACCCACTACGAGAGCGGCTACGGCAATATCCGCAGCTACATGCTGCGCGACTACACCGAGGAGCTGGCCGCAGCCCACGGGGTACGCGCCAAATACCCGTCCTTCAGCATGGACTA
>JAJDIZ010000143.1 GCA_030266915.1 Ruminococcaceae bacterium OttesenSCG-928-D13 | reverse complement strand
GCAACGCTGAGGCCAGGGGTTCGCCCCCCCTTGGGTCCTCTACAAATAATCGCTTTGCAATGTATTATGCAAAGCGATTTTTTCAATGCACTTATCGGGACAACGTGTTTCATTATCATGCAAGAAGAACAGCTGTGTTAGGCACTATTTGAACTTCTTCACCACTATTCCAAGTTTTGCGGTGGTGGCAGGTTTAGCGTTCCCTTCTAGTAAAAATTCAAGCGTCAGGGTCACGCCTTTCAGCCGTTTTATGCTGAAACCCTTTTGGTCAAGGCTGACCTCCAGCGTGTTGCCCCGCAGATTGACGTCATATATTTGGTCGTGGGTCGCGCTCTTGATTCTCACCTGGGTCACCGGCGGTGTGCCAGTGGGCAGTGAGAAAGGTACGGTGATGGCGCCGTGCTGGTCGGTGCTGTACATCGTCACCTTCTTGGCCCCCAGCGTTACTTTGGGCTTGGTGGCCACCACCGTGAATTTCACAGCCTTGGAAACATTGAGGGGATCGCCGGTGTTCAATGTTCCGCTGGCGGTGATGCTATAGGTGCCGGGGGTCACCGGCACGTCCTTGGCCATGATGGCCCAGCGGGTGCCGGTGTTGTCCAGCGGCATAAAGTCAAAGTAGTCGGTAATCTTGCCGCTCACGTTCCTGGGCATGGTCTTTGCCTCAAAGACGGGCTCATCCACAAAGCCATTTTTGTAATTGGTGAATATGGCTGTCACCACCGCGTAGGCGCCGGTGGTCAGGTCTACCTTTTCCTTTACGCTGAGCTTGGCACTCACATTGGCTGTTTCCTTCACCGTCTTGATGGTGAGGGTGATACCGCCCTTCTGGTCGCCCTTGGAGTTTTGGTACAGCTTTTCTTTGGTCACCGTCAGCTTGTAGGTGGCGCCGGGCACGGCACCTTTGGTGGCCGTCACTGTTATCCGGTTGCCGTCTGGTTCAACAACCAGTTCTTTGGGGGCGGCGTCAGGAGCGTCAGAAGATGCTACAAGGGTCTTGCCCCGTTTCAGCGTCCAAGTCAACCCTTCGTCCCATTTCACGGTATAGCCCTGGGCGCTGGTGCCCAGTGCGAAAACCGTGCTTTGGGCTGGACTCAGCTTCTGGTTCAGGGTGACGGAGGTGGTATTGGCGGTCAGCTTGATAACCTTCCCGGGCCTGACAACGGATACCGTCGCCGGCAGGCGCATGACATAGCCCCCACCGTTCACCGTAACGCCCAACAGTACCTTGCCACTGGGAATGGTAGTGATGTCGGCATCCGGATTGGGCACCAGCGTAAAGGTACCAGTGGCCTTGTTGAAGCCGATTGCCTTGAAGGCATCTTGATTTGCCTGTTTGTAGGTTTTCTTTTCTGTTTTGGTCAGCTCGCTGTAATGGATTACCTGGACGCCGTTCGCCCCTATGCTTTGCAGCGTCTTGTTTGCCGCCTTCGGGGCCAGTGTCATGGCGGCACCGGTGTTGCCCGCCACCTCGCTGTACATCGTCACCTTGGTTTTGGCCAGCTTCAGCGCGGGCGTAACATAGGTGACGCCTATTTTCAGGGGAACCTCCACCACGGCATTCTCGCCCCACACGGCTTTGTCCAGCGTCACGGCAAGGTAGTAGGTGGCATTGCGCCTGCTGGTGCCCGCATCCACTGTCACTTTCCCGTTATCGGTGTCCACCTTGAGCCAGGTCAGCTTTTTGTTGGCCTCGGCCTTTTTGGTGTTGCCACTTTCGCCCAGGGTATAGGCTGCGCCCTCGGTTCCAGCGATGACGATGTCCCGGGTGCGGTCGGCCAAGAAGGAGTTCACGCTGACGGCAGTGGCCGCCAGCTTTGGCAGGTTGTCCACCACGGTGAGAGTCAGGGAGCCCGCGATCAAGGGCCGGGGGTCACTCTCTTTGGGCAGGGTCACGCCAATGCTCACGGTGTACTTTTTGGCACGCAGCACCGCCGGGTCATCCTTTGGCTCCAGCGTCAGGCTCTGGCCGTCATCGCCAGCCCGGATGGTGTACACACCTGCCAGCAGCGTGGCGTTGGCGCCAATGAAGGTATAGGTTGACCCCGCCATGGGCCAGGCGGCGCCGTTGCCGTCGCTGCGCAGGGGCAGGGTGATGCTGCGCCCCTTGAGGTTGCGGTTGTAAACGGTGGCAGCAGTGACCTGTAAGTGGCGCTTGGCATAGGTAACTGTTTCGCCCTCCGCCGGCTTTTCGTACACGTCCACCCGGCACACAGCGGTGATGTTCGGATTGCTTTCCACCCCGAAATGCAGGTAGGCCGTGCCCTCTGCCAGCGGCTTTACGTTGAACACCCCACCGCCGGCCGGTGTCACCTTGATGACGTCCTCAGACGGGGTTATGCCATCAGCCTTGAGCACCTTGCAGGTGACATTGCCCAGCGGGAAGTTTATATCGGTACAGGAGGCGGTCACCGTTACCTTGGCGGCGGGGTCGTCCGTTGCCAGCAGCAGGGCGGCCGTGTCGACTGCAAGACTGCCCTGGGGCCACTGCACCGTTATCTCGCAGCTGTCGGAAAAGGCTCCGTCGTCGGTGGTGGCGGTGATGATAGCCTTGCCGGGCTTCAGGGCGGTCACCTGGCCGTCCTCCACCTGGGCCACCGAGTTGTTGGAGCTGCTCCACACAAGGCTTACCCCGGCGGCAGCCCCCGCAGGCAGGATGTCCGCAACAAGCTCCAACGTTCCCCCGGAGGTGGCGGTGTAGAGGTCACTAACAGAGCGCAGGGTGAGGCTTTCAACGGGCACACGCATCCACAGTGGGGATGAAGCCACCGCCGCGCCGCGCACATTTGGAAAGGTGGCACCCACAGGGATGGTTTCCACCCAGATGTACTTGCCTGAATCTGCCTCGGTGGGGGTGTAGTTTTGGGTATCGGCAATCGGCTGGCCGGGGCCATCGTCGGTGTCGGAGCGGTACCAGGTGTAGAGGTGCTCGCCCGCCGGGCCGGTGTCGCCCTCGGTGTAGGTGCCGGGGGTCACGGTAATCTCACCGCCCACCATCGGCTGGGCCGTATTGTAGGTGGCGGCAGTGATGGTGGGTGGCGCGAGGCGGATGGACAGGTTTGCCGGTTTTATTGCCAAACCGTCAATGAGGTAGTTGTCCGGAGGCGTTACCTGCACACCCACAATGTTTCGGCCTTTTTCAAAATGCTTTACATTATCGATCACCAGTATCCACACTTTGGAAGGGTCAGAGCCGTCCTCACTGAGACAGTGCAGAATTTCGGCTGCGGCATTGGTTTGATCACCGACAAACTGGACATTGTCCCGTCGCAGGGAAATGGGCGCGCTGAAGTTGAGGTTGATTTGTGTGCTTGTGCTGAAATAGGGCACGCCATTGGCCTTTGCGCTGGTGAATACCACTTTGGTGACACCGCTGTTCAGGGCGATGTTCGCATCAGTCACATCGTCTTCGCCAATCACCACGTCCAGGCTGGTTTGATAGTAAGGAACCGCGCTTACGGTAGCGCCCATAGCCGTTACCTGGTAGCTGCCCGGCGAGAGGTCGGTAAAGCTGTAGGCGCCGGTGGCGCCACTGGTGGCGGTTTTACCAATGTATTTCCCGTTGGCATGGTACAGCGAAACCTCGATGGGCGCAGGAACGGGTATGTCCCCCGCCGTTACCACACCCGAAAGGGCGAATTTGTTCCGCGAGAACACCGGTGTTGCGGAAACGTCATAGCTTGGCATGGTGAAGCTGGCGGCGGGGTGGTTCGCGCTGCTGCCCTCCGCCCAGAAGCCTGTGAAATCGTTGGGGGTGGTGTTCCAGCACACAAAGGCGTAGCCCTCGTCCGGCTGGGCGGTGAGGGTGACGGTGCTGCCCGCGCCGCACATTGAGGGACTGGCGGTGGCCGTGCCGCCGGTGGCCGCGCCCACAGTGACCTTGTAGGGAACAAAGGGGCTTGCCTGCCAGCCCGGGGGCAGCAGGGCAAGAATCTCATCGTACCCGTCAGCATAGTAGGGGTGGTGCAGCGTGCCGCTGGCTGCCACATATTTGAATGTGTTGGGTAGCAGCTTGGGTGCGGGGTTTTGGCCAAAGTGGATGGAGGCGAGGGACGAGCAACCAAAAAAAACACCGTCCTCCATCGTGCCGGTGAAGGAACTGAGGTCCAGCGTGGTAATCAGT
>JAJDIZ010000142.1 GCA_030266915.1 Ruminococcaceae bacterium OttesenSCG-928-D13 | reverse complement strand
CCGGGCTGCCCTCTTGCCAGTAAAGTGACAGATTTTGCTGCGGCTGTCAATCCGGGCCGATTCTGTCTCCGAAATAGACCTCTAACTGGGAGTGGATAATGTCCCAATCCCGGCGTTGCCCGGTCCACTTTTTGGTGATGTCCATCATGGCCAGGTACAGCATTTTCAGCAGAGAATCGTCAGTTTGGAAAACAGACTTGGATTTGGTCACCTTCCGCTGCTGCCATTCCCTTACCACCGGCAGGATTTTGTCTTTCACCCGGCTCACCGTGCTGTCTGAAACTTCGTTACCTTCCCAAAATTTCAGTGCCGTAAAAAATGCTGTTTTATTTACTTCTTTTGTCTCTGATAAATGACAGGGTCAGCCATACCGCGCCCCCCTGTCAGAAACGGTCGCATTAAAGTTTTCGGACAGTATGCCGATATCGATGAGTAGGGATTACTCCACAAGTCGAATCGGTGACAACTATGGAAAAAACAATGAATTTATGGTAAAATAAGAACCAGGGCGTGGCACCAAGAGCGTGAACTGGTGGGTTAGATGTGCGGAGGCCTGCCACAAATAGTGTTAGCCTTAACTATATGGTTATCATCGGCCTAGCGCGACATTAGTGTATCGTTGAGTTGGATGATGAAATAGGGGTTGTGCTCGCATATCTTATGCAACGGCTATAATAATAGCGGTGTAAATCGAGCGTCGGGTAAAACGATTGGAGATATCAATAAATGCGTAAGGTGCAACAGGCAAAAATACTCGAAATGCTAGAAACACTGCGAGAAGCTCATGATGAGGTGCGTAAGCAAAGAGAATTGGAGGCAATGAATAATTTGCTTGCGGACTGTCAGGCGTTTGCACTGCATATCGGACAATATATTGAAGCAATTGAGGGGGAGGGAACGAAAACCGTTTTACTCCTGGAGGAGTATTGTGAGATTGCTTTTGAGGTGAGCTTGGCCACTGACAAGGCAAAGCAAATCAAGAAGCTTCAATCGAAGCTTCTTGATATTTGCGATTCGGTGAAGAGCGAGCTAAATCCCAAAAGAATTGAGATCGTATTTTTCCCATATCAACGGTCGATGTGGGATTCGTTTGAATCTGTTTATCTTGCTGCGAAGGCTGATCCTGCTTGTGATGTTTATGTTGTGCCAATTCCTTGGTTTGAGAAGTTTCCGGACGGTACGCTTGGAAAAATGAACTGTGATGCCTCCCAGTACCCAAGCAATATTGAAATAACAAGTTGGCTCGAATATGATCCCGAGGAACGACAACCGGATATTATTTTCATTCACAATCCATACGATGCAGGCAATCTTGTTACAAGTGTGCACCCAAACTTTTACTGTGAACGGCTGCATACATGCACTTATTTGCTTTGTTATATTCCCTATTTTGTAAGTGGGGATGTTGTGGAACCGCATTTTTGCGTGACCCCGGGGTGCATCTATGCGCACAAAACCATTTTGGAGTCAGAGAAAATTCGCGATGATTATATTCGCGTGTTTACAAAAACATATGGGAATCTGTATGGCAATCCAAAGAATAAATTCATCGCGCTGGGTTCTCCTAAATATGATAAGGTTCTTTCGATGCAAAAAGAGGATTGCAATCTTCCTGCTGCGTGGGCCGAACTGTTAGAAAATGCAGATGGCACAAGGAAAAAGACAATTTTATTCAATTCGTCTATCTCTGAAATGCTAAAGAATGATGAACGATATTTAGCGAAGATTCGCGAAGTGCTTGAAATATTTAAGAAGCACAACGATGTTGTGCTTTGGTGGCGGCCGCATCCATTGTCGGAACAGACATATGAGAGTATGCGCCATGAGCTTTTAGCAGAATATCGCAAGATCATAGCAGAGTACAAGAACGAACGCTATGGTATATACGACGATACGCCCGACTTGCATAGGGCGATTGCTTTGAGTGAGGGCTACTTTGGGGATTGGTCAAGCGTTGTGTATTTATATTCGAAAACAGAAAAACCGGTGGTTATTCGAGGGTATGAATCTACTGATACACCATTCACATTATCGTTTCACTCAGTGTGCGATCATGATGGCGTGTATTGGGGGATTGATACCTCCTTTAATGCCCTGTTTAAAATCAACAAAACATCATTAACTGCCAGTTTTGTAACCTTTTTAAGCAGTGAGCCGCGCAAGCCTCCTGCATATGCGCAAACAACTTGCGTAGCGAATAAACTGTTCTTTACACCAAGAGCAGGCAATTTTTTTATGATTTATGATATTGACAGTGACACACAAACCGATATTCAAATACAACCTCCTCAGAATAGAAAAAATTATGATGATTCCAGAAAATTTTATCAGGTTGCCACTTGGGAGGATGCCATTTTCTTTTTCGGTGATTCTTTTCCCGGAATTGTCAAGATAAATGCCATTACGCATGAGGTTACTTACTATGAGGATATTTTCCCGGAAAACAAAGGGATCGGGCATACACGCGGGCTGATACAGCATGGATCGGTCGTTACAACCATTCACAAAAGCAGCCAAAGCATCATAAGCGTTGATTTGCGCACAATGGATGTAAAAAAGCAAGTGCAATTGAATTTTTACCCAAAAAGCTTTTCAAAAAAAGAGCAGTTTTGTGTGGAGCTTTGTGAGGCGAACGGCTCCTACTACTCTTCGCTGGTAAACGGAAATACCATCTTAAAAATAGGAAAAGAGGACAATTCCTTCACGACAATTGACATTCCGCCCAAGCTGACCGGGAAGGAACACAACCATATGGCCGTTGCCTGTGGTGGCTGGATATGGTTTGTTCCGGTTCTAAAGGATGTTCCAATCCGGCTCAACCCAGCTACCGATGAGGTAACACTTGCTTGCGATTTGCTGCCGTGTAAGGCTGCACAATCGCAAGAAGGAGAGAATTTAACCGGATATATGGGGCCATTTGATGTGCATGAGGATGGTTTCGTGTGCATCGAAAGAAGTACATCTATGCTTGTCGTATGTAATGCGGATCAAACAGCGCACAGGCAGGGAATGATCACGCTTGACGATGCGCAACGGATTGAGATGGCGATCGGCGAAATACTGCGAGGGAATGCAAGTGAAGAGCGCGAGGGCAACATTGCCGGCAAGCAGCCCGTGGCAGGAGCAAAGATTTTTAATTATTTGACGCAAGCGATACGAAGCTAAGCAGCAGAATGAAAGCAAGAAAAAGTTTAGGAAGCAGGACGGAATAAAACGCGAGGTAATGTTTAACATGAAGTATTCTACACCAAAAGAAACAGCATACCAGAAGAATTTTCTTGAAATTGAAGTGGATCACTACGATTTGAGACGGCGGGAGTTTTTAAGAGCAATGGAGATATTCCCGCCAAATATGCGAAAAAAGATCACCGATAAGACAATTGTGCTTCGGGATTTGGATTTATGCATCAACAGTATATGCTCTCTGAATTGCCCGCATTGTGTTTTTCTGCAGCCCCATATCAAAAATGTTCGGAATTTTGACGCAGAAATGATCGTTGAAGAAATGGATCGGCTCCTCGGTGCAAATGTATATGTAACAAGCCTGGCAATACTGGGCGGGGAGCCATTGCTGCATCCTAATATTGTGGAGATTATCGATAGAGTCGCTGCCATGAAGCACATTGGCCATGCTGCTCGCGTGGTCGTTATAACAAACGGAACAGTTGTCCCGGACAAATCGTTTTGTGAAAGTATAAAAGGGCTTCCAAACGGATCGGTTATCGTCAACGATTTTCCTCTTAGTGATAAGGTAGATGAAATAACGGCGCTATTCCAATCGAATGGCGTGAAACACAGGGTTGCAAATAAGGATTGGACCAACCATGGTAGTATTTCAGAGTTACATGGGTATTCAGATACGGAGCTAAAACATCTGCATTTTGTTTGTGAAGCGGTCAGTATGCTCCGGGATGGGCTGTTTTCTAATTGCGGCAGAAGCGTCGTTGCGTATCAGGAAGGGTTTATCCCCTATGATGCGGCTGACTTTGTTGATATCCGCAATTTCCAGGCATCATCAGAAGAACTGAATAAACGACTTTATGACCATTTATACCGCCACAAATGGAACACCAGCTGCAAATATTGCCGCGGGAATTATGAAGGCAATGAAGTGTTGCCAATGGGGGGCTAACGTATGTTTAAG
>JAJDIZ010000141.1 GCA_030266915.1 Ruminococcaceae bacterium OttesenSCG-928-D13 | reverse complement strand
AACCAGATAGTCAGAATGCAAAATGAAAGAACTATCGATGATAGTTTGAGGTGGGAGCAAAAGCCAGCCGGGAAGGGTGGCGGGCGTTCGCGGAGGGAATATCAGCCGCAAGGCGAATCACGAACAACTTCTCTTTGTTGTACGTGAAGCGCCGCGGAAGGTAGTTCCCGGAGAGAATGCGCGCCGGCCTTCACGGCGGATAGCAACCACAACAACCACAGCAAGCAACCAACCAAGGAGAACCTCTATGTGCGGCTATGTGGGCTTTTCCGACGCGCGGAGCGCCGAGGAGAAAAACAGAATACTCACCCCGATGATGGACCGCATCATCCACCGGGGGCCCGACATGGCCGGCCAATACGCCGACGATAGGATGGCCCTTGGTTTCCGTCGCCTGTCCATCATGGACCTGTCCGAGGCGGGCGCCCAGCCGATGAAGAACGCCGACGGCAGCGTGGTGCTGGTGTTCAACGGGGAAATCTACAACTTCAAGGCCCTGCGGGCTGAATTGACTGAAAAGGGATACACCTTTACAAGTGATTGCGACAGCGAGGTGCTGCTGCACGGCTACCAGGAATGGGGCGAGGCACTGGTGCCCCGGCTGCGTGGGATGTTCAGCTTTGCGGTGTGGGATGTGAAGGAAAAAACCTTGCTGCTGGCCCGGGACCCCTTTGGCATCAAGCCGTTGTACTACACCCGGCTGCCCGGGGGCGGCCTGCTGTTCGGCAGCGAGATCAAGAGCTTCCTTGATTACCCCGGCTTCAAAAAAGAGGTAAACCCGAACGCCCTGCGGCCCTATCTCAGCTTCCAGTACGCCGCCGGGGACAGCACCTTTTTCAATGGTGTCTATTGCCTGCCCCAGGGCCACTATGCGGTGTGGAAGCAGGCCGAAGATAACCTGCGGATCGAGTGCTACTACGACGTGGATTTTGCCCCCGACGAGCAGCTGAGCTACGAGCAGAGCGCCGAGCTGATCGACGCGGCGGTGCACGAGAGCGTGGCCGCCCATCGCAATAGCGACGTGCCCCTTGGGGCCTTCCTCTCGGGCGGGGTGGACTCCAGCTACATCACGGCCTGCCTGATGCCCGAGAATACCTTCTCGGTGGGCTTTGCCCAGCACGGCTTCGACGAAACCAGCCTGGCCGAGGACCTGAGCGGCCGGCTTGGGATCAAAAACTATACAAAGCACGTTACGGCCGACGAGTGCTTCGAGGCCTTCCCCGACATCCAGTACCACATGGACCAGCCCCAGTCGAACCCGTCCAGCGTGCCGCTGTGGTTTTTGGCAAAGCAGGCCAGGGAGCAGGTCACCGTGGTGCTAAGCGGCGAGGGAGCCGATGAGATTTTCGGCGGCTACGAGCTTTACGCCGACACCCCGGCCATGGAAAAATTCAAGAAAACCCCGAGGGCGTTCCGGCGAATGCTTGGGGGCATCGCGAAAGCCATGCCACCCTTCAAAGGCCGCAACTTCCTTTTAAAGAGCGCCGAGGCGCCGGAGAACTGGTTCATCGGCCAGGCCGACGTCTTCCCGGTGGGCGAGGCCGAGGCCGTGCTGAAGCCCGCCTACAAGAACGGCCCGGCGCCCCTCGAGATGGCGGCCCCCTATTACGCCAATGTGCAAGACCGCCCCGAGCTGACCCAGAAGCAGTACATCGACCTGCACCTCTGGCTGCCGGGGGATATCCTGCTGAAAGCCGACAAGATGTGCATGGCCCACTCGCTGGAGCTACGGGTGCCCTTCCTCGACAAAGAGGTGATGGCGGTGGCCGCGCGCATCCCCGGGCGGTACAGCATCAGGGGCACCGAGAACAAGATGGTGTTCCGCCACGCGGCCAACAAAACCCTGCCCGACGCATGGGCCAACCGCCCAAAGAAGGGCTTCCCGGTGCCGATTCGCCACTGGCTGCGGGAAAAAAAATACTACGACATCGTGCGCGGCTATTTTGAGAGCGACTACGCGTCCGAATTTTTCGAGACCGACCGGCTGATGAAGCTGCTTAACGACCATTTTGAGGGAAGGGCCAACAACGGCCGCAAAATCTGGACGGTGTTCACCTTCCTCACCTGGTACAAGCGCTTCTTCATCGACGAGGCGGCCTAAAGGCGGGCGCACCCTAACTGATTGGAACAGGTGATAACATGGACAAACAAAAATATTACATTACAACGGCAATTGCCTACACCTCCCGCAAGCCCCACATCGGCAACAGCTACGAGATCGTCTTCACCGACGCCGTGGCCCGCCTGAAGCGCATGCAGGGCCGGGACGTGTTTTTCCTCACCGGCACCGACGAGCACGGCCAGAAGATAGAGGAGGCCGCCAAGGCAGAGGGCACAAGCCCCAAGGCCTATGTGGACCGCATCGCCGGCGAGATCAAGGATATCTGCGACCTGCTGAACACCAGCTACGATAAGTTCATCCGCACCACTGATGATTACCACGAGAAGGCCGTGCAGAAAATCTTCCAGAAGCTCTACGACCAGGGGGACATCTACAAGGCTCAGTACGAGGGCTGGTACTGCCTGCCCGACGAGAGCTTCTTCACCGACAGCCAGCTGGTGGACGGCAAATGCCCCGAGTGCGGCCGCGAGGTGCAAAAGGCCAGCGAGGAGGCCTACTTCTTCAAGATGTCCAAGTACCAAAAGCAGCTTGAAGACCACATCGAAAAGCATCCGGGCTTCATCTTCCCCGAGAGCCGCAAGAAGGAGATGGTGAACAACTTCCTCAAGCCCGGCCTGCAAGACCTGTGCGTCTCCCGCTCCTCCTTCAAATGGGGGGTGCCGGTGCCCTTTGATGAGAACCATGTCATCTATGTGTGGATCGATGCCCTCTCGAACTACATCACCGCGCTGGACTACGATGTGGATAATCCGGGAGAACTATACAAGAAGTATTGGCCGGCCGAGACCCACGTCATCGGCAAGGACATCCTGCGTTTCCACACCATCTACTGGCCTATCCTGCTGATGGCCCTGGGTGAGCCGCTGCCCGAGAGCGTGTTCGGCCACCCATGGATGCTCTCCGGCGAGGACAAGATGTCCAAGAGCCGGGGCAACACCATCTACGCCGACGATCTGGCGAAGCTGATCGGGGTGGACGGGGTGCGCTACTACATGCTGGCCGAGATGCCCTACGCCAACGACGGCACCATCACCTACGAGCGGGTGTTTGAGCGCTATAATTCCGACCTGGCCAACACCTTGGGCAACCTTGTGAACCGCAGCATCGCGATGACCCAGAAGTATTTCGGCGGCACCCTGCCGGCGGCCCGCAAAGCGGAGCCGATTGACGGGGAGCTGGCCGCCGCGGCCATTGCCGCCCGGGACGGGATGATCGAGAAGCTGGACGCCTTCCGCGCCGCCGACGCCATCGACGCCATGATGGGTCTGGCCAAGCGGGCCAACAAGTACATCGACGAGACCGCCCCCTGGCAGCTGGGCAAGGACGAGGCCCAGAAAGACCGCCTTGCCAGCGTGCTGGCCGGCCTGCTGGAGGCGATCCGCTTCCTCGGGGTGCTGCTCACCCCGCTTCTGCCCGAGACGGCGGAGCGTATCTTTGGGCAGCTGAACTGCCCGCCCGAGCATCAGACCCTGGCCAGCATCGGCGCGTTTAGCAGCGCCCCGGCCTTCACGGTGGGGAAGCCGGAGCCGCTGTTTGCCCGGCTGGACACCGAGAAGCTGATCGAGGAGCTGCTGGCCGGCAGCGGCCCGGCCGGCGAGACCGAAACCGCGGCAAAACCCGAGGGGATGGCCGCCGCCACGGCCTGCGCCCCGCCAGAGAAGGCTGAGATCACCTACGATGACTTCATGAAAACCAAGCTGGTGTGCGGCGAGATACGCGCCTGTGAAAAGGTGGAAAAGGCCGACAAGCTGCTGAAATTGACCGTGTTCGACGGCGAACGGGAACGCACCGTCCTCAGCGGCATTGCGATGTGGTACACCCCCGAAGCCCTGACCGGCAAGAAAATTGTGCTGGTGGCAAACCTGAAACCCGCCAAGATGCGCGGCATCATGAGCGAAGGGATGCTGCTGGCCGCCGACGGCCCGGACGGGGCCGCGAAGGTGATTTTCCTGCCGGAGGACCTGCCCGCCGGCAGCAGCGTGCATTAAATAGCCAAAAAGCTGCCGCGAAGCCTGGGTTTTGCGGCGGCTTC
>JAJDIZ010000140.1 GCA_030266915.1 Ruminococcaceae bacterium OttesenSCG-928-D13 | reverse complement strand
AGGTAAAGACTCCATCAAGGCCCTGACCTTCGCCGAGGCCGGCCAGGTGGTGGCGGACCTTACCGAGCGGCAGAAGCTGGCCGGGATTGCGCCGCCCCCGCGTAAGGCAGCCAAGGGATACCCCACCAAGCCCGGCGGGGTGACCAGGGAGCAGCAGAGTAAGATGTGGGCGCTCATTGGTGCGCTGGAGAAGTTGGACGCTGCAAACGGAACCACCGGCAAGGGCGACCACCGCCAGCGGCTGTGCGGGGCCATCAAAAAGGCCACCGGGCAGGATGCCGCCCCGGGCAATCCCTTCAAATGGCTGACGATGGAGCAGGGCATCGAGGTGATCGACCTGCTGAAGCGCATTACCACCAGCGAGGAAAAGAGGGCGCTGCGGAAAGGATGTGTGGGCCATGGGTGAAGAAACGCGCACCATCACGCTGGAGATGCTGACCCCGGCCCAGCGTGAGGTGGCCGAGGTGATAGGCTTGGAAAGCTATCTCAAGCTGGTTGAGGTTTTCGCGGCCGACGCCATCTATATTCCCAAGTACGACACCCTGATCGAGGACCAGTACCGCATCCAGCGCGATGAGGAGATCATCGCAAAGTACACTGGTTTCAACCTGAAGCCGCTGGCTAAAGAGTATGGGCTTACGCCGCGATCCCTGTACAACATCATCCCGCGCAGTGTGCGGATTGCTAAGAAAAACGCCCCGATGGATGGGCAGCTGAGCATTGATGACTTGCAGGATGAAACCGCAGTGTGATTTTTGAAGGCCTTCACCTTCACCATTATACAATTCTAAAGGTATAATCCCGGAGACAGGGGTTATACCTTCATTTTTTACCCATCGCAAGGAGACACCGCATGATGATGACAACGCTGGCGCTGGCGGGAGCAGCTTCCACAGTTCAGATACCCGAATGGGCATGGGGCATTTTTGGTGCCCTGGCAACCCTGGCCCTTGGGGTGATCGCCTATTTCATAAAGGGCCTTGCGGCCAAGCCAGAAAAGCAGGAGGGTGAGCTTAACCAGATAAAGCTGGGGTACGCCACCAAAGAAGAGGTGAAGGCCCAGGGGGCCGACATCAACATCATCAAGCAGACCTATGTGAATAAAGAGGAGCTGCGGGAGTTTAAAAAGGAGATACGCGGGGAGACGGCTAAACTGACTAGCGACGTGGAGGAGATCAAGGCCAACTACCTGACCAAAGGCGATTACCTTCACTACCAGGCCCGCAGCGACGATAAGCTGGAGAACATGTACCGCATTTTACTGGAGATAAAAGGAGGCAGTGGCAATGGGAATAGAGCTTGACGCCACCACCCGCGCCCAGGAGTTCAGGAAAAACAACGGCATCGTGATGCGCCGGGTGAACATTCTACGCACCGACTATGCCCCGGTGCACGATGTGATCCTTTCCATCCAAGAGAAGTCCCCCACCATCACGGAGGGGCAGCTGCGGGACTCCTTCAACTTTCTGTTGCGGGCCGAGTATCTTGAAATGCAGTATATCCGCACGAAAGAACCCATCGCCCGCATTGCGGGGGTGAATCTGCATGAGCTGGAGGCCACCCTGACCTTGAAGGGCATCCGTCTGATGAGCGGGAGCATTACCGATGCCGACGTGACCGTGTAGGGGGGCGCTATGCTGAAGCAAAATCGTAAGCACAGCAAGATAGACAAGCTGCCGGCGGACGTGAAGGACGCTGTGGAGCAGATGCTGCTGGCGGATTACACCTATGCCGAGATCGTGGACTATTTGGCCGGAAACGAGATTAGCCTGTCGCAGTCGTCCATCTGCCGGTATGCCAAGGGCTTCCACGCCAACCTACAGGTGCTGCGCATCGCCGGGGAGAACTTCCAGCGCATGATGGATGAGGTTGAAAAATATCCCGCGATTGACACAGCCGAGGTTCTCATCCGGCTGATGAGCCACAACATCATGAACGCCTACCAGGAGATGCCGAAGGAGCGCTGGGCCGAACTTGACCTGAAGGATCTGATCAGCCAGAGCAACGCCCTGGTGCGGGTGACGGCGTACAAAAAAGATATCGACGTCAAGACCAGCACCGCCCAGGAGATTGGGTATGACACAATGAAGGAGGTCATTTTCTCTACCATGGCGAAAGAGAACCCGAAGCTGTACAAAGAGGTGTCGGCCTTCCTGAAAAACCAGAAGGCCGGCGGTACGGAAGGTGGGGGCCGATGAGATGGTATGTGCTGCAGGTGGCCAGCGGCCAAGAGGTGAAAATCCGCAATGCGCTGCGGCGCCGGCAGCTGCCGGTGAAGGTGCCCCGGGAGCAGTGCCAGATACACCGCAAGGGGAAGTGGCAGACAAAACTGAAAACGCTGATGCCGGGATATGTGTTTCTTGGGGTCGATGCGGGAAGTGGTTCATCGCTGACAGATGAGATATACTACACCGCGACCAGCACACCTGGTGTCATTCGTTTTTTGGGCACACCGCCGCAACCGATTACCAATGTGGAGGCCGCTCACCTGGCGCTGCTGGCGCCGACGGACGAGCCGTTGCACCCCTCTACCGTGCGGCGCCAGGACGGCGAGGTGCTGGACGGCCCGCTGGTGCAGCTGCGGGAGCATATCACCAAGATAGACCGGCACCGCCGCAGGGTGAAGATATCCATCCCGATGCTGGGGGAAGAAAAGGCTTTTGAAATGAGTATTCTGCTGGAGGATGGCGGCGATGGCCAAGGCTTCGAAGAAGATAACCCTGGTGGACAGGGTGCAGGCACGTAAGGCGCAGCGCCAGCTTTGCCAGCTGTGCGAGTGGAAAAACAGGGTGGCCGGCAAGGCCAACTGCCTTTTCCCCCAGTGCGTGCGTACCGCCCCCCGCCGTTGGCCCCAATACCGCGATAAATAGATTTGGCCGCAAGGCCGTGTGGACAAGCAGCCTGTGGAAGCCGCCGATTGATTCGTCTCGGTGGTGAAAGCGGGCGAACAGAGGGAAAGGGACCGAGCCTGATTGTGGGATTCGGAATGGCGCAGCATACCATTCCGGCCCCGATCCGGTTTTGGTTCCTTTCCCTTTGCGCCCAGGATGGTTTAAACGCCGCTTAACTTCGTTTAAATTGCCCCTGTGGCATCGGTGACGTGGAATTTCCCCGGAGGCGAATCAAACGCGCAAACGGGGGCAAATTTGGGCGGTTCTCAAAAATCAGCCGAGAGGGGCTTTGAGATGAATAAAAAAGTGAAGGACGCACGCGCCGATGAGCTGCTTGAGACGCTTCAGGCGCTGGAGAACAAACAGGAGTTCAATATTGCCGCCGATCTGCGGGAACTGATGAAACAGCATGGCCGCCTAAACAAGCGGGAATTTAAAAAGGTGCTGCAGGTGCTGATGGACAAATATGGCACCGGCGAGTACGCCCTGGTGCACGAGCGGCTACTGGAGCGTGTGCAGGCCAGTGACCTCGCCGCCATCCGGCTATGGCATGAAATCAACCGGGCCGGCGATGCCGGAGGCGGCGGGGATGAGGTGGTGATTGTGAATGACCTCGGTTAAGCTTTCAAAGCTGATTGGCCCGGCCTTTCACGGTGTTTTTAAAAAGGTGATGGACGGCCTGGTCAATGAGCTGGTGCTGAGCGGCGGGCGTGGCAGCCTGAAAAGCAGCTTCGCCTCCATCCTGGTTGTGATGCTGATGCTGATGAACCCGCAATGCCACGCTGTGGTGCTGCGTAAGGTGGGCGACAAGCTGAAAAACAGCGTGTATGCCCAAATTCAGTGGGCGATTGACATGCTGGGGCTGCGCAACCAGTTCAGCTACAGGCAGTCCCCGATGGAGATCACCCGAAAGAGCACCGGCCAAAAAATACTGTTCTTTGGCCTGGACGATCCGGGCAAGGTGAAATCACTTAAATTGCCCTTCGGGTATGTGGGGATTCTGTGGTTCGAGGAGTTCGACCAGTTTGGGGGGCTTGAGGAAATCCGCAGCGTGGAGCAGTCCGTCTTTCGCGGCGGGCCGTTCTCCTTTTCCATAAAGAGCTTCAACCCGCCGGCGATGGCCCGGCATTTCTCCAACAAGTACGCCCTGGAGCGCCGGCCCGGCAAGCTGGTGCACCACAGCACCTACCTGGAGGTGCCGCCGGAATGGCTGGGGCCGCGCTTCATAGCTGACGCCGAGCACCTGAAGGCGACGAAACCCATCAACTACCGGCATGAGTACCTG
>JAJDIZ010000014.1 GCA_030266915.1 Ruminococcaceae bacterium OttesenSCG-928-D13 | reverse complement strand
AGGCTGCTGATGGATGAGCCGCCGGACGGGCTGCTGTGTGACCTGCCCGGGCTGTCCGATTCCGGGAAGGTGTTGAACCAGGTGCTGTGGGGGAAATAGACGAACAGAGGGTCCTGGCTGGCAGTGTCCTGCGGCGCGCCGGTGCGGGTGGCGGCGGACAGCGCCTGCATCTGCCCGGACACCGCGTCGCCCAGGCCAAAGGCGGTGGCGTAAACCAGGTAATCGCCCCACAGCGAAACCTCCGGCGCGCTGCGCTCGTCCAGGATGGTGAAATCCCGCAGGAAACGATAGAAACCCTTCCAGGCGGTGAGCGCTTGCACGCCGCTTTCACTGGGCAGCTCCGGGCGGCTGTAGAGCAGGAAGGCAACGGCAGACAGCAGCAGCCCGCCCACCAGCACGCCGCGGCCGAAGAAATCGAGGAAGATAAGCAGCACCAGCGCGGCGGCGGCGCACAACACGCACATCCGGCCGGCCAGCGTGGAGAAGAAGGGCCGGGTGATACTCCAGTTGGTGGCCCTGACGGCCTTGTCCAGGGTGCTGAAATACTGCGACATGTGGGTGGAGAGCTTCGCGATGTTTTTCTCGTACCAGCTGGCGTATTGCCGCAAGGTGAAGCCGCCGCCGTGGGCCAGGGCGGCCTGGTAATACAGCTGCAGCAGATGAGCCTCCTCGGTGTTGGGGGGCGTGCCGCCGGTGCCCAGGTAGGTGACAACCGGCTCGCCGGCCGCGTTGGCGGTCAGGGTGAGCCAGCCCTTGTGCGCCAGGCTCAGGGTGGAGGCGGACAGCATGTCGCCGTCGGAATCGGTCCGCCGGAACAGCTTTGAATCCCGGAAGACCGCCCTTTTTAGAAAGGCCTGCGCCGTCGCTGCGGACATCCCGTAGGGCGGCTGGCGCTGGTAGGGGCAGTCCTCCAGCGCGGGCTCGGCGGCCTCGCGTACGCGGCTGGTGCGGAAGCCGGTGTAGCAGGCCAAAAGGAACATCGCCACCGCGATGGCAATGCTGAACACCGCTGTCGCCCAGCGGTAGCGGGTGGTCAAAGCCCATCCGTCGGCCCACTCGGCCTCCTGGGTGCGGATGATGCCTGCGCCCGAGTAATCGTGGTACTGCCCGGCCGCCCACAGGCTGCCCGGCGGCATCAGCAGCCGCAGCTCGATAAAGACGCTGGCGGGAACCTTGCTGGCGGTGACGGTGAGGCTGCTGTCATCGTTCAGGGCAAGGAAGCTGTCGGCCGTGCAGTGCAGCCAGGCCAGGCTATCGGCGGCGTTGGCCGGGAAGCTCAGGTTCAGGGTGAAATTGCGGATGGGGTAAAGGTCGGTGGGCTGGAACTGGTAGTACAGCACGTCGGCGTCGTCATAGCTCTCCAGCCCGGTGAAGCCCTCCAGGGTGTACCAGATGGTGAAGGTGCGCTCCCCCTTCTCGAGGGCGGGCATGATGAAGCCGATCTCCCATTCGCTGTAGTTCTCCACCACATAGCAGGTGTTGGGCTCGGCTGTGTCCACGCCGGCGCCGTAGCTGTGGTCCGGGTTGAAGGTGTACCACAGCTGCTGGTCGTGATCGTACACCTCCATATCGCTGATGGCGGGGACGTCGTAGGTTTTAAACAGGCGGTAGGGGTTGTAGTGGGGTCGGTCCCGCTTTTTGAAGCTGTAGTGGATGGTCTCCTCGATCAGCAGCTGGCCGTCCTCGGTGAGGGTGGCGTTCACCGTTTTGTCCAGCGCCTGGTAATCCGCGCCGCTGTTGTAATCCAGCTGGAAGTAACCCACCGCGATGGCACCGGCAAACGCCAGCACCAAAAGTACGGCCAGCACCGCAGCAATTTTTTTGAATGTCCTCACAGACACACCGCCTTTGCTATTTGGATGAGGTGGTTTTGAGTGCCACCATCCTGAGATTCATCCATTAAATTATAGCACTTCGCGGCCTCGGATTCAAAAGCAACGGCTCGGGTCAATCATAAGTTTTTTCAACCGAGAAAAGATGGTAGAAGCTACCCTTCGCGCTCAGGTTCAGCATGGACATATACTCTGCGGCAACCGCGTCTTCCCTTGAGGCCTCCATGGCATTCAGGTGGTCGGCCTCTGTTTCCCAAAGCACCATATCCGCCCACATGTCACCTTTTAATAGCAGCTTGCGCGAAATATACCCCTTCTGCTTTGCGAGAAAATCGCTGTTGAATTTGTCGGACACCGGCATAAACTCGGCTTCGGACACACTTTTTTTCAGCTTGAAAGCGACGAATTCTACGGCATTAGACATAGCACTGGCTCCTCTTCTTCAATTTACTTACGGTATAAAACATTATAGAATATACTAATAATTCGATGGCGAGGACCACCGTTTGCAATCGGGCCAAATTCAAACCACGTTCTCGCCAAGCAATATTTTGGGCATGGTTGTCAGGCAGCGGTTCCAGCGTTTATAAAATTTTTCAAGCCCAAGCACAGCCAGCTTTGCGTGCGCCTCTTCATTTTCCAAAGCCAGGTAAAGCATGTATGTCACCTTTCCCACGTAGCGCGTTAAACGAATAGGGACTTCCCCGTTCTTTACCGCGTTAAACTCCTTTTGGCGATGGGTTCGCTTTATGTATTTGACATCTATCACGCCCGGCTGCGAAAGATAAAACTCGGCAACCTCTCTCATCAGGGCTTCAATCTCATCTTGTTTTTCAAGCTTGGCTTCATATATGCAAATTTCGTTGAACATGGCAACCTCCCCATCTGTCAGTTCATCCCTTCATCAACCAGTGAACCGGGCTGCCGCATCCCCGGCGGCATGTTTGGTACAGATATAGTATACCCTACGCCATCACAAAATAACACGGGCAATTAAAAACCCCTGCAAGTTCACATGAACCGGCAGGGGGCTTTTGCGTGCTGCGGCTAAACCGCAAAAAATGCATATTCCAGCATGGCGCACAGTGTGTGGTACAGTGGCAGATGGTATTCCTGCACCCGGTAGGTTTCAGTGGCTGGGGCGCAGAGGCAAAAATCGCACAGTTCTTTCAGTTTGCCTCCGGTTTGGCCCGTCATGCCGATGGTTTTCAGCCCCATGGCCTGCGCCACCCGCACAGCGTGGCACACGTTGGAGGCGTTGCCGGAGGTGGACAGGCCCAGCAGTACGTCGCCCGCTCTGCCATAGCCGTACACCTGCTGGGCAAACCCCATTTCGGGGTCCACATCGTTGCTAAAGGCGGTGCAGAGCGCCGGCTGGCCGGTGAGGGAGATGGCCGGTAGGGCGCCCTGCAGGCGGTCGCCCTCGCCCTGCAGGGCGGGGTGATCCCTGAAGGCCTGAGGCACCGGGCGCGGCAGCAAAAAGCCTTTCATCAGTTCCCCTACGATGTGCTCACAATCGGCGGCACTGCCGCCGTTACCGCACAGCAGCAGCTTACCTCCCTGGGCAAAGCTGGTTCTGATAATCTCAAACACCATTTGCAGCCCGGCGCGACATTCCGCCAGCGCCGGGGTTTCGGTCACCATTCTGTCCAGCAATGCCTCGGATGCAGATGCCACTGTGTTTACCTCCATTGTGTTGGTGGTGTTCATTTGGGGATATAAAGACCGGCGCCCAGGCTGCCCATGCATAGAAGAAACAGTCAGCTTTGGCGGGGTCTCACCGGTTGGCAAGGGCCAACGACAGGGCCGCGTAATCGCCAATGGCCTCGGCCAGGCCGGCCGGCGCCACCCGGCACACGTTCCGTGCATGGGGCAGTGATTCCTGCCGCAGCACCCGCTCCATGGCCGGGCGCAGCAGGCCCTCGCTGCGCTGGAAAATGCTGCCCAGCACGATGACCTCCGGGTTCAGGATATCCACCAGCACAGCCAGCCCACGGCCCAGGTATTCGCCGCACACCGTGTAAATCTCCCGGGCCAGGGCGTCGCCTGCCTCGGCGGCGTCGCCTACGGTTTTGGCGGTAAGCAGGGGCAGCTCTTCGGGCGTGGGGCACAGCGCCGGTTTTTCACCGCGCTGGTGCCGCTCACGCACCATGCTTTGGGCCAGTTGGGCGATGCCGCCGCCGCTGCAAAAGCCCTCGAAGGAGCCGGCCTTTCCATAACCCACCGGGCCAAAGGCGGAAAGCCGGAGGTGCCCCACCTCGCCGGCCATGCCGCTGGTGCCGGCGTACAGCCGCCCGTCGAGGATGAGCCCGGCGCCCAGGCCGGTGCCAAAGGTGAGGAAAATCATGTTCCGGTTTCCCCGCCCGGCACCGAAATGCCATTCGGCCAGGGCGCAGGCATTGGCGTCGTTCTCCAGCCGCACCGGGACGCCCAGCTTTTCCCGCAGGATATTGGCAACCGGCACATCATCCCAGCCGCACAGGTTGGGCGGGCCTTTTATCCTGCCCAAAGCGGTGTCCAGCGGGCCGCCGCAGCTGACGCCCAGCCCGGTGACATCCTCAAGCGAAATACCGCGGCCGGCCAGCATGCCGGCGGCAATGCGACCGGCCTTGTCCAGCGTCTCCGCCGGGCCGGCGGTGGCGAAGGCCTGCCGGTCCAGCACAAAACCGTCCTTATCAACCCCGGGCTTATCGCTTCCCAGCAGTACGGCACATTTGGTGCCGCCAATGTCCAGGCCCAGACAATAGGCCATGTGAACCTCACCTCCCCCGTCCGCTTCGTCTCGTCAGGGAAAGTATACTATTGCCCTTGCAATAAGTCAACAACTATTACTAATTGTGTAAAAATAGAGTTTATTATCAGATTAAATCGTTCCCTGAATACGCATGGAATCTATTATTTCAAGTAATAGTGACGATAATGATAAACTTTAATGACAAAATAGTTTGCTTTCACTATTGCACTGGGATATAATTGAATTTGAAAAGAGCAGAAAACCTGAGGAGGCCCGTATTGACAGCAAAATTGGGCGCAAACCAAAGCGATATCCATGTCCGGAACCGGGCATTGGTGCTGCAAATCGTAGCCACAGAGCGGGAGATATCGAGGGTGGATTTGGCTCGCCGCACGGGCTTGACCAAAACCACCGCCAGCAAGATCGTTTCGGAGCTGATTGCCGAGGATATCCTCTGTGAAACCGAGGTGGCCGCGCCCGAAAGCGGGCCGGGGCGCAAGCCGATTTTTTTGGGCATCAGCTCCGGCTCACCCTGCGTGTGTGGGCTTCTTATCAAGCGGAATCTTTGCACGGCCATTTTGGCGGATTACAGCGGCCGGGTGCTGACGCGGGAGGATTACGCGTATACCCACTCCATAGACGCGGATGCCCTGGTGCAGATATTATTTAACCTGTACGAGAAGGTGTGCGCGGCTGTTTCCAGGCCGGTTCTGGCCATCGGGATTGCGGCCATTGGTCCCTTGGACGCCGCCGCCCGGCGGCTGGGCGCTCCCCCAAACTTCTTTGGGATATCCAATCTGCCTTTGGGTGATATCTTTGCCGAAAAAACCGGCCTGCCCGTCTGGCTCATCAGCGACGCCAGCGCCGGCGCTTTGGCAGAGAAGGTGTACGGCGGCGCGCGCGCGCGGGAGAATTTCATCTACCTGCACATCATGAACGGCATTGGCGCCGGGTATGTGCTGCACAACCAGGCCTATGGCGGCGATAGCGGCCAGGGCGGTGAAATTGGACATACCTCAATCAACTACGCCGGCCCGGTGTGTGACTGCGGAAACCCGGGCTGCCTGGAGATGTACGCGAATATCGATGCCATAAACCGAAAGGTGAAGCGCATGCAGCAGGCACTGGGGCTTTCTTCAACGCTGGACCCCTGCGAGCCGCGGTATGGGTGGCGTCAAATTATCACCGCCGCCGCAAAGGGCGACATTTGCGCGCTGGCCGCGCTGGACGAATTCTGCATGTACATCTCCCACGCGCTGGCCAACGCGGTGAACCTGCTGGATATCGGCCACATTATTGTGGGCTACGATTCGGAGCAGGGCGAGGATATTTTGGTGGACCTTTTGGCAAAAAACCTGGCGCCCCGAGTTTTGACGGGCGACGCCAGGCAGATGACGGTGGAGCGGTCGGCCTTCGGTGGTGACGCGCCGTTGATAGGCGCCGTGGCCCAGGTGACCAACCGCCTGTTTGCCGGCCGGCTGCCAATTGGCGGCGCCGAGGCTTGCTTGGCCGCGCAGGAGGCAGGCCCGGCCATCGAAGCCTGACATTGTGGGGCGGGCCAGGCCACACCACCGGTGTGACTAGCGCACATCTACAAATCTACCTGCTCGAAGCGCCTGGCCGAGACCTTGTGCGCAATGCACATGCCCGCTATGTAAACCACGATTCCCACCAGCAATATGGGCAGCTGCCGCAGCTGCGCCGCAGGCGCCACGCTGTCCAGCCAGGTGAAGGCGGGGAAGTGCACCATCGCCTCCATCACCACCACGCCCAGGGTGGCCGGGATAACCGCCCAAAGGAAGGCCTTGCCCACCTTGTGGGCCGTTTTGAAGAACTGTGTCAGAAAAATCAGGTTGAAAATCGCGTAGATCATCAGCCCAAAGCCGTAGTAGGCGACATTTGCCTCTATACCCGCCGGGTTGCCGTTTGGCAGGACGTACACGCGCAGCACGGCAAAGGGCAGGGAAATCAGCATCTGCGCCACCTGCGCCAAAACCATCAACAGGCATTTGGCTTTCACGGTGTCCCGCTTTTTAACCGGCAGCAGCGCCGTGTAGTAGATATCGTTGGTCTCCCGCCCGTACATGAAGGTGATGTAGGGGGCGAGGCACCCGAACAGGAACACCATGCCGTAGGGGTAGGCCGGTACAATCACCAACGCCCCCAGCGCCGTGAAGACAAACAGGTTGGGGTGGGCCGCCAGCCGCAGCTCCTTGTACAGAAGGTTAAAGATCATAGTGCGTTCTCTCCGTTCGTATCATGATCTCCTCAAGGGACAGCTCACCGGCGTCTCCCGGCTCTTTCAGGTGCCCGAAGGACTGCATGAATGTGGCTTTTTCAGCGCTCATGAGCAGCCGGCCGTCCTTGATGTAGGTGATGTCATCGGCGCACTTTTCCAGATCAGAAGTGATGTGGGTGGAAAAGAGGATGCTTCTCTCGCCGTTTGCCACCAGCCGCTGGAACAGGCCCAGCAGGTCATCCCGGGACACCGGGTCCAGCCCGCTGGTGGGCTCGTCCAGAATCAGCAGGCGGGCGTTGTGGGAGAGCGCGAGGGCCAGCATGTATTTGACCTTCATGCCCGAGGACAGCTCCTTCACCCGCTTCTGCGGGTCCAGGGCAAAGGCGTCGAGATAGCCGCGGTGGGCGGCCTCGTCCCAGTTTGGATAGAACCGCCTAGTGACGGCTGTGATGTCCGCCAGCTTTTTCTGTTTGTAAAAATCAATCTCGCCCAAAACCACGCCGATATCTTGTTTGCAGCTCTCCTCATTCGGAAGGAAGCCTTGGCCGAACATGGCGATGGTTCCGCCGTCCGGGTGCACCAGGTTCAGCATGGATTTCAGGGTTGTGGATTTCCCGGCCCCGTTTTTGCCAATCAGGCCCATGATCCGGCCTTGCCGCAGCGAAAACGAAATGTCCCGCAGCCTGAAGCCGGGGTAGTGCTTGGTGAGCCCCTGCACAGATAAAACCGTCATGTCCTATCCCTCCTCCCTTGGGAAAAAGCCCTCCACGGCGTGGCCGGTCATCCGCAGAAAGGTTTGGTTGTCCACCAGGGCAATTCCGGCGGAGGCGGGGCTGGTGTCCCCCAGCACCACAAGGGTGTCGCCGGGCTTCATGCCGATGGTGTCCCGCGCCTTTTTTGGCAGCACAATCTGGCCCCGCTCGCCGATGGTGACCGTACCGAAAAGGTACTTGTTTTTGGGCCCGATGGGCATGCCGGCCTGTTCGGCGTCATGGCGCACCAGGTCGTTCAGGGATACATCATAATAGTCCGCCAGGGCCTCGCAGTTGAGGATATCTGGCAGGGTGTCTCCGTTTTCCCACTTGGCAACGGCCTGCCGGGTGACGCCAACCTGCTCGGCCACCGCATCCTGGGATACGTTGCGCCGGGCGCGCAGGTGGCGCAGGTTGGCGGCGATGTTACTTTTCTGATTATTCATATTTTTCACACCCTTCTATACATAGAATACCCGGGATATTGCGGCATTTCAACCAACTGTTGCGCACGCATTATGTTAATAATGGTTGCGGTGCTTGCTGTGCCGCCTGCGGTGCGGTACAAAAATCACATCGGGTGGGGAAAGTGTTAAAAAGTATCTGGCCCGGGCTTGTCCCCGGCCTCTGCATTTGAATGGGTTCAATTTTGGGATTTACAAATCCATGCGCGGGTGCTACACTGTGGTCAATTGGTGACGCGCGTCACCAAAGCAAGACAGGAGGATTGCCATGGCAACACGCAGGGATGTGGCAAAAAAGGCAAAAGTATCGGAAGCGACAGTGTCCTACGTTTTGAACAACACAAAGCCCCTGACCCCCGAGGTGCGGCAGCGCGTATTGAAGGCGGTGGAGGAGCTGAACTACAGGCCCAACCTTGTGGCGAGAAGTTTGGCCTCCAACCACACCCGGCACGTTGCACTGCTGGTGGAAAACCTGCAAAACCCCTATTTCATGGAGGTGCTGGAGGGCGCCCAACAGGTGGCGAATGAAAAGGGGTATATCATATCCACGCTGACCACCGCCGGGGCAGATATCGAGTCGATGGCGCGGCTGATCGGCCATGGGGTGGAGGGGGCCATCCTCACCGTGCTGGACGGCACGGTGGAGCGGTATGTGCAGCGGCACCTGCGCTGTGTGCTGAACGGTGAGGCCGTAAAAATAGATTATGGCCCGGCCGTTTATGAGATGGTGGACAAGCTGGTGGAGCTGGGGCACGAATCGGTGGCATTTCTTGCGGGTATTCCTTTGGCGCCGGGCCATGCCCGGTACGAACATCTGGCCGCCGCCCTGGCCGCCAGGGGCCTGGCGCTGGATGAGCGCCTGGTAGTGCCCTGCACACGGGAAAAGCGCACGGATGAGGCGGCGGGCTACGAGGCAACCCGCACCCTGCTGGCACGAAAGCTGCCCTTCACAGCGCTGTTTGCGGTAAACGATTTGATGGCCATAGGCGCAATCCGCGCGCTGGCGGAAAACGGCCTTTCGGTGCCCGGGGATGTTTCGGTAATCGGCTGTGACAACATCCCACTGGGCCGCTGGCTGACGCCGAGCCTTTCCACCATCCATGTGACGGCAAACGCCATGGGGCGGCACCTTATGGAAGCCCTGATTGATTTGATAGAGAAAAACAGAAAAAAAGAACCGGTGCTCCCATCAAAGTTTATTTGCCGGGAAACGGTGGCGGAAAGGAAGAGACAATGAAAATAGCAAACCTGCGTACCAATCATCTGGTGAACCCGCTTGGATACCACCTGGAGGCGGTTACCCTCGGCTGGACCGTGGAGGAGACCGCCAGCACATCACAGGTGGCGGCCCGCGTTGTGGTTGCAACAGACGAGGGCTTCTCGTCCATTGGCTATGATTCCGGCGAGACCGGTGAGATTTCCGGCATTGCCTGCCGGGTGGATATGCGGCTGGAGCCCCGCACCCGGTATTACTGGAAGGTGTGGGTGAAGGGCGATGCGGGAGATGAGGCATGGAGTGACACGGCCTGGTTTGAAACCGCCAAAATGGAGGAACCCTGGCGGGCGGACTGGGTGGAAAGCCCCCTCGGAGGGGCTGTGCATCCCCTGATGCAGCACCGCTTTTCCCTGGAAAGCGAGGTGGCATCCGCGCGGGTATACGCCTGTGGCCTTGGCCTGTACGAGTTGTACCTCAACGGCGAAAAGGTGGGTGACGAGGTGCTTGCCCCCTTTTACAACAGCTACGACAACTGGCTGCAATACCAAACCTACGATGTGACAGCCATGCTGCAAAAAGGTGCCAACGGCGTTGGGGCGATGCTGGGCAACGGCTGGTACAAGGGCGTGTTTGGATTTGGCGGCAGTGGCGAAAATATCTACGGCGACAGCTTTCTGTTGCGGCTTGAGCTGGTAATCCGTTATGCTGATGGTACCGAGCAGATCGTCGGCACCGGCGCCGATTGGCTGTGCGCGCCCGCCCCGGTTACGGCCAGCGGCATCTATCTGGGCGAGCACTACGACGCGCGGGCAGCCACCCCCGGCTTTGCCACGGCAGACTGTGACCTTTCGGGCTTCACAACCGTGCGGGTTGTTAGCCCGAATCTGCCTTTGGAAGAACGGCGCAGCCCGCCGCTCCGCGTGATAGAAACACGCACGCCCGTTGAGCTGATTAACACGCCCGCGGGGGAGACGGTGCTGGATTTTGGCCAGGTGCTTTCGGGCTGGGTGGAATGCCAGGTTGACCTGCCCGCCGGACAGACGATGCGCCTGCAGCATGGCGAGCTGCTGCAAAACGACAACTTCTACACAGAAAACCTGCGTTTCGCACAGCAGGAATACCGTTATGTGTCCGACGGCGTGCCGCGCAAGGTGCGGCCCCACTTCACCTTCTATGGGTTCCGCTACCTGAAGGTTGAGGGGCTTGCAAAGGTCAACCCGGCGGACTTCACCGCCTGTGTTATCCACTCGGATTTGGAGTTCACGGGCAGCATCAAGGTGGACAACCCCAAGGTGCAAAAGCTGGTGGAAAACGCGCTCTGGGGCCAGCGTGGGAACTTTGTGGATGTGCCCACGGATTGCCCCCAGCGGGACGAGCGCATGGGCTGGACGGGCGACGCCCAGGTATTTGCGCCCACAGCCTGCTTCAATATGGATTGCGCCGCCTTTTTTGACAAATATATGTATGACCTGAACCGGGACCAGGCGCTCTGCAACGGCGCGGTTCCCCATGTGGTGCCCGATTTGCTGCGCCATCTGCCGTGGAACCTGGGCTACAACGAGGAAGGCGTGCCGGCCGGCAGCTGTGCGTGGGGCGATGCCGCCACGGTGATACCCTGGACGCTGTACCAGTTCTATGGCGACAAAGCCATGCTGGCACGCCATTATCCGGGCATGAAATCGTGGGTTGGCTACATCAGGCGGCAGGATGACGCAAATGGCGGCGCAAGGCTGTGGCGCACCGGCTTCCATTTTGCCGACTGGCTGGCCCTGGACAACCCCAACAAGGAAAGCAGCTTTGGGCGCACAGACAATGCTTTTGTGGCCTCCTGCTACTATCTGTATTCCACCGAGCTGACCGCCAAAGCGGCCCGCGCGCTGGGCAGCGACGATGAGGCGGGCGAATACGAGGCCCTTGCGGCAGAGATTCGCGCGGCAATACAGGCCGAGTTCTTCACACCCGGCGGCCGGCTGGCCGTGGATACCCAGACTGCCCATGTGATTGCCCTGTTCTTCAATGTGGCGCCTGACACGGCCCGCGCACGCACCGTGCAGGATTTGGCGCAGCTGCTGCGCGCCAGCAACGACCATCTCGACACGGGCTTTGTGGGCACGGCCTACCTGTGCAAGGTGCTGTCTGCTGCGGGACTGAACGCCCTGGCCTACACCCTGCTGCTGAACGAGGATTTCCCCAGCTGGCTGTACGAGATAAACATGGGCGCCACCACCGTGTGGGAACGCTGGAACTCAGTGCTGCCCAACGGCCTTGTGAGCGACACCGGCATGAACAGCATGAACCACTATGCCTATGGCGCGGTGGTGGAGTGGATGTACCGGTATATGTGCGGCCTGAACCCGGCGGCGCCGGGCTTTGCCAAGGCCGCCATCACACCCATGCCGGACGCGCGCATCCCGGCTGCCGAGGCGTGCTACCGCTCCGCCGCCGGCACATGGCGCAGCGGATGGCAGGCGGTGGAGGGAGGATACCTGTTTAAGGTCACTGTGCCCTTTGGCGCCACGGCCGAGTTTAAAGTGCCGGGCACCCCCAAAGCCCTGGCGCTGAATGGCGACAAAACGGCAGAACCAACCATTCTTCTTGCAAGCGGCACGCATGTGATTGAGGCGGCATACGCCTGAGAAAGCATGAAATAACGCGATGGAGGAGAGAAGCGGATGGACCGATTGAAAATGAACGGGATTTTTTTCCGGCTGGTGAGTTCATTTTTGCTTATCCTGCTGCCAATGGTGGCGGCAGGCATGATACTTCTTTCCTGGACGCGAACCGAGATACAAAACCAGCTTGAGGAGAATGCATCGGCCAACGTGGATTTTTTGATGCAGAACCTTGAAAACGAGATATGGAACATCCGCTCGCTGGTGTATGGGCTGCCCAACGACCGCAGCCTCCAATCGCTTATGAACCGGTATGCCACGGCACAGACCTATGAGTATTACAGCATGGTGTCCGACGTGCAGTACCGGCTGCAAACCATGCAGCTCAGCAACACCTACATCGACGATATCACCCTGCATATTCCCGAAGTGGGGTACTCCATCTCTGTGGTGAAGGGCTATCAGCCGCTGAATGAAGATGCGCTGGCGGGGATGCTGGCTATTCCCGACGTGGACAGCCCCCCTTTTTTGGCGGACGAGGCGGGCCTGTTCATCATGAAGGCCTTTGGCTTTTCCGGCGCGGGGAACCAGCCGCGCTACCTGATGCGGATAGACCTTTCGCGGGCCATGCTGAACAGCTTTTTATCCAAGTTCAGCCAAAGCACTGAAAGCAGCACGGCCCTGCAAGACCACGGCTCGGGCCAGTGGCTGTTCAGCACCGGCACCGGCGCGCAATTTTCCGAACTGGCACAACAGGAGGGGATAGATATCCCTGCCCCCGGCGGGCGCAGCCAAAGCGTCCGCACCATCGACGGCAGGCAGTATTATGTGCTCACCCACGCATCGGGAGCGCTGGATTTTTCACTCACCCAATATGTTCCCCTTGGGGATATTTACCAGAAACTGGACAAATTCAAATACCTGTGGCCGGGCTACATCCTGTTCTGCCTGCTCATCATGGTTCTGTATGCCTTCAGCATCCACCGGCAGGTGCGCACCCCGGTGCAAAAGCTGGTGGCGGCCTTCCAGCAGCTGGAGCAGGGGGACATGAGCACCCGGCTGGAATACAAGGCCGCCAGTGAGTTCAACTATCTGTACGAGGAGTTCAACATCATGGTGGACTGCCTGGATCGGATGGTGTACCGCGAGTTTGAACAGCGCATATACGCAAAAACCATGGAGCTGCGGCAGCTTCAGGCCCAGATTAAGCCCCATTTTTTGTACAACAGCTATTTCCTGCTGCACCGGCTGATTCTGGACGAGGATTTCGAGGGCTCGGCCCGGCTTTCGGAGGCACTTGGCACCTACTTCCAGTACATCACCCGGGATGCCTCGGACGAGAGCCTGCTGCAACAGGAGATGCAGCACGCCGTCAGCTATGCCAGCATCCAGCTGATGCGGTTTGGCGAGTGGACCGACAGCTATTTCGCCCCCTTTCCCGAAAGCTTTCGCCATGTGGTGGTGCCCCGCCTCACCTTGCAGCCCGTGATGGAAAACGCCATTGAGCACGGCATTGACCGGGGCGCAAAATCCAGCGCCCTGCGCCTGACCTACCAGCAGTTGGAGAAAGGCGTGGCGGTGGTCATTGAGGACAGCGGCAACGGGTTGACCGACCAGGCCATTGAGGCGCTGCAGCGCAGGCTGGCTGCCCCAAGCGGCCCGGAGAATGCCACCGGGCTGTTCAACGTACACCGGCGGCTGCAGCTGCGGTATGGCAGCCGGGCGGGGGTTTGGGTTGCCCGCAGCACACTGGGAGGTCTGCGGGTAGAGGTGCGCATCACCCCCTTGCCAGAGGAGGGAGACAATGTATAGGGTTTTGCTGGTGGACGATGAGCCTTATGTGGTGGAGTGGATAGCGGGGCTTTTGGAGCTGGAAACCGAGCCCGAACTGGATGTGTGCAGAGCCTACACGGCGGCGCAGGCAATCCAGTGGATGGACCGTGCCAAGGTGGATATCGTTATCTCAGACATCCGCATGCCCGGCATGGACGGCTTGGAGCTTTCCCGGTTCATCCGCGCCAACTGGCCGCTGAGCAAGCTGATTTTGCTCACCGCCTACGCGGAGTTTGATTACGCCTACTCTGCCATGAAAACCCAGGTGGACGGCTACCTGCTCAAATCCGAAAAGGACGAGCGCATTTTAGAAGAAATACACCGGGTGATCGCCCAGCTGGATTCCCAGCACGACCTGCGGCCGGTGCTGCCAACCCTGGGTACCACGGTGGGCTCCCCGGAGGTGCGCGGTGAACTGCTGGCACGGCTGCTGCAAGGCGGCAGCGGTGAGGAGTTGATGCGGCAGCTGGCACAGGAGGGCTTGCCCCAGAAGGACGCCACGCCTGAGGAGGCGCCCTTTTATCTGCTGCTGGGCAGCACAGGGCCGCAGGATAACGCGGCTGCCTATCTGCAGCAAAAGGCGGGCTTGCGGCAGATTTTACAGTATTGCATGAATCCTTACTTCGAGTGCCAGCCGGTGGAGGCCGACTATGGCTACCTGCTGTGGCTGCTGATTCCCAACTGGAACGAGCGCCCCACGGCGGCATGGCCGGTGCTGATAGAGGGATTTTTGGAAACGGTGCAGCAGGCCAGCTTCCAAACCTTTGGTTCGCGGCTGTCCTTTGTGTACCGGGCCGGCATCGTGCCGCTGGCCGAGCTGCGTCGGGTTTACTGGGAGATGCGCCAGCGCCTGGCCGGCCAGGACACGGGGGACTCCGGGCTGATCCTTTGGGACAGGGCCCCCGCCGGGGACACCGTCCCCCCCGAAACGTACTCCTGCGCCGACATGGCGCAGCAGGTGCATCGCTGCCTGTACGATGGCGACCGCCAGGGGCTGCGCGCGGCTTTGGAGCAGGTGTGGCAGGTGCTGGGCCAGTACGGCAACCCCGATGAAGCGGCCGCCCTGCAGCTGTATTTTGCTGTGGCAACCCAGGTTGCGGGCTTCCTGGGCCAGAAAACGCTTTGGGGCAGGCTGGGGGAGGATGCGCGGCCAGAGGTTCTGTTTCGCCCCGCCGCCCAAAGCAGCTGGGCGCAGGCGGCCGAGTATCTTTGCCGCACTGCGGCCAGCGCCGCCCAATTGGTGGTGGATGAGGAGGGGCGCCCATCGGCCAACATTGTTGCGCATATTCGGCAGTATATCGATGGTAACTTGACAGATGACGTGTCACTGGTGAAGCTGTCGGAGGTTACCGGCTACAACCCCTCCTACCTTTCCCGGGTCTATCGGGAAATCAGCGGCGAAACCCTGAACAGCTACATCAGCCGCAAAAAAATGGCCCTCATCCGCACCCTGATGCAGGACGAGCGGCTGAGCATCCTGGACATTTCCCGGCGGCTTGGCTTCGAATCCCGCACCTACTTCAACCGGTTTGTAAAACGAAACACCGGCCTTTCTCCCAGCAAATACAGGGAAAGTCTGGGGTAAAAAAAGGATAACAAGGTAAAGGATTTGGAATTTTCATTGTTGCGGGCAGGGGATATGATGTGATTGGCCCAGGAATAAAAGCCAATCACAAAAACAGGAGGGAACACAATGAAAAAACACATTTTCAGAACCCTGGCTATCTTGCTTTGCCTGATGCTTGCGCTGGCTGGCTGCGGCACGCCCAGCTCGTCTGTGGGCACAGGGGCGGAATCGGAACCGGCCGCCAGCGCCGGCGGTGGCGAGAGCGGCACCGAGCCGGCTGCCGAGGCAGACCCCTTTGGCAAGTACGAGGAGCCCATCAAGCTGACCGCTGTGCGCATTTTGGAGTCCAATGTCAAGTTTGAGCCGGGCAACCCCGAGCGGGACTCGGTGGATCAAAACGTGTGGCAAACCGCGTATCTTGAGCAGCTGGGCATCGAGCTGGAATACATCTGGACGCCCAATGCCGAGCAGTATTCCCAGAAGTGGAACGTGGCCATCGCCTCGGGCGACATCCCCGACATTGCCGTGGTGGACGAGACGCTGTACAAGCAGCTGGTGGACGGCGATCTGGTGGAGGACATGACCCAGGTGTACGAGGCCTATGCCAGCGAGGAATACAAGGCGGCCAACACAAACGACAATGGCGCCACCATAAACTACATGACCTTCGACGGCAAGCTGCTGGGCCTGCCCCAAACCGGCAGCCAGCCGGATAACGCGAATATGATGTTCATCCGTAAGGATTGGCTGGATCAGGTGGACATGGAAGTGCCCAAAACCCTGGATGACCTGGTTGAGGTGGTAAAGGCTTTCCAGCAGGCGGGCCTGGGCGGCAGCAGCACGGTTGGCATCGCCGTGAGCAAGGACATCAACGGCGGCATCAACGAGCTGAGCGGCATCATGAACGGCATGGGCGCCTACTATGACCAGTGGGTGGAGAACGATGGCAAGCTGGCCTACTCCAGCACCCTGCCCGCCATGCGGGACGCCCTGCTGAAGCTGCAGGAGATGTACGCCGACGGCATGTTTGTGCAGGACTTCGCGGTGAAGGACGCCTCCCAGTCCGGCGAGGACGTGGTGGCCGGGCGCTGCGGCATCACCTTCGGCACCTTCTGGGCGCCGCTCAACTCCATCGGCAGCAACATCACCGAGGATGAGAACGCCGAATGGATTGTGGCCGACCTGCCCACCGTGGACGGCACGCCCTACACCACCCAGGCCAACGCGGCCCCCTCGGGCTATATCTTCGTGCGCAAGGGCATCGAGCATCCCGAGGCCGTGGTGAAGCTCATCAACCTGGGCTTCAAGCTGAACAACGAAGACAACCAGAAGTATGGCATCTCGGAGGACAACGTGGAGATTTTCAAATACCGCTTTGCCTTTGACGTGGCGATGCCCTGGAAAAACCTGAACACCTGGAACGCCGTTAAAACCGCGCTGGACACCGGCGCCACCGATGGCATGACCGCCGACGACCTGAATGCCTTCAACTCGGTGCAGCTGAGCATGGAGGGCGACCGCAGCCAGGACGCCTATACCCTGGTGTTTGGCCCGGACAGCACCTTTGAAATGATTAACGAGCTGAAAGAGCAGGACCGCATTGTGGTGAACAGCTACCAGTCGCTGCCCACCGAAACCATGGTTGCCAAATGGCTGGATTTGCAGAACACCATGGACGCGGCCATACTCAATGTGGTGATGGGTGCCGATATCAGCACCTTCGACCAGGCGGTGGAAGACTGGAATGCCAGCGGCGGCAGCCAGATCACCGATGAAGTGAACGCGTGGTACGCCTCGAAGTAAGGCGCAAGCCCCGCCAAACCGTAACCTGACTAAAAGGCAGCCCCACCCCGCCCTGCCCACCGCAGGGCGGCGGGCGGGGCTTTTTAAGGGGGCAAAACCATGAACAAGCCTGCCAGGCGGGCGCCGCAGAACACGTTGGCCAGCAAAAGGCCCGGCAGGGGCCGGTTCAAACGGCAGCTGCCGCTGCATGTGATGATCCTGCCCGCTGTTGTTATCCTGCTCATATACGCCTATGTGCCCATGCTGGGCACCGTTATCGCCTTCCAAAACTACACGCCCGCCAAGGGCTTTGTGAATTCCTCTTTCGTGGGGCTGGAGAACTTCCGCTACCTGTTTTCCAACCCCAACTTCACCAATGCGCTAAAAAACACGGTCATCATCGCCTTTTGGAAGATGCTCACCGGCCTGGTGGTGCCGCTGGCCTTCTCGCTTATGCTGAACGAGATCGGCGTCTCCTGGTTCAAGCGAACCTCCCAAACCATTGTCTATCTGCCCTACTTTGTCTCCTGGGTGCTTATGGCGGGCATCATTGTGGATATTTTTTCTCCCACCCGGGGCATCGTCAACAGCTTTTTGGGACTGTTTGGCATCGATCCCATCTTTTTCCTGGGGGACAACAAGTGGTTCCGCTTTGTGCTGATTCTAACCAATGTGTGGAAGGAGTTTGGCTGGGGCACCATCATCTACATGGCCTCCCTTTCCGCCATTGACCCCAGCTTGTATGAGGCGGCTATGATGGACGGCGCGGGGCGGGTGCGCCAAACGCTGCATGTTACCCTACCCGGGCTGATGCCGACCATCGTGCTGCTGGCAACCCTGAGCCTGGGTAACGTGTTGAACGCGGGTTTTGACCAGGTGTACAACCTGATGAGCCCGGTGACGATGCAAAGCGGCGACATCATCGACACGCTGGTGTACCGCATCGGCATCGAAAATGGGCAGTTCAGTGTGGCAACCGCGGCCGGGCTGTTCAAGTCTGCCATCTCCTGCCTGTTCATTGTGGCGTCATATAAGCTGGCGGATAAATTCGCCGGATACAAAATATTCTAAAGGGGGTGCCGCTGTGAGGCTGAAAAAATCCGTGGGACGGCGGGTGTTTCTGGTTGTCAATGCCTTGCTGGTTGCCCTGATATCAGTGGTGTGCATCTACCCCATTTTGCATATCCTGGCCGTTTCCTTCAGCTCCAACGAGGCCGCCCAGGGGGGCATGGTGAACCTGCTGCCGGTGGATTTCCAACTGGACGCCTACGAGTTTGTGATTGGCAACGCCCAGTTTTTCACCTCCTTTGGGGTGTCGGTGAAGCGCACCTTGCTGGGGCTGGTGGTGAATATGACCATCACCATCCTGGCGGCCTATCCACTGTCAAAAACCCGGGATAAATTTTCGGGGCGCAACAAATACATGTGGTTTTTCGTGTTCACCATGCTGTTCAGCGGGGGGCTGATACCCGGCTATCTCATCGTGAACGCCACCGGCCTCATCGACACCATCTGGGCGCTGGTCATTCCCAGCGCCGTGCCGGTGTACAACATCATTTTGCTGCAAAACTACATCAAGGGCCTGCCGGGTGAGATATCGGAATCTGCCTACATTGACGGGGCAGGGGAGTGGTCGGTGCTGTTCCGCATCATCCTGCCGCTGTCCAAGCCGGTGCTGGCCACGCTGGTGCTGTTTGCGGCGGTGGCCCACTGGAATTCCTGGTTCGACGGCATGATCTACATGAATCGTCCGCAGAACTACCCCCTGCAAACCTACCTGCAAACCATTGTGGTGCAGCTGAACCTGAAGGCGGTTACCAACCTGAGCGACGTGACCAATATTGCCGAGCAAAACTCCAAAGCGGCTCAAATCATCATCGCAATGTTGCCGATTTTGGTGGTGTATCCGTTTTTGCAAAAGTATTTCACCAAGGGGATTGTCCTTGGCAGTGTGAAGGGATGAGGAGAATGAATGATTGGCAGCGAACTGACCTTGCGGGCGAATGGCAGCTGTGCCATATAAGCCACGACGATTTTGTGCCCGGCGAAGCGCCCACCACCCTGGAGGGGATGGCCGGCTATGGTGAAAGCGGCCTGGTGGGCCGTGTGCCCGGTAATTTCGAATTGGATTTGGAACGCGCGGGCAAGCTGCCCGACCTGTTTTTTGGCACCAACGCGCTGCTTGCCCAGCGCTACGAAAGCACCCATGTGTTCTATGGCCGCAGTTTTGTGGCGGCGCCCCCGGCAGGCACACATCCCCGGCTGGTGTTTGAAGGGCTGGACACGGTGGCGGAGGTATACCTGAATGGGCGCCAGGTGGCCTGGTGCGAAAACATGTTCGTGCCCCTCGAGGTGGAGCTGGACGCGCTGAAAGAAGGGGAAAACCAGCTGGTGGTACACTTTTGGCCCGCCTGTGTGTACGCCCGGCGCTACCCGGTCAGCGCCGGAAACACCGCCGCGAAATACAACTTCGAAAGCTTTCGCTTGCGCAAGGCGGCGCACATGTTTGCCTGGGATATCATGCCGCGCATCGTGTCCTGCGGCATCTACCGCCCGGTATATCTGGAATACCGCCCGCTGCCGCGTCTGACCCAGGTGTACCTGGCCACCACCCAGGTGGACGTGCGCCGCCGCACCGCCCAGTTGCAGCTGTTTTATGAGGCGGATATCCCCGAGGGCGAGCTGGCGGCCTACCGCATCGAGATTGAAGGGCACTGCGGCAGCCATGCGTTTTCGGCGGGAGACCGCCTGTGGTTCACCGCGGGCAAGCTGAAATTCACCGCTGAGGATGCTTTGCTGTGGTGGCCCAAGGGCAGCGGCGAGGCACATCTGTACGATGTGACGGTGACGCTGAAAAAAGAGGGCCGGGTGGTGGACAGCTACCGGCTGCGTGCCGGGCTGCGCACGGTGGAGCTGGTGCGAAGCTCCACCACCGATGCCTTTTTCGGCGGCAAGTTTCATTTTACTGTGAACGGCAGGCGCGTTTTCATCCTTGGCACCAACTTCGTGCCGCTGGATGCCTTCCATTCCCGGGACGCCCAGAGGCTGCCACAGGTGTGCGAGCTGCTGGAGGATGTGGGCTGCAACGCCATTCGCTGCTGGGGCGGCAACCTGTATGAGGAAGAGGCGCTGTACGATTTCTGTGATGAAAAGGGCATCCTGGTGTGGCAGGACTTCATGATGGCCTGCGCGGTGTACCCCAACGACGATGACTTCGGCTGGGTGATGGAGCAGGAGGTGCGCACGGTGGTGCGCCGGCTGCGCAATCACCCCTCCATTCTGGTGTGGGCGGGGGACAACGAGGACGACATGTTTGCCACCTTCGAGCCTTTTGGGGTTGACCCCAACCGCAACAGCATAACCCGGGAGTTCATCCCCAGGGTGCTGGCCTATGAGGACCCTTCCCGCCCCTACCTGCCCAGTTCCCCTTACATCGACACAGAGGGCGCAAAGGTGCCGATGGAGTACCTCACCGAGCACCACCTGTGGGGCCCGCGGGACTATTTCCGCAGCGAATACTACACCGGCTCGGTGTGCAATTTCGCCAGCGAAATTGGCTACCATGGCTGTCCCTCGGCGGCCTCTGTTTACGAGTTTATGCCTCGGGATGAAGCCTGGCCCTGGGACAACAACCCCCACTGGAGTGTTCACGCGGCCTGCCCTGAAACCCAGATGGACGGCACCTATGGCGGCCGCGTGCGGCTGATGGCAAACCAGATAAAGGAGATGTTTGGCCAGGTGCCGGACAACCTGGAGGACTTTGCCCTGGCAAGCCAGATATCACAGGCAGAGGCCATGAAGTTCTTTGTGGAGCTGTTCCGCACAGGCCGGTGGGACCGCACCGGTATTATTTGGTGGAACCTGATCGACGGCTGGCCCCAGTTTTCAGACGCGGTGGTGGACTACTTTTTCCGGAAAAAGCTGGCCTACCACTATGTCAAACAGGCCCAGGGCCCGGTGCTGCTCGCATTTGCGCCCCCCAAGGACTGGGCGTTGCGGCTGATGGCGGTGAATGACACCGGCCGTGAGCTGGAGATCTGTTACCGGGTGGAGGACTACGAAAACGGCAGCACCCTGCTGGAGGGCACCGCCGCTGTGGGAGAAGACGTGTTCTGCCTGGGGCAGCTTGCCTACAGCCATGGAGAAAAGAAGCTTTACCGCATCCATTGGGAATACGAGGGGAACAGCGGTGTCTCCCATTATTTGTGCGGTAATCCGCCATTCGACCTGGAGTGGTACCGTAATTTCCTGACAGAAACCTACGGCTATACAGGGTGGAAGGCGTAGAGGGCGATGGCGTCGTCATCAGCGGGCTTAGGGCAAACGCTCGGACGAAACCGGATGCGGTGTTTTAACCGGCAGTAACGCTGTTGCAAAGGTGATAGAAACGGCGGTTGGCGTTGAACATTCTAAAGAAATGTTCGACGCCAACCGCTTTTTGGGCTGCGGCTCTTTTCCGTGCGCTATCACCTGGTGCGAGTCACCATTGTGATACTGCGCGACTGTTATTTTGAACGAGCGCGCCTGCGCAACAGGATCGATGGGCATATTTCCCCGTGAAGGCCTGAATAGCGACGTTTCATGAACGGACTTCGATTAAATGCTATTGGTTCATTCGATTGCTAAAAAAAGCCGGGCATGATAAGATATTTGTAGTTTTTACCATGTCAAAGGAAGTGCTTGATGACGAAACAAGCACAACACCATGAGGAGGACAACATGCCAAACGCCGCCAATGAAAAAATTCTGTGGAAAGACCGCAAAAGAATACTTGGCCTCCCTATTTCTTTCACTCGGTACGAGGTGACGAACGACAGGTTTATCACGCACAGCGGGCTTTTTTCAACAACAACCGATGAGATGCTCCTGTACCGTATTTTGGACATCAAAATGGTGCGCAAGTTCTCTCAAAAGATATTTGGGGTAGGTACGATAATGTTGTACAGCGCGGACAGAACCCACGGTGAGCATGAAATCAAAAATATCAAAAAGCCCAATGAAGTCCGCAAGTTTCTAAGCAAGATTGTTGAACAGGAGCGGCACACAAAAGGCGTGACAGGCCGCGAGATGTATGGCGTTGCCGGCAGCAGCGCTGGCGGGGAGCGCATGGAGTTTGTCGATATTGACGGTGATGGCATACCGGACTGAGAAAGCCCCCCGGGGCTTGGATGAGGATATGACATGGCAAAAGCCGGGGAAACCCGGCTTTTGCTTTTAGGTGGGCCTGATGTTGGGCTGGACCGTCGCAGAAACCATGCCGAAACACAAAACTATGCCGAAGGAGCCCTGCGCCCTGCTTTTTGCTTGATCCGCTTCTGGCTGATCGGGTTGATATTTGCACGTGCCTAAGCACTGAAATTCATTGGTTAACCAGATGCTCAGGCTCATTTCGGCAGCTGATGGCCGCGGATGCATCGCGGAGGTTGCGGAGCGTTTTACCAGGGTGTACTATCAATATACACCATGGGTTTGAAAGAGCAAACGGAATGCCATGATTGGAAGGTGCTGGAGAATGAACCGGAAAAATGCAAAGAAAAACGGGAATGGCCTGACGAAGAAGCGTATTTTTGAGATTATTCAAATCGGTAAGGACAGTGACAAGGCCAGCCGGGCATTCGATTTTATCATTGTCGCCCTAATCCTTGTCAGCATTGGTTTGGCGGTGTGCTATACCTTCGAGGAAATGGCACCCTACTTCACCATGTTCAACATCATCGAGACCATCACGATTATTTGCTTCACCATAGAACTGGGCCTGCGCCTGTGGACGGCGGAGTATCTCTACAAGAAAAAGACCCGGGTGCCCGCCGCCATCCGGTATCTGCTTTCGTTCAACGGTGTTATTGAACTGCTGTCCATCGTGCCCTTTTTTCTGCCGCTGGCGTTCCCAAAGGGGGCCATCGTGTTCCGTATGTTCCGAGTGTTCCGAATTCTGCGGCTTTTTCAGGCCAACCGGTATTCAGACGCCCTGACCACCATATTGATTGTTATTAAGCGGAAGCGGAACCAGCTATTGTCCTCCATGCTGATCATCTTTGTCATCATGCTGATGTCGTCTCTGGTGATGTATGGCTTCGAGCACGAGGCACAGCCGGAGGTGTTCCGGAATGCTTTTTCCGGCATCTGGTGGTCAACCTCCACCCTGCTTACCGTTGGCTATGGGGATATCTATCCCATCACCCAGGGCGGGCAGGTTGCCAGCATCTTCATCACCTTCCTTGGCGTCGGTATGGTGGCCATCCCCACAGGCATTCTGTCTGCCGGCTTCACCGAGTTTATGACAGAGCAACGAGAGAAGAAGCAACGCGCCAAAACCCTGGACTATTGCCCCTACTGCGGCGAAAACCTGCCAAAGCCATAGCGCTGGCAACCCTGCGCTTGTAACTTGGCCGCCCGCATTTGTATCTTGGGCTGCATTATCTGTTCACCCGCTAAAATTGCGCTATAATAAACACGCAAGACAATGCTTTGGGGCATCGGCAAGGTGGTGAAGCGGTGAAAATTCGTGTGGAGCACGGGGATTTCGATGAGAACGAATTGGTTTTGCGCTGCAAGGAGCTGGATGGTGAGATGCTGGAAATCCTTGCCGTTCTGCGCGAACGCTCTGCCAAGCTGACCGGGTACAAGGACGGAGAAACCCACTTGGTGCAGCCCGGCGACGTGCTGTTTGCCGAGACAGTGGATGGTAAAACCTTCCTTTACACGGTGGACACGGTGCTGGAGACCCACCAAAGCCTTTTTGCGCTGCAAGAGGACTACGGGGAAACCGGCCTGCTGCGCATCGGCAAATCCCAGCTGTGCAACCTGCACCATGTGGCCAAGCTGAAAAGCCTGCCCAACAGCCGCATCGAAATCACGCTGGACAACGGCGAAAAGCTAATTGTGTCGCGCAGGTACGTTCAGGATTTGGAAGATAAGCTCGGCATGTCCGAGGCATAGGGGAGGCGATGGCGTGAACGGCGAAAGGCTGAAAAACAGCGGGTTTGCCCGGATGTATCTGTGGACGACAAAAGCAAAATACACCATGGGCATCTTTTTTATCGTGCATGTGCTAGGATATCTGCTGCTGGGGCTGCTGGGGCTGCTGGGCGACGGGGCGGCGGTCACGCTGGATTTTTTCACCGCCGTGCAGATGATGTTCGCCTGTTATCTCATCGGGGTTTTGCAGCAGTGGATTCTCCCCGCAGAAAAGCTGAGCCGCGCCCGGTGCGTTTTATGGGGGGTGTCGGGTGTGGCCGCTACGCTGGTGTTCAACCTGGTGTTCGGCTGGTTCCGGTCATTTCCAACCTGGTACCTCATCCTCTTTTTGCTGTTTGTCGCGCTGGGCATGGTGGCCATCATTCTTGGGTACTACCTGCAGCTGCACCGGGAGACGAAGCACCTGAACCGCCGCCTGGAGCAATACCAAAAACGAAATCCTGGAAAGCAGGGGTGAACCATGGCTGTGATTGAAATCCACAATCTGCAAAAGAACTACGGCAAGCACATCGGCACCCGGGACGTGACCTTCTCGGTGGAAGAAGGGGAGATTTACGGCTTTGTGGGCCCCAACGGCGCCGGGAAGTCCACCACCATCAAGGTGCTGATGGGCTTCATTTTCGCCCAGGGCGGCTGTGCCTCCATCTGCGGGCTGGACGTGGTGAAGGACACAAAGGCCATCAAATCCTTCACAGGCTATGTGCCCAGCGACGTGCGGCTCTACCCCGGCATGCGGGTGGGCGAGCTGCTGAAAAGGAACGCGGCGTTTTATCACGGCGACTTTGCGAGCGAAACAAAGCGCCTCTGCGCGCTGTTTGAAATCGACCCGGGCAAGCGTTTTCGCGAGCTCTCCACCGGGAACAAAAAGAAGGTGTCCATCCTTTGCGCCCTGATGCCAAACCCAAAGGTGATTGTGCTGGACGAGCCCACCAATGGCCTTGACCCGGTGATGCAGAAGGTTTTGTTTGAGGAATTGGGTCGCCGCGCGGCCTTGGGCGCAACGGTCCTGCTGTCCAGCCACAACCTGGCCGAGGTGGAGGAATACTGCACCCGGGTGGCCTTCATAAAGGACGGCACCATTCTGGCGGTGACGGATTTGAGCAAGGACGCGACGCGCCACAAGGTCGTCAGCGTGGTGGGTGGCAGCGCCGCTGTGCCGGAGGGCCTGACGCTGCTGCGGACGGAAGGGACCACCCGCGTTTTCCGCACCGGGCTTGCAGGCCATGCGGTGCTGCAGGCGCTTTCCGCCATGGCGCCGGAGGACTTCACGGTGGAAAACGAGAGCATGGAAGCCTATTTTTGGGATTTGTATGGGCTGGGAGGTACGCAATGAACATCTTTTTGCTGGAGCTGCGCAACCTGCGCAAAAGCACCCTTACCGGCACCCTGGCCATCAGCGGTGTGATTGTGGTGATGCTGGCCTTTTTTCCGGCCATGCAAAGTGAATCCATGCAGGCGTTGGCCGGCGCAAAGCTGGAGGGCATGGACGAGGGCCTTTTGCAGGCGATGGGGCTTTCCACCATGCTGGACTTCACGGTGATCACCAATTTCTTCGGCTACGCCATCCAGTACATCACCCTGGCGGTTATGGTGTTGTTCGTCCAGCAGGCGGTGGCGCTGTTCATCAAGGAAGAAACCGACGGCACCATTGAATACCTGTGCGCAAAGCCCGTCTCGCGGGGCGACATCGCGGCGCAAAAGCTGCTGGCCCACCTGGCAATGGTTGTGGGCGCAACCGCCGTTTACATGGTGGTGACGGTTGCCGGCTACCTGGCGGTGAGCGACTACAGCTTTGGCCAGGCGGTAAAAGAGGCTGCCATCATCTATGGGGGCATGCTGTTTGTGGCACTGGTTTTTTCCGCCGTTGGGGTGCTGGCTTCCACCTTGGTCAAAAGCAGCCGCGGGGTGTCCGGCGTTACGGTGGGGCTGGTGTTCGGCACCTTTATCCTGGGTATTCTTTCGGTGGTGATTCCAAAGCTCGACTTCCTGAAATGGCTCTCTCCCATGGACTGGATCAAAACCGAGAAGCTGATGAGCGAGGGCATTCTGCCGCAGGAATGGATTGTGGGCGCTGCAGTCATCCTTTGCGGGGTGGGCGCGGCCTTCCTGCGGTACCGCAGAAAGGACTTGCTGATATGATGACCGACGCCACAAGCACTTGTACCATCACCGGGGCCGACACTGGTGCCGGAAATGTGCGGGCCTTTTCGGGTTGGGCAATCCGTGGTATCTGCCGTAGAGCGACTACACACTCGTTTCCTCTTGCAAAAAGTACATCATAAAAGTGATCGCCAGCAAGTCGGCGCTGCCGCCCGGGCTTAAGTGCTCCGCAATGAACTGCGCATCCAGTTGGCCGGCAAGCAGCCGCAGGCCCGCCGCATCATGGGGCTCGGCCAGATGCTCTCTCATCATCACCTGTATCTCCCTTGATCTTGCTAAAGAGGAGCGGTGAATCATGTTGGTGTCGTCGACATATGCAATCAAATGAAGCAGTGCCGTCACCCCTGCGTCGTTCATGGAACACCCCTGCTGCATCATTTTTTGCATAACCGGAAGGCTATGCTTGCGAACATTGGGAAAGCCCTGGGCGGCCTCGCCCCGAATGCCCGGTATGTGGTGCTTTTCAAAGACGGCCTGGCCGTTTGATTTTGGTTGGTTCGAGGCATTTTCGGGTGCCATTGTCGCCGTTCCGGCAATGCTTGCGCACATAGAGAAGACACGCTCGGCGTCCGGCTCCGGTTCTGAGCGGTGCAGATAGCCCAGCGCGGCGCAGAGAATGCCCATGGAATAGATGAGCCCTTTGTGCGTGTTCACGCCGCCGGTGCTTGCGAGCATGGCCTCCTCAGCCATAACGCCCAAAGGGCGGACGGTTTCAAGCAAATGCTCCGGCCTGCCGGTGAACATTTGCGCCCGCCTCGTGATATCCCGAAAATAGGGGATGAGCGCGCAGCTGCTGTTTACGAATGTTAAAAGGTCCATGTCGGTGTGGGCGCCGTTGTTGCAGCGGTCAACCAGCCCCGGCTGGTACATCCTGGGCGTCACCCCCATGCAGACGGTATTCCGCGACGTGGTGACGGCCTCCCTCGTTGCCACCGGGCTGGTGATGGTGGTGCTGATTTTAAGCGCTGTGCTCTGCCTGCACCTGGCCCGGCGGCTGAACAGCCCCATCCAGGCCATCACCCGCATCATGCGCACCGGCAAGGCCGACACCGCCGAGGCCACCGTTGAGACCGAGGAGTTCCAGTACATCCTGTCGGTGTTCCAGTCCATGCGAGAGCAGAACGAAAAGCTGGACCGGATGAAACGCGAAACCGGATACGCCGCCAAACAGGATTACCTGAACGCGCTGCTCAGCGAAAGCTTCAACCTGTCATCGGACCAGGCCATGGAAAAGCTGCACAGCCTGAACATGAACTATGTGGCCCAAAACCCACTGTGCATGTGCCTGCTGAAGATAGATAACTACAGCGATTTCGAATCCAAAACCAGCCAGAAGGAACGCTGGGCCATGCGCTACGCCATTGTCAACATCGCCGCCGAAATCGCGGAGGACCACGTTGTTTGCGAAACCTTCTGCAGCGACCACGACAAGTTCGTTATGCTGGTGGACTGCCACGCCATGGAAAGCTACAAGGACTTGCAGGAGCGGGTGGAGGCTGTTCTGCGGCTGGTACAGAAAAGCATCCGGGAAACGCTGGAAATCTCTCTTTCCGCGGCCTACAGCACCCGCTTCACCGGGCTGGAGCACCTGCCCAGCATGTACAATGCCATGCGGGATTCCATCCTGCTGAAGATACGGTATGGGCACGGCTGCATCATCGCCCCCCACTTGATGGACGAGCTCGAGTCCGACGATTTCCGCGCGCCCTCCAAAAAGGAAAGCTTGCTGATCCAAAAGGTGCTGGAGGGGGACGCCGAGGCCGCCCTGGGCGCCTATGCCGATATCAGCGGCCCACTTTACCAGCACTCCTACAACGAGATCATCTCCTGCCAGGTGCACCTGGTTTACACCATCTACTCCACGGCATTAGAAAAAAAGCCGGCCCTGAAGGCCGACACGGATTTTGTGCTTCAATCTTTTTTGCAGGACATCCAAAACGCCGAAACCGGCGACGATATCGACGGCCTGATGCAGGACTTTTTACAGCGCATCTGCCTGAAAATAGAACGGTTGAACGGCGAGACCCAGTCTGGCGGCGAGGTGGTGGTACAGCGGGTGGTGGAGATTGTGCAGCAGCAGTACCCCGACCCCGGGCTGTGCCTGAGCTCGATTGCCGAGCAGCTGCGGCTTTCCCCAAATTACATCGGCTACCTGTTCAAATCCACCCGGCAGCAATCCATCTCTCAATACATCTACGAGCTGCGCATGGAGAAGCTGGACGACTACATGCGCACCACCAAGCTGAGCCTCTCGGCCATTCTGGACAAGGTGGGGCTTGAAAAAAACAACTACTTTTACACCAAATTCAAAAAGCACTTCGGGATGTCGCTGGGCGAATACAAGCTCCAGCTCTCCGCAGATACAGCCGAGGAGGATTCTACTGTCTGAGGCCATTTAACCTGACAAACCGTCGTTTATTTCTAAGTGAATCCGGCAACCGCAAAGCCATTCTGGCTGAAGGGGAAGCAGTCACAGCCTTGGAACCGCAAGTCGGTGCCCTCACCCAGGACGAGCGCCGGATTCTGCCGGCCGGCAGCCGGATTAACTACTGTAAAGAAATCTCGAACC
>JAJDIZ010000139.1 GCA_030266915.1 Ruminococcaceae bacterium OttesenSCG-928-D13 | reverse complement strand
AGTGCCGTGTGGATGTGGTGGCCGCAAGCGGTCTTTCTCCCGAGACGATGGAGCCCCGTGCCGTGGCTGCCAACGTCACTGCCAGTATCTACAGCACGGGGGACATCATCTTGCCCCTGAACCGAGTGATGGGGGATAATACTAAAAAGGACCTCTGGAGCCTGCTGGATGGGTACACAGTACGCCTGAAGGATACAAACAACACAAAACTGTTGACCGCTTTTGAGCCGCAGCTGGAGATTCTAGACGACAGCCGTTTGCGGCTGGTGCCGGTGAGTGCCGAGGCTTTGTCAAAGCTGAGCGGCACCTTCAAAAAGGTGGCGTTGGAACTGTGGGACGAAAGTGGGAGAGTGGTGGAAGATTCCCTTGACCAGAGCCCCCTGCGCAGCGGGTTTACCCTGAAGATAAGCAAGGCACTGCCAACCCTGAAAGCCACGGCCCTCACCCTGGACACCTGGAGCGGCGACGACGCTGGCCGTCTTACCTTTACCGGAGGGCGGGTGTTGGCGGTGGAGTACAAGCTCTCCAAGGCCCAGGAGAAATGGCTTACCCCCTCGGAGGCGGGATTCCTGCTTACGGCCGCAGAGGGCAAATCCGGCAGCGCGAAGCTGACGGTGAAGGCCACCGTTGCGGGCTGGACAAGGCCGGTGACTGTCAAGGTGAGTGTGAAGGCCACCAAGACCGCGCCGCCCGTCAAGCTGAAAGCCGCCACCGTAAAGCTCTATGAAAAGAGCGAAATGTCCGGCGGGGTGGTGATGCAACTGGTGCCTGGCAACAAAAATATCTCGCTGGAAAGCCTGAACATTGATTCTATCCGGGTGCGGGACGAGGCGAGCCAATACGCCGTGACGGCCCCCCTCAACAAAAGGGACTACAGCTTCACCCTTGGCGTCAAGGACAGGAGCATAACCGCGACGAGCGAATATGTGTGGCTGGCGGTGGTTTTCAAAGACGGCACAAAGAACGCCGGCAAGCCGCTTGAGCTGAAGGTGAAGGTGAGCGCCCAGAGGGCAGCTCTGAAGCTGAAACCGGCCCGTGCCTCGGTGACGCTGAACGCGGGCGTAAGTGAGGTCTACAACTTGCCGCTGGCGCTCAACCACGCTGATGTTGACATCGCGGACCTGTATGTCGCCGTCACGCCGCTGGGTGCCAACAAAGCTGGTATCAGTACCCCCGAGTGGGACGGCGCCGGCGCCCTGATCATCAAAACAACGCCCGATGCAGTCGAGGCCACCAACAAATATACCCTGGAACTGCTGGACAAGGACCCTGCCCGGGTGACCGGCGAGGAAACCGCCACTCGCCTGCACAAAATAACCCTGACGGTGAAGGCGACACATAAAGCGCCCAAGGTCAGCCTTTCCGCCAAGGGCAAGCTGGACGTTAGCCTCATAAAGCCCACCCCGGTGCGGGTGACGGCCAAGTTCTCGAACTACCTGGGAGGTTTTGCATCATACACAGGGGACAGCGGCGCCCGATTTGTGGTAGAGCGCAAGGAGGGTAGAAGTTATGTGCCGGTGTATGACCAGCGCGAGGCCAACCCGGTTTTGGAGAGCGGCGCCATCTTCACCATCAGCGAGGCAGGTCCTGCCGCGTGGGATTTGAGTTTGGACAGCCGCTTCACACTGGAACCCGGCAGCTACCGCATTGGCATTATTAAGGGGCAGACGGCCTCGGGCCAGCCAGCCCACCCGTATGCGACCAGCACGCCTTATGCCAATTTCACTGTGGCCGCAAGTAAGCCGAAAGTGAACGCCCAGCCTGCCAGCGTTGCTCTTGTCAGGGGCGACCGTTACAGTCAACAGGCGGTCAGCCTGAGCGTGCCGCAGGGCTATCAAGCCATCGAGAAGGTTCAGCTGAAAACCGCAACCAAGAATTTCAGTGTATCACCCCTGACTGCGGATGGACAGGTCATCATCTCCTTCGCGGGGGATTATGATTCCGGCAAGCAGACGGTATCGCCTTATCTCAAGGCAAAGGGTGCTACTTTAACCCTGGAGGTGTTCCTGGTGGGCCGGGACGGCACCAAATCCACTACCAACGTCAAGATTCCTGTTAAGGTGGGCTGATACTCTTGCTGAGTACAAGAGAGGGGGTTCCCTGGCATAAGCAACAGATTGGATTAAACTGAAAAACCCTGGTTCATCGTATTTGATGAACCAGGGTTTTTGGAGCTACTGAAGTGACTCGAACACTCGACCTGCTGATTACGAATCAGCTGCTCTACCAACTGAGCTACAGTAGCAAATATGAAGAGGGTAGGGCAACTGCCCTCTTATTTAGTGTCATAAAGTGCTTCAGAATGCTTCAAGTGTGTTATACTGTTTTAGGGTTCCTTATTTACAATCAGAGACCTGCGCATTACGAGTGCGCTGCTCTACCCCTGAGCCACACCAGCCTGTGCATTAAGCACAACAATATTATTATAAGGAATTTATGAGGTTAGTCAAGTCTTAGGTGCGGATGGCTGGACAAAAGATGCCACGGTACGGTACAATGATAGCGGCCTTTGGATATTTTCGCGAGGGGGTGTCTGTTCATGATGGTTGCAGAGAGCATAGCGATCCTTCTGGTTGGCCTGCTGCTGATTGGCTCCTTTGCGCGCTCGAAGCATCCGGGATATATGCTGGGCGCCCTGCCGGTGTGTATCATCCCGGCCGCGCACTTAATTATCATCGGCGTGCTGGCAATCAGCAAGCAACGCTTTTTTGGCATCCGCCCGGCGATGGTGACGGCCTTTGCCGATGTGGTTGCCGTGATCCTCTCCTGCCTGTTTATCGTTATTTTCAGCCAGCGCATCCAGTCCAAAAAGAACCGGAACCTCTACATGGTCATCATGCTGGTGTACACCCTGCTCATCGGCTGGTCTTATATCTACACCACGGTCAGCCCGCTGTTTGCCTGAGCAGGCCCGTGGCCCAAACCTGCTTACCTGAAATAAAAACGGAGCCGGTTATGGCTCCGTTTTATCTTTGCCCACCCATCAAAGCTCAAAATCCTCGGGGTTGTAGGCCGGCAGGGGGGGGGCGGCGCTTCGGGATGCGCTTGAGTGGATCGTATTCGAATTTTTTGCACTTGTAGTAAGGGGCCACCGGGCCATATTTGCTGCACTGAATCATAACCTGATCCGACGCAAGGTGGCCAAATTTGCAGTAGGAGCAGGCAGGCTCTATGTTGTTCCCAAATAAATTACCAGATGGCATATCTTTCCCTGGGCCCGCCTTCGTAGCGGCCGCAGTCGTCGCAGGCCAACAGGTTGGGCATAAAGCCACTCTCTGACAGGGCGCGGAACTCGAACACCGCCTTCACCAGAGCCGGGTCCATTTTATTCTCGCTCAGGATGTGCAGGCTGTTCAGGGCCAGACGCAGCAGCTTTTCGGCCTCCTCGCCGGTGGGCGAAAAGATTTGCAATAGTTCGGTGATATATGCCGCCAGGGTCAAGGCCTCGATGCTCTGGCGCAGGCCAAAAAAGACCTCCACCGGGGTGGCCTCGTCCACGCTGTACATCGACTTGCCCGGGTGCAGGGTCCACTCGGAATAGGTGAATTGCCCGCAGGCACTAAACAGCTTGCTGGTGGGCCGCAGGCTGCCCCGGGCCGACACCGACACAACGCCGTGCTGCGGGGTGAGCAGGGTGAGGATGCGGTCGCTCTCCCGCAGCTTCACCTCTTTCAGCACGAGGCCCTTGGTGGTGATTTTCGCAGCCACCTACTTCCACCCCATGCGGTTCAGCATGTTCTCGTTGTCACGCCAGCCCTCGCGCACCTTCACCCAGCATTGCAGGTTAATCTTGCAGCCCAGCAGCTCCTCGCACTCCTGCCGGGCGGCGGTGGCGATTTGCTTTAGCATCGCGCCGCCCCTGCCGATCACCATCCCCTTGTGGCTCTTGCGCTCGCAATAGATGGTCGCCTCGATATCGACGATATTGCCCTTCTCCCGCTCGTGGAATTTCTCCACCTCCACCGCGGTGCCATGGGGAATTTCCTCCTGCATGAACAGCAGCAGCTTTTCGCGGATCACCTCGGCCACCAGCTGCTTTTCTGGCTGGTCGGTGTACATGTCCTCGGCAAAGAAGTGGGGTCCCTCCACCGCGAATTCCGCCAGCTTCTCCAGCAGCTCATCACAGCCCTCACCGGTGGCGGCGCTGATGATCAACACCTCATTGAAGGCGCCCAGCGCCAGCAGCTCTATCTTGCGTGCTGCCA
>JAJDIZ010000138.1 GCA_030266915.1 Ruminococcaceae bacterium OttesenSCG-928-D13 | reverse complement strand
AGGCAAAGACTCCATCAAGGCCCTGACCTTTGCCGAGGCTGGCAAAGTGGCAGCTGACCTTGCCGAGCGGCAAAAGCTGGCCGGGATTGCGCCGCCCCCACGGAAGAAAGCGAAGCAGCACCCCACTACCCCGGGCGGCGTGACCAGCGAGCAGCAGGGCAAGGCCTGGGCGCTGATGTACGAGCTGCAGAAGTTCGATCCCCCGATTGGCGGGGCCGGCGTGGGTGACCGGCTATGTGGGATTATCACCAAGCATTTTGGGGTGAGCGCCCCGCCCGCCCAGCCCTTCCGTTTCCTGAAAATGGCCCAGGGGATAGAATTGATACAGCTGCTGGGCAAGATGGCGGAGCGGGCCGAGCTAAAGAGCCTGCACGAAAGGAGGGCCGGGCATGGATGATTTGCTGGACCTTGTGACCATGGAGGACCTGCGCGGCGGCGGCCGAGAGCTGGCGGAGGTGGTGGGGCTGGAAGGGTTCAAGAGCCTGGTGCGCACCTATGGCGGCACCTCCCGGATGTATGTGCCCACCGCCGACATGGTGACCATCCCGGCGCGAGACACGCTGATCCGCCGGGAATACGACGGCAGCAATGTGATTGAGCTGGCCCGCAAGTGGAGCCTTTCCGAGCGGCACATCTACGACATTGTGAAGGAGGAGGCACAGGCCCTGCGCCGCAAGCCCATTGACGGCCAGATAAGCATGTTTGGCGGCGAAGGGGATTAGCTGAACTTCTGCACATATTTTTCAACAATAGATATAAGGTATGATCCTAAAAGAGGGTCATGCCTTTTTTTGTGGGCGGGCCATGCAATGGCAAAAAGTTTGCGCTTATGGAGGAGAAAAATGCAGGACGCCCCCACCTTGACACCCTTTGAATGGACTGTGATCTGCATTTTAGCCAGCATTGCCTTGGCGGTGATTGGCTATTTTGTGAAAGGGCTTTTAAAAAAGCCTGAAAAGCATGAAGGGGATATTCATCAGATTCAGCTGGATTACGCCACCAAGGATGAGGTGAAAGCCCATGACAGGGACATCAACCACATCAAGCAGACCTATGTGAGCAAGGATGAGCTGAAGGAATTCAAGGCCGAGATGCGCAGCGAGACCAGAAAGCTCACCGAATCGGTGGATGAGATAAAAAAGAACTACCTGACCAAGAGCGACTATCTCCACTACCAGGCACGGACGGAGGACAAGCTGGAGACCATGTACCGCATTTTACTTGAGATGAAGGGAGGCCACGGCAATGGCGCTTGAACTTGACCCCGCCACCCGCGCCCAGGATTTTAGAGAGACCAACGGCCGGGTGCTGCGCACGGTGAACATTCTGCGCACGGATTACACGCCGGTGCACGATGTGATCAGCGCAGTGATGAATCAGCGGCCCTACCTCACCGAGGGCAATCTGCGGGATTCGTTCAACTATTTGCAGCTTGCGGGGTATGTGGAGCTCCAGTACATAAAAACGAAGGAGCCGATCAAGCGGATCGCCCAGGTTAACCTCCACGAGCTGGAGGCGATTCTTTCCGTCAAGGGGATTCGTTTGCTGAGCGGGAGCGAAACTGACCCTGACGTGATCGTGTAGGTGGTCGCAATGGTGAGACGGAACCGGAAGCACAGCGTGATTGACAAACTCCCACCCGACCAAAAGGACGCCGTTGAACAGATGCTCCTGGCCGGGTACACCTATGCCGAAATTGTTGACTATCTGGCCGAAAACGGCGTGAGCCTTTCCCAGTCCTCCATCTGCCGGTATGCGCGTGGGTATCACGCCGACCTGGAAAAGCTCAATATTGCCCAGGAGAGCATGCGCGGGCTGATGGAGGAGATCAATCGGTATCCTGAACTGGACACCACCGAGGCCATTATCCGAATGACCAGCCACAATGTGCTGCGGGCGATATCTGAGCTGCCGCCGGAGCGCTGGCAGGAGGTGGACCCCGAGGACCTGCTGCGGCAGGCAAACGGGCTGATCCGCGCGGCGGCCTACAAGACAAACATTGACATGAAGACCCGCACGAACTACGAGACCGGCATGGAGGCCGTGAAGGAGCTGGTGTTCGACGCCATGGCCAAGGAGGACCCGAAGCTGTATACGCGGGTGGCAGCCTTCCTTAACAAGAAAAAAGAGGAGGGGGCGCCGTGAGGTGGTTTGTGCTGCAGGTGGCCAGCGGCTGGGAACTGAAGGTTCGGAACACCCTGCTGCGCAACCGCTTGGCGGCCCGGGTGCCCAGAGAGGAGACCATGATCCACCGGGGCGGCAAATGGACGCCAAAGGAACGGACACTGATGCCAGGCTATGTTTTTGTGGGCTGTGAGATTGAAACCGGCGAGGATTTGCCAGCGGAGGTGTACTACACTGCCGCGAAGGTGCACGGGGTGATTCGGTTTTTGGGGGACCCCAGGCCACAGGCGATAACCGACGCCGAGGCTGAATGGATTGGCCTGCTGGCGCCAACAGACGCGGCGCTGGAAGCGTCTACCGTGCGCAGTGAGGATGGCGCGGTTCTGGCCGGTCCGCTGCTGGAGATGCTGGATAGGCTGGTTAAGATTGACAGGCACCGCCGCCGGGCAAGGGTGACCATTCCCCTGCTGGGACAGGAAAAGACCTTTGAAATGAGCATTCAGCTGGAGGAGGGCACCAATGAAGCCCCGAGTGAAACGACCGCCGACCCTGGCTGAGCGGATGCGGGCGCACAAGGCCCAGCTGAAGCTATGCCGCCAGTGTGAATGGCGCAACAAAAACCCGGGCCGGCCAAATTGCCTTTTCCCGCATTGCGTGCGGGCGGGTGAAAATATCTGGCCCAGGTACAAATCTGAAGGTTGACCGCAAGGTCATTTTAAAAGCAGCCTGATAAAACCGCCGATTGATTCGTCTCGGCGGTGGGGGCAGGCGAACAGGAGCAGAGGAACCGGGCTAAATTCGGGAGCCGGAATGGCGAAGCATACCATTTCGCCCCGAATTCAGCCATGGTTCCTTTCTCTTTATCAAAACCCGCCCGCAAATCCCTTAAAATTCCCTTCAAAAACCTTTAAGCCCGGGTTTGCGGAAACTGACGCGCCGGGGCGCTCAAAGGCAAATGCGGTCAATTTTGGGGGTTTTGGCGTTCAATGATGGCGCCCGGGTATCCGAGGTGCATCTGGAAAGGGTGAAAACCTTGTTTTTCCGACAGATGGCCATGGCGGCTTTTAAAATCCTTGAAAGGAGTTTTTGCAGTGCGCGTGAAGAAAGGGAAAAAGACCGACAGCTCTGACGCATTGTTTGAAATGCTGAAGGCTGCGGCGGAAAACCATGAGTTCAATATCGCAACCGACCTGCGGGAGCTCCAAAAGCAACATGGCCGCACAACCAAGCCCGAGTTCAAGAAGTGCCTGGCCGCCCTGGTGGAGAAGTACACCACCGGAGAGTTTGCCACCGTGCATGAGGTTTTGATTAAACGTTGCCGCGAAGGGGATGTTGCGGCGATTCGGCTGTGGCATGAAATCAACCGGGCCGGCGACGCCGGAGGCGGCGGGGATGAGGTGGTGATCGTCAATGACCTCGGTTAAGCTTTCAAAGCTGATTGGCCCGGCCTTCCACGGTGTTTTTAAAAAGGTGATGGACGGCCTGATCAATGAGCTGGTGCTGAGCGGCGGGCGCGGCAGCCTGAAAAGCAGCTTCGCCTCCATCCTGGTTGTGATGCTGATGTTGATGAACCCGCAATGCCACGCCGTGGTGCTGCGCAAGGTGGGCGACAAGCTGAAAAACAGCGTGTATGCCCAAATTCAGTGGGCCATTGACATGCTGGGGCTGCGCAGCCAGTTCAGCTACCGGCAGTCTCCGATGGAGATCACCCGAAAGAGCACAGGCCAAAAAATACTGTTCTTTGGCCTGGACGACCCCGGCAAGGTGAAATCCCTGAAGCTGCCCTTCGGGTACGTGGGGATTCTGTGGTTTGAGGAGTTTGACCAGTTCGGGGGCCTTGAGGAAATCCGCAGCGTGGAGCAGTCCGTCTTTCGCGGCGGACCATTCTCCTTTTCTATAAAGAGCTTCAACCCGCCGGCGATGGCCCGGCATTTTTCCAACAAGTATGCTATGGAGCGCCGGCCCGGCAAGCTGGTGCACCACAGCACCTACCAGGAGGTGCCACCCGAATGGCTGGGGCCGCGCTTCATAGCTGATGCCGAGCACCTGAAGGCGACGAAACCCATCAATTACCGCCATGAGTACCTG
>JAJDIZ010000137.1 GCA_030266915.1 Ruminococcaceae bacterium OttesenSCG-928-D13 | reverse complement strand
GTGATGGTGTTTTTGATGAAGCAAACGCTGGGCACACCCGGGTTTGGGTAGATGGCGCTTGGGTCTGGGCCGGTTGGCATAATGGGCCTCCTTCAGGTGTTGATGTTCGCCTTGCGCGCCTGGGCGCCCAGGTCCTTCACCTGCAATGTGTATTCCTTGCCGTCCTTGATGAAGTGGGTGCCGCACTGGCGGAACTCGAAGAGCACACCGGCTTCAATGCACTGGCGGCGAATGTCCAGCACCCAGGCATAGTCCAGCGGCCGGGCATTACGGTCGCTCTCTCCGCCCACCACCACAAGTTCGATCCCTTTTAGGTAGGATGATATGTCTATCTGCTCAATCAGCGGCTGGCAGATGATGTTTTTGTGCTTGATGGGCAAGGTGGCAAACAGGGACAGCCGCTCGTCGGCCCGCTGCTGGTTTTCCACCGTGCAGCCCACTGTCACGTTGTCCCATCCGCCGCCCCAGTCGGGCGGGACGCAATCCATGAACCGCTCGATGCGCTTGGTGAGGAAAAGGAAATGCAGGTCGCTGCGCTCGCGCATCATATCCCAGCATTCACCGCGCCAGTCGTCGGCGTCCTCCACCAGAAAGTCGGAGGTGAAGCACAGGAACACCGTCTGCCCAGGTTTTACGCTGTATTCGCCCTTTTTGTTGCGCCGCACCGGCCAGCCGAATTTATCGGCCTTTTCCACACGGCCGGTGTCCACGCCGCGCTTGGCGTCACCCTTGTGGATGTAGCAATATTTGCAGCCATCGCTGTGGCGGTGGCAGCCCCGCCAGGGGTTCCATATACTGGCCATGCGGTACCGATCCTTTTCATTTAATAGGCTATACCAGTATATCACACGGATGAGGTCAGGATATAGTGGACTAATAAATCCCTTGGAAAATAATCTAAAAATCAGAAGAAATACAAGCAAAGGCGCAGAACCAACTACTCTGCGCCTTTTTATTAGCCGTTTAGGAGGTCTGGCTATGAAATGCTTGATGAAATACAATTAGGTTAAGCTGCCGCGCAGTGGTTTCGTATACTCAAAATGAGGGAGACCCATAGGGATTCGAACCCTAGGTGGGTTGCCCCACACGACATTTCGAGTTTCTTATTTTTGTGGATATATGGGGTTTTCCGGGGTGTGTTTTTGGCTGCTTCGTACAGCCCTCAAACCCGCGCGGTAACTGGATTTTGATAATTTGGCGAATTTGAGCCAATAATCACTCGATGGTGGGTTCAAATCAAAAAAAGCACTTTTCTCTCTTATTTCTTTCAAAAATAGAGAGAAACTTTGAAAGAAAAAATGGTCATTATTCACAAGTGGCAATACCGGACGAAATCATTTCGGATAATTGATTTTGAAGGAGAGCTACCCATGAAATATGACCCCAAAGAATTTAAGGCGCTGCCTACTGTAATGAACAAGGAGCAGCTTCGTAAAGTATGCCATATCAGCAAACGCACTGCCCTATATTTGCTCCAGAGCGGACTTATCCCCTGCACGACTACCGGCAAGAAGACCCGCTGCTATTCCATCAAGAAAAGTGATGTGATTGCGTATCTAAAGGATAGGGAAGCCGACCCGTGCAAATACGCGGCGCCCAACAACTGGTACACTGGCCGCAACAAAAAGCCGGTATACACACACGCGATTCGCCATTTGCCAAAAGACAAGGCTACCAGGAGACAACTGGAGACTTATTACGCCAGAGCACTTGCGGATCATTCCGATGTGTTGGATGTGGGGGATATATGCCATTTCACCGGCTATAACCGGCGCGCCGTGGGAGGCTGGTGTCGCAAAGGCCAGTTGCGGTGCATTACATCTACGCCCAAGTATCTGATACCAAAGTGCTTTTTTCTTGAGTATCTATGCTCGGACACGTATAACAATAAGATTCGAAAATCGGAAAAGCATTTGGAAGCAATTTGGGCGGTTTATAACGAAAACTGATAAATGTGTAGGTGCGGCTGTTCGCAAATCGGACGGCCGCACCATGCTTGTGCAGCACAGCTATAGGGCTTTGTCCGTCGCTGTGGTATACTTTTATCATTACGATTGAGATTTGATAAGCTGGAGGCACTTATATATGGCATCAAAGAAAAAGAAGGAAATGACAATACGCTCATCTGCAGCTGAATACCTTACTTTTATTGCAGCAAGTGGGGAAGGCGGCGTGGAAGCGATATATGCCGATGAGAATGTTTGGCTGACGCAGAAGATGATGGGCGTTTTGTATGATATTAATGTGCGAACAATCAACTACCACTTATTGAAAATTTTTGCAGATAGCGAGCTCGAGGAAGCTTCAGTTATCCGAAATTTTCGGATAACTGCCACCGATGGAAAGACATACGATACAAAGCACTATAATCTAAAAGCGATTATCGCCGTCGGTTATAAAGTGAACTCGGAGCGGGCGGTGCAGTTCCGCAAGTGGGCGACTGACATTATTGAGAGTTATACAATCAAGGCCTATGTCATGGACGATGAACGCCTGAAAAACAGCGGCTCTGTGCTAACACAGCAATATTTTGAAGAGCAACTTCAGCGCATCCGAGAAATACGCCTCTCGGAGAGGAAGTTTTATCAGAAAATTACAGATATTTACGCGACTGCGATTGATTACGATGTGACGGCCGCTGCAACCAAGCGCTTCTTCGCAACAGTGCAGAACAAACTGCATTGGGCCATCCATGGTCAAACAGCAGCCGAGGTAGTGTACAACCGCGCAGATGCAGAAAAAGAGCACATGGGGCTGACTACCTGGGCAGATGCGCCGGAGGGGAAGATACAGAAGTATGATGTGGCTGTTGCAAAAAACTATCTCACAGCATCTGAGATGGAGCAGCTTTCCCGTTTGGTATCGGCTTACTTGGACATTGCGGAGGATATGGCCACCAGACATATCCCCATGACCATGCAGGACTGGGAAGTGCGCCTGAACCGTTTTATCGAGGCCACCGACCGCGAGGTGCTGCAGGACGCCGGCAAGGTGACCGCCGAAATCGCCAAGGCCCACGCCGAAGCCGAGTTTGAAAAGTATCGCATTGTGCAGGACCGGCTGTTCGAGAGTGATTTTGACCGGTTTTTGGGGGATGGTACAGATAGATGAGTAGAACGCGATTACCTGAGCCACAAAATCAGAACAGTGCACCCTTTGCTCATCTTAGAATTATACAGAATGCGCATTAATCTTACTATAAGCGGAACACAAAGCTTCTGCGATAATCTTCGCTTCGTTGAAAGTATTATACTTTCCAAAAGAAATTCGAATTGATGACTTTGCTTGCTGTTCGGTTAGTCCTAAAGCGAGCAAAACATGCGACGGTGTATCTTTTCCAGCATTACAGGCTGAACTTGTAGAGACACAAATTCCTTTTAAGTCGAGTAAATGCATTATTGCTTCACCAGAAGTTCGCGGGAAAGTTATATTCACCATTCCAGGAAGGACCGCAGTACCTTCTCCATTTATTATTATGTTAGGAATGCATTCCTTTAATTTATCTGTAGTTAACTTAACTAAAGAGGATGTGCGTGTGTATGTGTCTTGGATAGCGGAGACGCTTTCTTCAAGTGCATATCCTAGAGCCACTATCCCTGCCACATTTTCTGTACCTGCTCTTAGGGCATACTCTTGTTCACCACCAAAAATCAATTGCTTCAGTGGCAGCCCGGAACGTTTGAATAAAAACCCTGTACCTTTTGCACCATTAAACTTGTGCGCAGACGCAGAAAGAAAGTCAACATGAAGTTCATTAATATCAACGGGAATGTGTCCAACAGCCTGAACGGCGTCGGTGTGAAAAAGAATCCCTCTTTCGCCAAGATATCGCCCAAGTTCAGCTATTGGCTGAAGAGTACCTATTTCGTTGTTTGCAAGCATAATTGACACAAATTTGGTATTCGGCTGAAGTGCAGCTTTTAAACTTTCAATTTCAACAACACCCTGTTTGCTGACAGGCAGATAAGTAACCTCAACACCCTTATTTTCAAGCGTGTGACAAGTGTTTATTACTGAATGGTGTTCTATTGATGAAGTGATAACATGGATAGTTTCACCTTCAAACAAATTGGCAATGCCCATCAGAGCCCACGAGTTCGCTTCAGAGCCACCAGAGGTAAAAATGATTTCAGACGCTTCCGCATTGATGGCTTTAGCCACTTGTTGACGCGATTGCTCAATGGCGTGTTTTGCCTTGATTCCAAGCGAATACTGACTGGAAGCATTTCCATAGTGCTCTTGTAAATATGGAAGCATTCGCTCATAAGCTATGTCGGACACTCTTGTCGTCGCGGCATTGTCAGCGTATATCACAATGTCCCCCCCCTCCTGATTTGTTATTAGCAATGTT
>JAJDIZ010000136.1 GCA_030266915.1 Ruminococcaceae bacterium OttesenSCG-928-D13 | reverse complement strand
AATACAGAACCTCCCGTTCCAGATGCTTTTGCAGCAACACTTGCAGCAGTTTCTGGAATGGATATCGATCTAAAAGAGATCTTGACGAAGATGGTTGCTATTGAACCTAAAGATCGCTATGAAGATTTGGTGGACGTAGAACTTGCGCTGTCATCGTTAGTGGCAAAGTACAGTGGTTCTTCAGAACAGTATGTTTTCTCCGTCGCATCTGAGCGTACTGAGGAGCTTAGAAAGCGAAAACTGGCGCCGTATAGAAAAACGAACATGGAGCTCTTGCTTAACGATATTCCGGAAAATTTTACCGATTCATATGTACGAGTTGAGAAAGAAGGAGAAGTTGAGCTTTTTGTTTTTGATGGGCTAAACTACTCTATGTCCTGTACTTTTTCTGACTCGAAATTTAACGTTATTCGCTTTGAGCGACTTGACCTTGTGTATCGAGAGAGGAACAAGAAGCGCGCACTTCCAGTAAATGGTAAGTGTATCTTTTTCGATGGAACAAAAAGAAGTTATCCTCAAAACCAGACTTTTCAATTTCGTAATCGGATTATTGACCATATGGACCATGTTCTGTCGAAGCACAATATTGACACCGAGTTCGACAATATGTATGGATTTTGGAATGAGTTTATCAAAATCATGATTGCAGATGCAGCTAATCAAGCCATAAAATTCAACTATGCAAGCTATGAAACTCATGATAAAGAAATCGTATTCAAGTTGTGTGAAGATTCGTGCCTTGGTGACGATAGTATTACGACAGAAACCACATTCATTATTGAAAAAACAACAAAGAAAAAGGATATCGCACTAATAGAAATCGGAAGATTCGAACGGTTTGAAGATGATGGGAGTATAATAGTCCTAAAGATTACGAATAGCAAAGGTTGTGCTGAACTAGCAGAGCACGGCCAGTTTTCGGTAGATTATAGAAAAGAAATTGCACAATATAAACGGCAAGCATTTGCGCTAGATGAGTTTATACAGGATGAGGCGTATGACAAATCATTAAAAGGAATCTTTGCAGGTATTGAGCCGGCAAGTTCATTTTCGAAGAATCAACAAATGCTTTATTATGATCAAAAGCTTGACCAAGCGCAAAAAAGTGCTGTAAGCAAAATACTGGATGCGCGAAATCTTGCGTTGATACAAGGGCCACCAGGAACAGGGAAAACCAACGTACTTATTGAGGTTATCCGGCAAATCCAAAGGCACAACCGAAGAAATCCTTTGGCATGCAAAAAAATCCTTATTGTTTCCCAATCGCATGCTGCTGTGGATAAGATAATTGAAGATTTAGATGCCTATGGAGAAGGGGATGCGATTATCCGTATAGGCGCTGATGAGAAGCTGTCGGACCTGGCGCGCGAAAAGTACAGTTTTGAGTCGCAAAGGGCGTTATGGGTAAGCGAAATAGCGTCCAAATGCTTACAGGAAACTAATTCAGTGCTTAGTACGGCGAATATTTGCCCACAAGACTTTGCATCATATGCGCATGCCTATGAGAAATTGCAAATAAAGGGGATTAGTAAGGTCGACGCCAATAAAGCTGAAGAAATCGTTAAATCTTTTCTTATGAAGTATCGGCTGGAAAATGATAATCCGCTTATTTCTCGTTTACGCATCCAGCATCAATGGTATACACAAATACCTGAATCTCAAGATATTGATGAATACTTTATCAAAAATGCCACCATTGTTGCGGGAACATGTTCGGGATTTATTGGCAACCATTTTGTTAGAGAAATAGTCTTTGATTACGTAATTATCGATGAGGCAGCCAAGGCAACACTGCCAGAAATGATGGTGTCATTAATTAAAGCTAAGAAGGCTGTACTTGTTGGTGATCATAAGCAACTACCGCCGGTTTTTGACCGTTTGGCGATAGAACGTAGTGCTGTACGGATTGACTATGATGAGCTTCAGAACGGCGGATTTGGCAAAATATTTGATATAATCGATGACCAATGTAAAGAAACGCTAACAACTCAATATCGTATGCACCCGGCCATTGGTACCCTGATAAGTAAGGTTTTTTATGGCGACGAAATCCAAAATGGTGTTGGTCGCTCGGATAGGAGCCTGGATCTGGGGGATCTATCGCTTAAACCTATCACATGGGTATCTACTTCTAATCTGGATTCCAAGACCAAGAATGAACAACGGGTACGTCTAGCTAATGGAAACTTTAGTTTCCATAATCCTATCGAAGCGGAAATACTCATTGAATACCTGATGGCACTCGATGATAATGTCGGTAGTAAGGGTTTTTCTATTGGGATCATAACTCCGTATCGAGCACAGTTAAACCTCATTCAGCGCCGGCTAAAAAGCGTGCAGTTAAAGAACATAGGCGTTGAGATAAATACTGTAGATGCATTCCAGGGCAGCCAGAGAGACATTATACTTTACTCGACAGTTCGTAGTAGTAGTGGCAATCAAATTGGATTTTTGCGAGAAGAATCTCGCCTAAACGTGTCGCTTTCACGGGCACGCTCAAATTTGATTATTGCAGGTGATGACCAGTTTTTGAACAACAAGCAAATTTCAGGAAACAGATTTCCAGATATCCTTGAGTATATCCATGCAAACCCCGATGAATGCACAATCATCCCGTACACAAAGAAGGGGGTGCTGTAGTATGATACAGAGTATTGAAATGCTTGAAAAGTATATCCCACCCTCACAACCGAACAACAAATTTATCAAGAGAATTACTGCTTATATACCGATTAGAGAGCAGGGCTTGAATGTTTTGGTACGAAAAAACCAAAACATATCTTTTATCCATGAAACCGTATTGAGAATGATTGCCGTGGGCATCAATAACATTGACATAATGTCAAAATCCTTAGGTCTTACAGGAGATGTGTATAAAGAGATTATTGCACAGATGGCAATAGATGATTTGGTTTTTGTTTCAACAGCGACGTTAGGTCTGACCGGCAAAGGCGAACATGCTTTACAAAAGTTACAAAAGGTTGTGACGGAGAATGTGCGAATTAATAAAGTTTTTGTTCATGGAATAAGTGGTTCTATACTCCCGGAAGAACCAAAGCATATCGTGCGCAGACCATTGCCCAGTGATGTTTATTTGGAACCGACTGTGCAAGTAGATATTGGTTATTTTAAAAAACATTTTGAGGAAATCAGCAATATATATCAGGCGGAGCAGCTAGGTCGGATTCTTGGATTAGAAACACCGAATCCAGGAGAGCTTTACAAAATCATTGATATTGCTTATGAAGAAATTCGCTTCATACCAGTGACTTGCTTTGTGTTTCTCAACGAGTCTCGAAAAGAGTTTTCATTTTCGTTTGAGAATGACCACGACATGTCAATAATGTCAACAGCTGTAAATCAGCTAAATAGTTATTCCACTGGGATGCAGAAAATATTTGATGCGCCGATTCCTAATTCACACAAAATAGTTGTGGATACCCCTAAAATGGATGCCCGGCTAGCTAGTCTTATTGAAATATTGGCCGAACGAAAAAAAACTAAGGTAGATACACTTGATATAGAAGAACGATACTTTTGTAGCAGGAGCCTGTTGGATGGTGAAGAACGTGACATGATGATTCATTGCGACGATTTCAAGACTGAAGAACTCGTTATTTCAACTCCTCGGTTGAGGATTTTACTTGAAGACGGTGAACTCCTTCACTATCTTTGTAATTCTTCATCTAAACGCCTTATCATAAACTACAATAAGAACGAATATGGTGCAGACAAAGCAGCGGCACGATTAAAGCAGAAATTACCCAATCATATAGATTTGCAGCTTTTAGCAAATGAGGAGGTGAATGGGATATCTAATGATACAATTATCTTCTATCCCCAAATGACTATTAAGTCAAATTACCAAACTGTGGATACTAAATACGGTGGCAAGAAGCTGCTCAAAAAAGAATCCTACGCCTTTTTTGATGTCGAAATGACTAAACGCGAGTACATGGCTATTGTGCCCGAAAGTGATTAGGCACTTGAGATAAGTCATACTAGCAAATCAGTACGCAGGATTGCAGTTGTGCATCCTGCGTACTGATTTACTGAGGTTTCTCATTATGGGTCTTATGAGGTCAAAATTTGTTTGGAGACACCGCCACTAGCAGCTGTAACAATAATTGGAGAAATCGTATCGCCGCGAATTGGCATGGTTACGTCATTTTATCGTTTCTACCTTTACCTTCCTTGTGAGCACATTTTCAACGATTTTTATGCAAAAGACATCCAGCGAAAAATCAGATTCGGATACCGGCAAAAGCAAAAGGAGGGAATCGTAATGATCCCTCCTTTCGGCTATTTCAAGGACAAAAACACCGGCGAAATTATTGTGATAGAGGAAGCCGCCGATACGGTGAAGCGGATATACAA
>JAJDIZ010000135.1 GCA_030266915.1 Ruminococcaceae bacterium OttesenSCG-928-D13 | reverse complement strand
GCTGTCGCCCTTGCTGTCGGTGCCGGTGTAGGTGTAGATGATGTCATCCATCTCGCCGGTCACGTTGGCGCCATCGGTGTCCTCGATGGTCAGGTCACTGTCGCCGGGCTTGCTCGCCGGGCTGCCGTCATAGTCGGTGTCGCCCGGGGCATTGCTGTCCACCGTGATGGTCACGGCTTTTTTCGGCGATGTATCAAATGAGAGCTCAACAGTGACATCCTCGTAGTTGGGGGTGTGGATGATAAGCTCCAGCACCGCCTCCTTGCCCACCTCCACGCCGGCGGCGGCCTTGAACAGCAGGGTTTTGCCGTCCTCGTCCAGGGTGGGCTTTGCAGTGAGCACCTCGGTGTCGCCCGTGAAGCTGCCCAGCGAATAGGATACCCCCGAATCCGGGCCGATGGGTTTATCCTCACCGGTGGGTGTCAGGGTTACGCTGCCGCCGGCCGTGTGGTCCAGCACCAGGCTGCCGCTGCGCGCCGTGAGCAGCCCCTCGGGGAAGGAGAAGCCGCTGGGGTCTATCTCGGCCTCAAGGCCGGTGTAGGGTTCTTCCCGGGTGATGGCAAGGGTGTATTCCTTTGAACTGCCATCCCCGGCCACCACCTCTATCACAAACAGGTTTTCCCCGGTGGCCAGGGCCGTGCCGCTGGCCGTTACCGGGCCCAGCACTGCGGAGGCCAGGGTGGTTGTGCCGTCCTCGCCCACCTGCCGGATGAACACCTTGGCGTTGGCGTCGGCGGCCTTGGCAGTGATGTCGGTCTCATCGATGCCGGGCACTACGGTGGCGGTGTAGTCAAGGTGTGCGGGGTCGAACCCGGCGGTCTCGCCGGGCGCCTGCACCAGGCCGGGTTCCTTCAGGTTGGTGGCCCACAGGCTGCCGTCTGCCGGGTTCTCGTTGTCAGGCGGGCCAAGATCGCTGTTGGTGGCCGCATGCCGCACAATGATAAGGATATATTCCAGCACGGTGGTGCCGTCCTGGGCCACCACGCGCACCTTCACCTCGTTGTCGCCCACGGCCAGCGCAATTTCCCCGGTGGTGTCCCCCGCCAGCGGGGCAAAGGCGCCGCCCTTGATGCTGACGTACACGGCGGCGTTCTCATCGTCCGCCACCGCCTTCACCCTGGTGGTTTCCACGGCGTTGTCCACCGCGCCGTAATAGGTCAGGATGTCCGGGTCAAAGCTGGCGCCATAGGTGGGGGTGCCCATCGGGTCGCCATCGCCGTCCAGGTCCTCCTGGTCGGTGTCGGTGATCACCCGCGGCAGCCCGCCGGTGCCGCTTTCGCCAAAGTCCAGCGCCTTCAGGAAGGCGTTGCTGGAGGCCTGCCGCACCACATGCACGGTGTACTCGCGGCGCGTCACGCCATCCTGGGCCGTAACGGTGTATATAAAGGTGTTGTCGCCAATGGCAAGGGGCACGTTGGAGGAAGTAAGAGCGCCCTTTGCGGAGCCCTTGGCCAGGCCGCCCACGGCAAGGGCCACGGTGGCGTTGCTCTGGTTGGCAGTGGCTGTTATGTTCAGTGTGGCGGATTCATAGCCCACCGTGGCGGCGTACACGCCCTGGTCCATGCCATACACCGGCTGCAGGTCAACGCCGGTGATGCTGGCCAGCCGCGCGTCCGAGGAGACCGCCCGGATGATGGTGAGGATGGTGGTGTTAACGTTGGTGCCGCTTGCCGCCACCGCATGGATGTACACCTCATTCACACCGTAAGCCAGGGGCAGGGTAAGCGGTGTTCCCCTTGAAATCGCCGCCGCCGCGCTGTATTCCGGGTCATCGCTGAAACAGTAGGTGGCGCCGCCTGCCGCCGTGGGGGCGATGTAGGCATAGGCCATGCTGTTTGCCACCAGCACGGTGTAGGCGGTGGTTGTGTTTTTGAAGGTGGGCAGCAGCGTCTGCGCCGCCCCGCTGGAGGCAGAGTTGCTGGCCGAGGCGCGCACCACCAGGCCCGAAAGCTCCGCCGTGTCCGACACCGGCACGTTGACCACCACGGTGTAGGCCGCTGTGGCCGAGCCGTCGGGCGAGGTGACGATGAAGTCCACCGTATTGGAGCCGGCGCTCAGCCCGCTCACAAGGTAGGACGGCCCGTCGCCAACAAGCAGGGCTTCGCCCTCGGCGTTGGTGCCGCTCATCTCAATCACCGCGCCGGCGGCGGCGGTGGGCGTCAGGTACAACTGGCCGCCCGCATCCTTGGGCACGGCCACGCTGTAGTTTGCCTTCACCGGGTCAAACCCGGGGGAGAGGGTGTAGTTGCTGCCCCCGCTGGTGCTGCCCGCCACAAGGCCGCTCAGGTAAGCGCTGGAGGACACCTGCTTGATGATCAGCAGGTTGTATGTGCGGGTGGTTTTGCCATCTTCGGAGGTGGTTTGGATGGTAACCACGGTGGACGGCCCGGTGAGCTTCACCGTGCCGTGGGCCTTGGCCACCCCCTCGATGGGCGTGGTGCCCGTGCCGTTGATTTTGGAGGTGATGAAGGTATTCAGCCCCATGTCCAGCTCCACACACACCTGCTCTGTGGCGCCGTCCACCACGGCGGTGTAGTTGCTGGTGTCCTTGGTAAAGGCCGGGGTGTAGTCAATGTCGGCGCCGCTGGGGTTTTCCTTCTTCAGCAGCAGGCTGTTCAGGTCTGCGCTGCCAGAGGGCTGGGCCACCATGTTAAGAATATAGGTACGCGTCTTGCCTTGGTAAGCCACCTCGATATACACCACATTGGTGGAACTGGCATTGATGCCGGTGATGGTGGTTTGCTTGCCGCTTTTGGTGGGGTTGCCGTTGGCCTTCAGCCAGTTCTGGTCCTTCACCGTCACCTGCATGTCGGCGTTTTTGAAGGCGATGGTGGGCGTCACCTGGATGTTGTTGCGGGCGCTGGGAACAGACACCATGTACGAGTGCACGTCCTTGTTGAAGGCGGGAATCATGGTGCCGCCGTCCACAACAAGGGATTGCAGGTAGGTGTTTTCGTCAAGGCCCGCCATCAGGGTGTTCATGGTCACCTGGGCGCCATAGGCCACACCGCTGCCGTTGATGGCAAAGGTGCGCACATAGTAGCGGTTGTTGGGGTTCAGCCCCTCTATGTCGATGGAGAAGGTGCCGGTCATGGGGCTGGGGTAGAGGATGCTAAAGGCGCTGCCCAGGGCGTTGCCGGTGGAGTCCACCTCCGGGTTTGGGCTAAGGGAGTAGGCCACGCCCACCTTGGTGATGGTGCTGCCACCGCCGGAGAGCACGCTGCCAATGATGGTGGCGGTGTCCTCGCGCACGGGCAGCACCGAGGTGGACCCCATGCTGCACAGGGCCGATGGGGTGAGGCTGCCCGCCTGGCTGTAGAAGGTGCCGTGGTCGGTTATGGCATAGGCGCGGAAGCTGTAGGGGGTGCCCGCCGCAATGCCGGTGATGCCGGCCGCAAAGCTGCCCGTGCCGCTGCCCGACACTACCTTGGTGCCGTTGCCGATGGACGGGGTGCCGCTGCCGGCGGGGCCGTACACAAAGCCACGCTCGCGCACCGCGGCCCCGGTCACGTTCACCGTGGCGTTCAGGCGCGCCGAGCTCAGGGTGACGGAATCCGCCCAGGCCGGGCCCTCGGTGCCGTCGGAGCCAAAGAACACCGGGGCGTTGGGGGCCGGGGCCGAATCGCGGAAATTGAAGGCAAAGCTGCCGGTGGTAAGCGTGCCGGCGGTGGCCGTGCTACTGACAGTCGGGTAGGTGATGCCGCCGGAACGGATGCTGACCTTGGCGTTCGCCACCGAGTTTGCGGCGGCATGGTTGGTGGCTTTGCCGGTGAAGCTGATGAGCAGGCTGGTGCCGTCTATGGGGGTAACGCTGGCCGTAAGGCCGGCGGGCAGGCCGCTCACCGTGAGATAGTTTGCTACGCCGGAAACAAAGGTGCCGTTTTGCAGGTTCACTATAAGGGTGTCGGAGATGCCGCCGTCATTGGCCGAGCGCTCGTTCACCGCGCTGCGCCCCACCGCCACCGAGGGCAGGGGCGTCCACACCGCATACAGGGTGGTATTGGCGCCGAAGGTATACGCCCCGTTGGGGACATGGGACCACGTTGTGGCCGCGGAAGACGCGCCCCAGCCACGGAACACATAGCCGCTGCGGGTGGGGCTGGCGTCACTCAGATAGGCGGTAAGGCCATCGTATACCGGCTGGGAGACCGGCACACTGCCCCGGCTGCCGCCGTTTACATTGTAGGTGAGGGTGTAGGTGGCGAGGGTTGACACAGTACCCCCGCCCGTCGAGACCCTGCTGGGGGTGCTTGCAAGCACCGTACCGCCGCCGCCGCTGCCGCCTGCACTGCCGCCACTGCCGGCGCTGCCGCCTGCGACAACACTGCCGCCATCCGGATTAACGGCGCTGGACCGTCCCCCGGTGCCGCCGCTGTTATTACTGCCTGCGCCGGTGCCGCCGC
>JAJDIZ010000134.1 GCA_030266915.1 Ruminococcaceae bacterium OttesenSCG-928-D13 | reverse complement strand
CCTCGTTGTAGTAGGCGTTCAGGTCGGCCATTTTCTGGAAGCTCTCGAGGCCCGCCGGGGTGGAGGCGTACTTGGCCTCGCCGGCCTCGAAATTGGCCACAAAGTCGGGCTCGGCCGCGATGACGTTGTAGTTGTCGCCAAGGAAGACCACCTGTGCAGTCCAGGCGTCGGCGAAGGAGCCGAGCATGGCGTCGTAGCCGGCCGCCTTGATGGCGTCGTTGTTGGCCATGAACTCGTCCCAGGTTTTGGGTACTTCAAGGCCCAACTCGGCGTAGATGGCCTTGTTGTACATCACGGCACCGGCCTGGGAGGAGGCGAAGGGGATGCCGTAGGCGGCACCGTCCACGGTGACGGCGTTGCGGAAGGTGTCGTCAATGCTGTTCACGAAAGCCTCGCCGGACAGGTCCACAAAGTACTCGGCCGGGTTCAGGGCGGCCAGCAGGGAGCCGGAGTTGTACAGCAGGATGTCGCTCATCTCGCCGGAGGCAAGCCGGGTTTTCACCAGGTTGTCGCCGTCGCTGCCGCTGACGCGGTACTCGATCTCCACATCGAGGCCCAGCTTCTCTTTGGCCAGGGCGATCACGGCCTCGATGCCGGCGTCGGCGCTGTCGCCGTCCTTCAGCAGGCTCAGGGTCACACCCTCGTAGGGCAGGGCGTCATCGCCGTCGGTGGACTCGGGGGCGCTGTCAGCCGGAGTGGAGGCAGCCAGGGTGCTGGCGGCCGGGGTGGACGAGCTGTCCCCGCCGCAGGCGGCAAGCGCGCCCATCAGCATAAGGGAAGCCAGAAGCAGGCAAAGCAATCTAAAGTGTTTCATGTTGTCCTCCTCATTTTTCTGTTCTTATTGTCTCCATGCGTTTGAATTATCCGGTCGATTGGGACAACCCCATCCTATCACCCCAAAAAGGGTTTGCACATGGACAATCCAGATGACCTGCATTTAAAATCCAGTCAAGATGGCGCTGCTGATGTGTGGCACACATGCTCTCCGAAAGCCGTGCGGGGGCCGATGTTCATGGAGGGAACATGCCTTAGCAGGCGTACGGAGTACGTGACCAGAGTGAATATCGGACACCGCACAGCGGCGCCCCGGCTTCATGCGGTAGCCGGCGCTACAGCCGATAGCTGACCGTGTAGACGCCCGAGCCGGTCTCGGCGGCAAAGCCGTCCCCCTCCGCCAGGGCAAAGGCCAGGCCGTCGGCCTTGAGCACCGCCGTGGCCCCCGGCAGCAGTAGGGTGGCCGTGGTGTTGGGCGGAATCTCGACAGTCAGGTTGACGGTTTCACCCGCCGCCGTCCAGTGGGAGCGGACCGGCCCGTAGACGCTCTCGAGCCGGCCGTCCACCTCGGTGAGGCCGCCGCCCGGGTGGGGGGCGATGCGGATGTGTCGGTAGCCGGGGGCGTTTTCGTCGGTGTCGATGCCGGCGGCCACCCGGTAGAGCCAGTCCCCCACCGCGCCGTAGGCGTAGTGGTTGAAGCTGTTCATGTCGGCGCTCCACATGGTGCCGTCGGGCTTGATGCCGTCCCAGTGCTCCCATATGGTGGTGGCGCCCATCTTCACCTGGTAGAGCCAGCTGGGGTAGTCCTCCTTCAGCAGCAGGTTGTAGGCCTCCCTGGTGTGGCCGTTTTCGCTGAGGGCAAAGCAGAAATAGGGGGTGCCCACAAAGCCGGTGACCAGGTGGCCGTCCTCCTTTTCCAGCAGCTTCAGCAGGTCGTCCACCACGTTTTGACGGTATTCGGCGGGGCACAGGCCAAAGTGCAGGGTGATAATCTGGGCTGTTTGGGTCTGGGCCTTCAGGTGGCCGGTTTCGTCGAAGAAGTGGCGGCGGTAGCTGGCGGCAATCTGCTCATGCAGCCGCCCGTATTCCTCGGCGTCCGCCGTTTGACCGATGGCCCCGGCCATCTTTGCGAACAGCCCGGTGGAGTAGGCATAGTAGGCGGCGCAGGTCAGGTCTATCGGGGTGGCGCCGAAGTAGCTGCCGGGCTCGGCGTCCAGGGCCACCCAGTCGCCCATCTGGATGCGGTAGCTCCAGATGTCGTCGTTGGCATGGCTGCGCATAAACTCGATCCAGCCCTTCATGCTGTCATACTGGCGACGGATCACCTCGGTGTCGCCGTACACCTGGTACAGCGTCCAGGGCACGATCACCGCGGCGTCTCCCCAGGCGGCGGCCGAGTGGTCCCCGTCCTTCCAGAACCGGTCCTCCTCCGATTTGCCAATCAGAATATCGGGTACCACATGGGGCACCCCGCCCTCGGGGGTCTGGTCGGCGGCCAGGTCCCGCAGCCACTTCGCAAAGAAGGTGCTGGTGTCCATCAGGTAGCTGGCGGTGCGGGCAAAAATCTGGGCGTCGCCGGTCCAGCCGAGGCGCTCGTCCCGCTGGGGGCAGTCTGTGGGTACGTCGAGGAAGTTGCCCTTCATCCCCCAGAGGATGTTGTGCTGCAGCTGGTTCAGCAGCGGGTTCGAGCAGCTGAAGCTGCCGGTGGCCGGCATGTCGCTGTGCACCACGCAGGCCGTGAAATCCCTGGCCCGGGGCGTGCCGGGCCAGGCCACAATTTTGGCGTAGCGGAAGCCCTGGAAGGAGAAAAACGGATGATAGGCCGCCTCGGCCTCGTCCTTGCAGACGTAGCGCAGGGTTTGCTTTGCGCTGCGCAGGTTATCCAGGTAGACGTTGCCGTCCCGGTCCAGCGCCTCGAAGCAGCGCAGCCGGGCCTCGTCCCCTGCCTTGCCCCGCACCTTAAATTCCACCCAGCCGGTCAGGTTCTGGCCGAAGTCCAGCACGGTATCCCCCTTCGGGGTGGTGATGATTTCCCTCACCGGCAGCCGCTGCTGTACTCGCACCCGGCAGCCGGGCTGGGCCTCCAGCGCGGCGGTGCCGAAGGGCACAGCGGCCACCGGACGCCAGCCGCCGGTGGTGTCGGCGGCATCGGCCCAATCGGCCAGTTCCTGCCGGGCGTCATAGGTTTCGCCGTCATAGATTTCAGAGAACACCACCGGCCCGGGGGCGCCTCGCCAGCTTTCATCGGTGCGCAGCACCGAGCGGGTGCCGTCCGCGTATTCCAGGTGCAGCTCGCAGGCGAAGGCCGCCCTGGTGCCGTAGTGGTTGTACAGCCCAAGGAAACCCATCTTGCCCTTGTACCACCCGGCGTTCACAAAGCCGGTCAGCACGTTCTCGCCGGGGCGGAGGGCCTCGGTCACCTCGTGTATCTGGTAGAGCAGGTGCCTGTTGTAGCTGGTCCAGCCGGGGGCCATCTGGTCCTGCCCCACCTTTTTACCGTTCAGGTAGACATGGTACACCCCCAGCGCGGTGGAGAGCAACCAGGCTGCCTTCACCGGTTTTTCCACCCGCAGCGCCTTTTTAAGGTAACTGCTCCGGGCCTCACGCTGGTCCGCCTCGGTCTCGATTGTGATGAAATCTGCCCGCCACTCGGCGCCACTGCGCAGCGCCGTCACAAAGCGGCTCTCGTGCCAGGGGGTGGTCTCGCCGCCGGTGGTGGTCACCTGCACCCGGATGGCATAGGCCCGCAGCGGCTCCAGCGGCAGTCCTTCCGGCACCCGAACGTGGGTGGAGTTGCCGCTCTCCACGGTGCCGCTGTCGTACAGGGGGGCGTCGAAGCCGCCGTCGCCGATCTGCAGCCGGTAGCTTTTCTGGCGCAGGTTTCGCTCGTCCGAGCGCAGCTGCCAGCCCACATTAAAAATGCCCTCGATACCGATGGGCTGCTCCAGGTAATTCACTTTCAGCTTTGTAATTGAGGTCATAGCCATCACTCACTTTCCTGCCGGGTGTAAAAGCAACATCCAGTTGATATCAGCATAGCAAGAAGTGGCTCGACTTACCATAGAATATCTAGCCATCGGGGATGTATTTTCGAGTTGTCTACTACCCACACCTGTACGGCACATGACCCCACCAAGTCTGCCAGACACGCAAAAGCGCTGATAGAATGGCATATGTTACTCCCCGGCCGGGGGATTCTTTCTATGAAAAAGCCCAGTCCACAGGTACGGACTGGGCTTTGCGAATCATTGTTACAAAAGGTCGCCACCATCGGACAGTTATTTCTCTACTGGTCAAAACCAACATTAGGCTCCATCTAAACGACATCTAAAAAACGTGCATCATCTTCTTCATTTTCGGATTCACGGACATTGGCGTGGCTTCGACAAACCGCCTTCAATATATTTCTTTGCACCGCCTTTTTCCGACGACTATATAAGCTTACATAATACGCCGTAATCCCCAGTAAAACACCGTTTGACGGACTGGGGGTCAAGGGGCCGTGAGTTCAAGTCTCGCCACTCGGACCAAGAAAATCCACCGTAAAACGGTGGATTTTCTGTTTTCCGTAATCAGTTATGTGTTTCAACGAAAAGCAAAACCAAGCGAAATCTGGCAAGATCGTGCATGCGTGTTCGTCAAAATGTTCGTCAGATTTGCCCTCTTAAAAAAA
>JAJDIZ010000133.1 GCA_030266915.1 Ruminococcaceae bacterium OttesenSCG-928-D13 | reverse complement strand
CCGGAGGGAGTGCCTGTCGCTAGGCCCCGACGGATGGCGGTGCATCTTTGTCCGCAGTCGCGACAGGGCTCGCCAGGTGGTTTCCCTTGGCACTGCCCGCCCGGCCTTTTTCAAGTCAGCAGCGCCAGCAGCTCCGACAGTTCATCGATGGCGTGGTCCGCCTCCGGCGCCGAAGCGCCGTGCACCGCCACCGTGGTGAAGCCGGCCGCCGCCCCGCCGGCGATGTCATCCACCGGGTTGTCACCGATCATCCAGGGGTTTTGGGGCTGCCCCGCCGCCACGCGGGCATGGGCAAAAATCTCGGGGCGGGGCTTGTCGTAGCCGATGCGGGCGCTCACCAGCACCTGCTCAAACAGGCTGTCCAGCCCAAGGGCGGTGACGATCTCGGGCAGCTCGGGGAAGTTGTTGCTGAGGATATAACTCTTGTAGCCCCGGGCTTTCAGCGTTTTTAGCGTGAGCACAGCGTCCCCAAAAAGCTGGTAGCGGGCGGGCTGCAACACCTTCTCCCGCAGGGCCGGGGCAAGGGTTTCGGCCTCGGCGTGGGTGAAGCCGCAGCGCTGGAACATCTTCTCAAACTCGGCCTCACTGTGGGCCCACCAGGCGCCCGGGGCCGTCAGGTGGCGGGCGTCCCGGTCGGGAATGGTGAACCAGGGCAGGCAGTTGCGGGAGAGGTTCGCGTTCAGGGTTTCGGCCGTCAGCGGCCGGTGGGGCGCCAACTCGGCGGCGGCCTCCATCGCCACGTCGAACCAAACCACGTCCGGCTTTGTGAGGGTGCCGTGGAAATCCCAGAACAGCACCGGATTTTCGTCGTTTTTACGCATTATCTTCCCCTTTCACCAGTGCGTACAGCGCCTGCCGGGTGTACAGGCTGCCCAGCACCTGGCAGAGCGCCCGCTTGGACAGGCGCGGCGGCAGCCCGAGCTTTTGCAGCAGGGCGCGGCGTTTTTCGGCGCTATTCGGCCCGCCGGAGATGCCCAGCTCAAACAGGTCGGTGTGGGTCACCGCTTCGCCCGGCGCGGTTTCGTCGGCGGCCACCCCGGCACGGCGCAGAGCCTCAGCCAGAACTTCGGGCGGCAGGCCCTCCACCCCGAGGGTACCCTCAGCGGCCGGGGCCGCCTTGCGCGGTTCCTTGCCCGGCAGGGCCGGGATGTAAGCGTTTTTGATCTCGCAGCCCCGGGCTATTTTCTCGATGTAGTGCCGGATGCGGAAGCCGGCGGCGTCGGAATCGGTGAGCACCAAAAGGCCCCGCTCTTTGCCGAGGCGCTGGATCAGTGCCTTCTTCTCGTCGTCACGGAATATGGAGAACCCGCCGGTGGTCAGGATCAGCCCGTCGATCAGCCCGGCCAGGGCTGCAGCGTCGTACTTGCCCTCCACGATCACCACTTCCCGCAGCCTTATCCGCTCGGTCATGATCTGCCCCGCAATAGGATCAGCTCCCCCACCGCGGCCTGCAGCAGGATGCTTTTATCCGGCAGGGCGCTGCTTTTCAGCTGGCGGTCCAACCCGGCCAGGCAGCGCACACAGCCCTCAAGGCCGGCCGGGGTGTAGGCCCGGGCGTTCTCCAGCGCCTTTTTCAGCCGGTAGTCATTGCCCTTGTAGCCCATCTCCTTGAAGATCACACTCACGTTCTTTTTTGCAGCCACCCCGGCGGATACCCGCAGCATGTCCACATAGGTGCCGGCCAGGGCCGCCGCGATGGCAATCGGCTCGTGGCGCAGCCCCAGCAGCTGGTTCAGCTTGCCGAAGGCCGCCGCCTTTTGCCCGCCGGTGATGGCCCGGGCCAGTTCGAACACATCGGCCTCGATGTTGTGCACGCCGTACTGCTCCACCGCCGCCTTGGTGATGGCGCCGTAGCCGCAGATGGCGGCCAGCTTTGCCGTCTCGTTTTCCAGCAGGGGGCGGCTTTCGCCGGCGGCCTCCAGCAGGGCCTCGGCGGCGCCGGGGGCAAAGCTTGCCCCCACAGCCTGGGCCGCCGCGTGGATGAACTCCAGATTGTCCCGCCGGCTCGGCTTTTCCAGCTCCAGCGCCACCCCGGCCGTGGCGGCGGCGTCGAACAGCAGCTTCGCCTTCTTCGAAGTGGCGGTCTTTTTGTCCTTGTAGAGGGCGCTCACCACCAGCACGGCGCTACTCACCTCGCCGAACAGCTCGCCCAGCTCGGCGGCGTCCTTGTCGCCGATGGAGGAGGGGGCAATCTCCCACAGCTCCACCACCCGCCGGGTGCCGAAGAAGGACACCGCCCCCGCCGCGGCCACCACCTCGCCGATGTCCGGCGATGGGCCGTCGATGCGGGTGGCCTCGTCCTCGGTGCCGCCGGCAGCCAGCAGCGCCCGCCGCAGCCGGGCGGCAGCCTCCCGCAGCAGGTCCTGCTCGGTGGAGGCAAGATAGTACACCGGCGCCTCCAGCGGGCCGGCCAGCAGCTGTTCCAGCTTATCCGTTGCCATTTTCCACCTCTCTGTAAACAACACTTGTTCCCGGGCGTATCCACAGCGTGGCCTCGCCGCCGCTGTGCAATATTTTTGCCTCGGGGTCGGCCCAGTCGGGGGCCGCGCCGCCGGTGATCAGGGCCTCGTAGCTTCCCGTGGCGCTGCCGCCCCCGGCCAGCAGCGCATCCAGCGGGGCGTAGCCGGCAAGGTCCACCGAGCCGGTGTAGGCCCCCAGCTTGTAGCCGGCCACGTCCACACAGGCGGCAGTGCCGCCGCCTTGCCGCACCACGGTGACCGCCACCTCCGCCATCGGTTCATACAGCCCGCCGGCCACAAGGTCGGCCCCGGCGGCCACCACGGTCTGTGGCGCAAACCGGTCCAGATACTCGGTGCTCTCGGCGGTTTGGCGCAGGTCGATCAGCAGCACGCATTCATCCACGCCGTCCCGGGTGAACACCCGCTCCACCGCGCCCGCGCTCAGCCGGCTGCGGTAGAGCACCACCGCTTTGCCGCCGCTGGTCACTACCAGGGAGGCATTGGTGCCGCTGCCGGCGGCGGTGACCCGCACAGTGCCGGCGTTCATTGCGAGATGCAGGGCAAAGGCCCCCACGGCCAGCCCCAGCGCCGCCGGGGCCAGCACCTTCAGCCGGCGGCCCTTCGAGCCGGCCGCAAGCAGGGCGTACACCGCCAGCACCGTCACCAGGCCAAACAACCCGCCCACCGGCACCCATGCCCAGCGCTGAGCCAGGCACCAATTGGTGAGAATCTCAAAAAAGCGCAGCGCCAGCCCGCACACCAGGGCGGCCGGGGCACCCAGCCAGCCCAGCAGCGGGATGCCCGCCGGAACGGCCATCACAAGACCGCAGACCACCACGAGCGGCAGCAGCGGCACCATCAGCACGTTCACCGGGATGCCCAGCAGGGAGAAGCCCATCCCGGCGTACACCAGCACCGGCAGGGTGGCCGCCGTGACGCTGAGGGAGACGAGAGCGGTGTCCCACAGCTTGCCGGCCAGCCAGCCGGCGGCGGTGCGAAATTTTGAACGGTCGTGATCCCTTGGGGAAGTGGCCGTAGAATCGGCGCCTGCTTCCAAAACCCGCCGCGCCCGGCGTACCCGCCAGCGCCCGCGCAGCCAGGCGTTCAGCTGGCCGGACATCAGCGCCCCAAGGGTGGCGGAAAAGCTGAGCAGCAGCCCCACGTTGGCCGCGGCGAACGGATTTTGCAGCACCAACAGCAGCCCCGCAAGGCCCAGGGCGGTGAGGCTGTCGGACTGGCGGCCAATCAGCCGCGCCGTGTAGAGCATCAGCCACACCACCCCGCTGCGCACCACCGAGGCGGTCAGCCCGGTGAACAGGGCGAACAGTGCCACCACGCAGATGCCCGCCGCCGCGGCCGCCTTGGGCCGCCTGCGCCGCAGCGAGGCGAGCAGGGCGTCGGCCATGGCGCACACCAGCGAGAGGTGCAGCCCCGACACCACCATCAGGTGGGAGGCCCCCGCCGCCCGGTAGGCGTCGGTGATGGCCGGGTTCACCCCGCGCCGGTCCCCCACCGCCATGGCGGCGGCTACCGGGCCAAGCCGCCCGGGCAGCCGGGCCGTGATATTTTCAGCCGCGGCGTATTGCAGCCGCCTCAGCCGGGTGAACAGCGTGTGGCTCTCGCCGCCTCGCGCCACCGCCCCCTTCGGGGAGGCCCCCACGAAAAGGCCCTTGCCGTAGCCGTAAACGCGGGAGGCGGTGCTGGTGTAGTCGTAAAGGCGCAGCCGCAGCTCCAGCAGATCGCCGGGGACGGCTTCTATGGGCAGGCCGCTCACCTGCACCTTGAAGCTGGCACGCTCACCCTCCACGCTCAGCACCCGCAGGGTGGCGTTGATGTTGTCATCCCCGTAGCCGGGGCTTACCTCCAGCACCCGGGCGGTCACCAGCGGCTCGCTGCCCGCCAAGGCACGCACCGGACGCACCAGCAGTGCCTCGTGGCCGAAGCGCAGCCCCGCCGCCAGAAGCCCCGCCGCCAGCAGGGGCAGGGCATGGCGCAGCACCTTGGCCGAGGTAGAGCCAGAGATTGGGCCAGCAT
>JAJDIZ010000132.1 GCA_030266915.1 Ruminococcaceae bacterium OttesenSCG-928-D13 | reverse complement strand
TATAATATTAGTGTTCTGCTGGTGAAGAATATCGAGTGGTTTTCAGCGGCAGGCACAGTATGGCCCCTTGGTCAAGCGGCTAAGACGACGGCCTCTCACGCCGTAAACATGGGTTCGATTCCCGTAGGGGTCACCAGCAACGTAAGTTGCAGCAAATGTGGCACACAGCTTTGGCTGTGTGCCGTCCATGCGCTTTTAGCTCAGTTGGTAGAGCAGCTGACTCTTAATCAGCGGGCCCCGGGTTCGAGTCCCTGAAAGCGCACCAAAAGCCCATCGCGTAAGCGGTGGGCTTTTTTTCACGGTAGCAGCCCGAGGCAAAACGCCGCACCCCAATCGGGCGGCGCTGACGCTTGCCCTCTTGGTCAGGGACGCAACAACCCACCGGGTTGTTGCACTGAAAGCGCATCCAAAGCCCATCGCGTAAGCGGTGGGCTTTTTTGTGTATTTCTATAGGCAAATCACTTGTTAACGGTTGTAAACGGCCCTTGAATACAGTATAATTAAATTCGTTGTGGCGTTATGGTTTAATTTCATTTTAATACTATTTGGGGATAATTTGTGAAGACAAAAAAGAACAGAATACCGATTATTATACTGTGCTGCCTGGTGGCGGCCCTGGCCATAGGGGTAGGTGGTTTTATGTTGTTTGGACGACAGCCGGAAGGCAATTTTGCAGATGCGTCAACCGGCTCTGCTTCCCAGGGCGCAGAGAGCGCCGTCGGTGCTTCGGTCACGCCCGCGGAGGAGAGCCATGAGATTTTCTGCGAGGCCAAAGACGAGGCAGAGGCTCAGCGCGTGGCCGAGTTTTATGGCGGCGAGGTGATCTCCTTCTCCGAGGGAATCGCCATCATCCGCACGGAACAGCCCGCCCGGGAGGCGGTGGAGAAATCCATCTACGCGGACGAGGATCTGCCCCCGGTGTATGTTAACCAGCAGGTGTCGGGTTATTAGGGTGTGCTTGCGCTGGCGCAGCACGCCCTGAGCCTGTTTAGAATATAAGCCCATAATCTATTTTGGAGGAATTTTCACGATGAAAAAGCGGCTTCAAAGAATGATCTCTCTTGCGCTGATGGTGATGCTTGTCCTGTCATTGCCGCTCAGCGTAAGCGCGCAGTCGCCGGCCCCCTTTGGGGAGACGGCTGCCTATGCCCTGCCGGACAGCTCCCTGCCCGGCGAGGCGATAGACGACAGCAGCATGCCGGAGGACAGCGTTCCCCCGTCGGACAGCCTGCCGTCCGAGGACGGCGACAGCAGCGTCCCCCAGCCGGATGAGGACCTGCCGGCGCCGGAAGACGGCGAGCCGGCCCCTGAGGATGCGGGCACCGAGCCCGACCCGGCCGACGAGCCGCAGGAGACGCCCGAGCCGCTGCCGGAGGCGATGGTGGCAGCCAAGGGCCACCTGGCGGAAAAGCTGTCCGGCTTTGCCGAGCTGGTGCCGGACGTGGACTACGTCGAGCACGAGCTGGTGTTCATCGCCGAGACTGAGGCGGAGGTTCAGGCGGTTGCCGCGGCCTATGGCGCCGAGGTGGTCAGCAACGACGAGGGCGTCGTGGTCATCAGGACCCGCCAGACCGCCATGGACGTCCTGCAGATGGCATCGGACGTGACCAACCAGCTGCCGCCGGTGTATCCCAACATGATCTACACCACGATGCCGGTCGACAACCCCTACGCGGGAGAGATGACCCAGGCCAAATCCGACGACGTTTACGCCGCGGGTTACAACGATCCCTTCCTGAACCCGGCCGACAGCTCTTACCAGTGGTTCCACAACCTGATTGACAGCCAGTTCGCCTGGGCCGCCGGCAAAACCGGCGCTGGCGTGAAGGTGGCGGTGCTGGATACCGGCATCAGCACCACCCATCCCGATTTTGCGGGCCAGTACACCGACGCCGAGAGCAAGGTGCCCGGCGAAACCGTGGAAGACGGCAACGGCCATGGCTCCAACGTGGCCGGTATCATCGCGGCCCTGGGCAACAACGGCGTGCAGGGCACCGGCGTGGCCCCCGGCGCGAAAATTGTGCCGGTGAAGGTGCTGGATGACGCGAAGGGGTCGGGCAGCACCGCCCAGATCGTGCAGGGCATCCGCTACGCCATGGGCGTGGCCGGCGTCAAGGTTATCAACATGAGCCTGGGCGGCATCGGCTACGATATCATCTACGAGCAGGCCATCACCGACGCCGTCAACGCGGGCGTGCTGGTGGTGGTGGCGGCCGGCAACGACTCGATCAGCAAAAAAGTGTACCCTGCCGCCTGTGCCGACGCCTTCACCGTCTCGGCGGTGGGCGCCCAAAAGCAGCTGAGCAGCTTCTCCAACTATGGCTCCTACATCGACATCGCGGCCCCGGGCGGCGACCAGATCATCGACGCCAACTACGACCCCGACTACTTCGGCTATGTCGAGCCCATCTACTCCTGCGGCACCGGAACCAGCGTTTCCGAAATGGAGGGCACCTCTCAGGCGGCCCCCATGGTGTCGGCTGTGGCCGCCCTGGTGTACTCCGCAAACCCAGGCCTTATGAGCGCGGCCACCCGTGAGTCGGTGCTGTCGGTGCAGAACATTCTGAAATCCACCGCCACCAAAAACGGGGATAAGAGCAAATTCGGGGCCGGCCTTGTCAACGCGGCCAATGCCGTGGGCGCCGGCAATGTGGTGCCGGTGCCGGTTCCGTCCGTCGCATCGGGCGGCAAGGTTGTGCCCGGCACGGCTCTTAAGCTGAACGCCACAAACGGCGACACCGTCATCTACTACACCACCGACGGCAAAGCCCCCAGCGACGGAAGCACCCTGTACACCGATGCGGGCATTCCGCTGAGCGGCAAGGGCAAGGTGACCGTGAAGGCCATCGCCTACCTGTACGGCAAAAAGAGCGCCGTGGGCAGCTTCACTTATACCTATGACGACGCCCGGGTGACCGCCCTTGCCGTGAACGGCAAAACCGGCTACCTTGGGGTGGCCGCCGGCAGCAAGCTGAACATGGAAGCGGTGGTGACCCCCAGCTTTGCCAAGAACAGCAGCGTCAGCTGGAAGGTGGACGACACTGCCAAGGCCAGCATTACCCCCAAGGGGGTGCTCACCGCCCAGGCCAGCGCCACCGGCAGCGTGCAGGTGACCGCCACCGCCAATGACGGCAGCGGCGTGAGCGCCACCGTGACCGTTACCATCTACAGCCCCACCACCGAAGTAACCCTGGCCGACAGCCAGAAGACCATCGAGCTGGTGAACGACGGCGGCGCCCAGAGCACCGTGCTGCTGACGCCCACCGCCACCGCGGCGGCAGGCACCCCCCAGAACGCCTTCAACTATAAGTCCAGCAAGCCCAAGGTGGCTGTGGTGGACCCGGTGACCGGCCTTGTTACCGCCACCGGCAGCGGCACCGCGAAGATCACCGTCACTGCGGCGGACGGCACCGGAAAGTCCACCAGCTGCACGGTGAAGGTGACCACCCCGATCCGCGCAATTGCGCTGAGCACCACCAATGTCAACGGCGCCAAGCTTGCCACCGGCAAAACCCTCACCCTGAAGCCGATTTTCAACGGCGGCGCCGAAAAGCCCGACAATGTGAAGCTGGACTGGAGCAGCAGCAATTCCAGCGTGGCCAGCGTCTCCGGGAAGGGCGTTGTGAAGGGCACAGGCCAGGGAACCGCCGTCATCACCGCCAAATCCCAGCAGGATGGAACCGTTAAGGGCGAGTTCACCGTGACGGTGTATCCGGTCACCACCAGGATTGACCTGAAGATGAAAAAGGCCACCGGCAGCATGGGGACGGGGTACTTCCTGAGCGACTTTGTCAGCAGTGTCAGCCCCAGTGTCACCATGGATGTTTACAGCTACTCCACCAGCAACAAGAAGGTTATTGACATCGACAAGAGCAGCGGGGACTTCATCGCTGTGAACCCGGGCACCGCCACCCTGACCATCAAGGCGATGGACGGCTCGAACAAGAAGGCCAGCGTCAAGGTTACCGTGATGAATTCGGCCATCGAAGGCGTAGCTATTCGTTCGGCCACCGGGGTGCTTGAGGTGGCCAGCGGCAAGAGCCTGCAGCTGGACTCCATTGCCCTGCCGAAAACCGCCTCCCAGAAGGTCAGCTACTATTTCCTGGACGGGAGCTACCTTAAAAACAAGCTGGCCGGCTACTCCCTGAGCGGCAGCGGAAAGCTGACCGCCAAGAAGGGCCTGACCACACCGGAGAATGTCACAGTTCTGGTGCTGTTTAACCCCGAAAAGAAGGGCAACGTGATCAGTGCAGAGGTGGCGGTGCCGGTGACCGTCAGGGTTTTCCCGGCCACCACCAAGGTCAACTTCAGCGCGCCGTCCAGCATGAGCGTGGGCATGACGGCGGCCACCACAACCACTTGCGCCCCGGACAACGCCCAGGGTAAGTTCAAATACACCAGCTCCGACTACAAAGTTGCCACCGTGGACTCGAACGGCAACATCAAGGCCGTTGGCAAGGGCAAGGTTACCATCACGGCCACGGCCATCGATGGCACCGGCATGAAGGCCAGCCAGGCCATCAACGTGTCCTGACCGAAGCGAAAGAGAGCACCAGAGGCAAAGCAAAGAGCCATGGCACCCATTGGGGTG
>JAJDIZ010000131.1 GCA_030266915.1 Ruminococcaceae bacterium OttesenSCG-928-D13 | reverse complement strand
AAAACCGGGGCCTACAATGGTTAAATGAACCCTATTTTTTCAGCAGATTTAATATGCCTCAAAATGATACCCAATAGCCCGTTCTACTTTTATATATTCGGCTTTACTAATCTTCCGTAATTTTTTCTTTAACCGGCTTATGTGGTTGCTCACAGTCTTATCCACATTCACTTCGTTATAGTCATTGTGTACCGCATTATATATCTGTTCTTGTGTAAATATTTGTCCGGGATGAGATGCAAGCAAGTTAAGGATAGCATATTCTGTCGGTGTCAGCTTTACTGGAGTGCGATTTCGAGCAACTACACATTTTGCATGGAATATACGCAATTCGCCATAGTGCTGACAGTTTTCTTCCCTGTGTGTATTTCGCCATGGTGCACGAGGATGTTTTGCAAGTGCTTTGGCCCGCACGGTCAATTCTTGCGAATCAAATTGTGACAGGATAGCATCGTCCGCTTTTTCAAGAAATATCTCAACATCATAATAATTATCACTGGAAACCAGAACGAGAATGGCGGCGTTGCTTATAGTGCGAATCTTATCAATACAGTCAACATATATCCGCTCGGGTGCAAACTCAATTACAGCCAAGTCGAACATCCCACTTGCTAGCAAATTTAACCCATCTCTTGGATCATCAACCCAGATAGTTCTGAATCCAGCCTCTTTTAAGCAGGGTTTGACTTTGGGGAGAAGATTGTCTTGAACGCTTATGATTGCCTTCTTCATATGCCCCCCATGCACAAAGACGGCCCCTCACAACTCATTTCATGGTTGCAAGAAGCCGCTCAAATAAATATTGTTTCGGTCAATTTGGAGAGGTTATATTCTTTCTGTATTGACCAATTCCAAAGAATCTCTCCTTATTGACCACCTCATGGCTGACAATAAAAATACAACATGAAGGGTGCTAATTAATAGAATAAAGCTTCATAAGGCTTTAAGCAACAATCCCTCGATGTCCTGCACCTCCGGCATTGAGAGCAGCGCACCTTTCTTTGTCGTGATTAATGAGGCAGCAGCATTGGCAAACACAACCATTTCCTCTAAGTCCTCCTGGCTAGGGCTATCGATTCCTTTTTCCAACACGGTTGACAGGCAGCATCCCAAAAATGTGTCACCAGCACCTGTTGTATCAATGGTTTTCACTTCCATAAACGAAGGATGAGCAAAATGACATTGTCCCCAATACCCCTCAGCGCCCTGCTTCCCCTTTGTAAGCAAAATTAGCTTTATATGTGGGTATTGCTGGCGCAGGTAACGAATACCATCTTTCAATGACTCTTTGCCTGTGATAAAGAAAAGTTCTTCAACAGCAATCTTCAATATATCGCAAACTGAACACCCCCAACTAATTTGATGTTTAGCATCTTCAAAAGTATCCCACAGCAATGGACGTAGATTGGGATCAAAGGAAATCAAGGCATGCGCCTTTTTTGCCCACTCAACTGCAATCTGCGTCGCACATCGTGCAGGTTGATGCGTAAGGGAAAGACTGCCAAAGTGGAATATATCACAATTCTTAATAAGATTTATATCGACATCATCTTGACACAACATCGTATCGGCACCTGGTTTGCGGAAAAAAGAAAACTCTCGGTCACCATCTAATGAATTACACACAAATGCCAGCGTGGTGCTGGCTTTTTCTTCTATGAGGACACCGGTAGTGTCGATTCCGCTTTGGGCTAACGCATCAATCAACAAACGACCAAACATATCGGCGCCCACCTTGCCAATAAAGGCTGTTTTCCTGTCAAGTTTTGCCAGCATGGCTAACACATTACCTGGTGCCCCGCCCGGGTTGGCCTCGAAAATAGGATTATCCTGCATCGATTTCCCGTAATCAGTAAAGTCGATAAGCAATTCACCAAGAGCCACTACATCATATTTCATTTCTTTCCCTCCACCCCACACTATATTGGCACAGGATATTCATTGCAGAGCAGACGAAATGGTTTTTCGTCTTCCACTATGTTTGGGAAACGCCCCATAGGCTCATAGAAGCGATTGTCTGTGTTATCGTCATTACACTGACTGACCTCGCCAATTAATACGGGGCCAGTTCCTACTTTGGCCCAAAAGGCGTGATACAAATACGGTGAAAGAGTTACGCTTTCGCCCGGCCGTAATTCCAGTTCTGTGCCGGCAGGTACTGTTTTTTTTACCCCATCACAAACCACTATCACATCGGTATCAGACAGGTTTTCATTTTCATCAGCGTTATATAGCTTCATTACCATGATTCCACCGCCACGGTTGATAATATCTTCCATCTTGTTCCAGTGGAAGTGCATAGGGCATACCTGCCCCTCTTGGCTTATGAGCAGCTTTTCTGCATATGATTTTTTATATTGGGACATATTTTGATTCCCATTACGGATGGTAATGAGTACAAGTCCAACCTCATCAAACTTGCCAAGTCCATAATCCGTAATATCCCACCCGAGCATATTGTCGCGAATTTCATCACACTCATGTCCTACAGCTTTCCAATTCTCCAGAGTCCAGTGCGCAAAAGGTGGCAGTGCAAATGAAAACCGACCTATGAAGTCATCTGCGGCTTTAATTGTTTTATTAATCTCTGAGCGTTTCATATTTCCCCCTCGATACTGAATAGGTATTCAAACAGTGTATTGCAAAAACGTTCACTAATTGGCATGCTCATGTTCTTTGGATATATCAGCTTTTGTGCTGATGCGGTTGCCTGAGGATTGCTTGGCAGCAATTAAAGAGCCAGCAAGTACCAAAACCAGCGCAACAAAAATATTCACTCCAGGAAGTAAACCGTTTATAATCCAAACGGCAAAAGGTGTGAGAATTGGCTTAATGAAAAAGACAAGAGAAGCGTTGAAAGCTGTGGACAGGCTAAGAACCCTGAAATAGCCCCAAAACCCTATTCCTGTGACGGCGATGCCTAGATACAAAAGAGGTGGCAATGTGTTGGTATTAATAAACTGTCCAACCTCAACCCCCGCCACAATTTGCGCCAACATCAATATTCCGCCACCGAATAGAAATGAAAAGCACGAAACTACAGTACCCGGAATATCAGTCATCACCTTTTTGCCAAGCACAGAGTATACGCTGAAAACCACTGCTGCAAGCACTGCCAAAAAAACCGGCATAGCAGATATGCCGCCAGCCAAATCGGCACTAACGAAAATCCCGCACATACACAGCACAAAGGCTATCACATGCCATCTGTTGATCCTTTCTTTCAAGATAGGCCGTGCAAGTAATATGCTGAAGACTGAATTGACAGAAAATACTATTGCCACCACTGCGGGGGAAGGGGACAGATGAACTGCTTGTTGTAATAAAACCATGGCACCACATACCATCAAAATCCCTAGACCGGCAGTTTTCAACAGTATTTTCGAGGTAATCCTCACCTTCTCCTCTCTGATTCTATAAACTGCTGGTAGCAGTAATACAATCCCCCCCAGCAAAAATCGAATCGCCGTTATAACCATTGGGGGCACACTTTCCGCCATGAGTTTGCCCACAGGTTCAAGTGTTGAAAACAGAATTGCAGTAAGAATGATATATAGATATACTTTTTTCATCTTTTCCTCTTTTGGTTCAAATACGAAGTTCTTATTGAATGGGGAGTTCTTGACTGCTCAAAGAACTCCCCGCTCATACTCATTAGGTCCCTGTTTTTATTGTGCCTCGCAAGCGCATGCCATCCTGTTTTTTGAATAAGGCCGCATCGCTGGGTGGACACAAAATTTCTGTCGTATTTTTTGTAAAGGTGCATACCAATTTATCCCGGTGAGGCGTATCGCGATATACCCAGTTGATTTCCAGTGTGTTAGGATTGAGCCAACAGGACCAGGCCGAAATGCGTTTTGGTTGTTTTGCCTGCGCAAATAGGGGAACGATAGCTCTAAACCCTAACGGCATGACTGTTTCACTGGCATGCCAGCTTCCCCGTCCACTCTCCAAGGTGCTTTGTCCATTCGTGCCATCAAATGTAATTTCTATCGTATCTTTGCCGAAATCGAAATGAACCTGTTGTATCCCGAGTGCATTTTCATCCATGCTATACGTTCTGTCGGAAATATCATTTTCTGTGGGAAGAGTCATTTTTCCTAGCCTTGGCAGAAGCACATCCCACACTGCATCCAACATATCCTGCATCTGCATGGTTTCACTCATAATGGCCAGCACTGCATTTTGTTCGGGCATCATAATGCAGAACTGCCCACCAGCACCATCTGCCCTAACCGCACCATGTTGGCACAACCAAAATTGAAAGCCATATCAGGTGACATCAACACAGGGAGGAGAGTATCCTGTGCATTGCCAGTGCTCATGCAAAGCAGATCCCTCACCCGCATTGCTCGCAGGTTTTTCGAGGGCTCTGCTGGGGCCTCTTCCGGGAAAAAGGACAGAACCGTGTCATCAAGAGCCAACAGCCCCTCATCAATAGCAAAACCCATGGCTGTGGATGTAAAGCTTTTGCTGATGGAATAAACCCATACTCTGTCCTCGCTCTCATATGGGCAGCGATATTCCTCTGCAATGACATTACCATTTTGAACCAGACAAAAGCCCCGAATATGTCCCACCACCTGCTGCAGCGCAGTGCTAAATGATTGAATAGCAGCAGAGGGAGTGTTTTGCGCCTCTGGTG
>JAJDIZ010000130.1 GCA_030266915.1 Ruminococcaceae bacterium OttesenSCG-928-D13 | reverse complement strand
TTAGTGAGATTTTGCAGGCACTGAACGCCGAGGTGCTAACCCCGAACGCCGACCTTGACAAAGAGGTGTACAACGCCTGCGGCAGCGACATGATGAGCGACGTGCTGGCCTTTGTGAAAAACCAGGCCATGCTGCTGACCGGCCTCACCAACCCCCAGGTGGTGCGCACGGCCAGCATGATGGACATGGTGTGCATCGTGTTTGTGCGGGGCAAGCGGCCCGACGAGAGCGTGCTGAAACTGGCCGGCGAGATGGACATCATCGTGCTGGCCACCGAGCGCACCATGTTCTCGGCCTGCGGCATCCTGTACAAGCACGGCCTGCGCGGCGGCACCGACGGGCCGCCGGAGGAGGCGCGGTGATGGCGGCCATCCGGTTGAACTACGACGTGCCCGGCGACGATTTCACCCGGGCCGGCGAGGCCAGCGCCGACTTGAAAGCCCGGATGAAGAAACTCGGCATGCCCAGCGAGGGGCTCCGCCGGGCGGCCATCGCCCTGTATGAGGGGGAGATCAACCTGGCCATCCACGCCGGGGGCGGGCAGATTCTGGTGGAGCTTGGCCCCGACAAGGTGGAGATGACCCTAACCGACCAGGGGCCCGGCATTGCCGACATCGGCCTCGCCATGAGCGAGGGCTACTCCACCGCGCCGGACGAGGTGCGCAGCCTGGGCTTTGGGGCCGGCATGGGTCTGCCCAACATGAAGCGCTATTCCGACGATTTTGAGATTGAGTCCGAGCTTGGCAAGGGCACCCGGGTTTTCATGCGGGTGAACTTCTGATTCATTATATCAAGGTGTAATTTGAGACTTATTCGCACAAATTAGTATCTATATTTCTGATAAGCATGTTTTAACCGTCTCAAAGCAAAAGAGGGAGTCCATCATGTCCGATTTTTTCCATTCCGTCACGCTGGACAAGGACAAGTGCAAGGGCTGCATCAACTGCATCAAGCGCTGCCCCACCGAGGCCATCCGGGTGCGCGACGGCAAGGCCGACATCATCACCGAGCGCTGCATCGACTGCGGCGAGTGTATTCGGGTTTGCCCGCACCACGCTAAAAAGGCGATCACCGACCCGCTGTCCTCCATCGAACAGTATGCCTACAAAATCGCCCTCACGGCGCCCAGCCTGTTCGGCCAGTTTAACAACATTGACGACCCGGACCTGGTTTTCAGCGCCCTGAAGCGCATCGGCTTCGATGAAGTGTTCGATGTCTCCCGGGCGGCAGAGCTTGTCAGCGACGCCACCCGCCGCCTGCTGGAGGCCGGCAACCTGCGGCGGCCGGTCATCTCCTCGGCCTGCCCGGCGGTGTTGCGGCTGATTCGGGTGCGCTTCCCCAGCCTGATTAACCGGGTGCTGCAATTGGTGGCCCCAATGGAGCTTTCCGCCCGGATGGCCAAGGACGCGGCGGTGGCCGCCGGCCACAGGCGGGAGGAGGTGGGCTGCATCTTCCTGACGCCCTGCCCCGCCAAGGTGACCGCCATGCGCATGCCCATCGGCAGCGCAAAGAGCGAGGTGGACGCCGCCGTGGCCGTGAAGGACATCTACCCCCTGATGGTGAACGCGATGAAACAGGGGGAGAGCGCCGAACCGCCCCAGAGCGGGCGCATCGGCCTTGGCTGGGCCGAGAGTGGCGGCGAGGCCGCCGGGCTGCTCTCCACCGATTCCTACCTGGCCGCCGACGGCATCGAGAATGTCATCAGCGTGCTGGAGGACCTGGAGGACAACAAGTACCCGCATCTGGAGTTTGTGGAGCTGGACGCCTGCCCCGGCGGCTGCGTGGGCGGGGTGCTCCAGGTGGAGAACCCCTACATCGCTAAAACCAAAATCAAAACCCTGCGGCGCTACATGCCGGTGAGCATCAACCACCTGTCGGAGTCCATCCCGCCCGAGATGCATTGGGACGTGGACCTGGAGTATACCCCGGTGATGGAGCTCGGCAAAACCACGCAGGAAAGCTTCGAAAAATATGCCGAGCTCGACGAAATATTGAAAAAATTGCCCGATCTGGACTGCGGCAGCTGCGGCGCGCCCACCTGCGAAACCTTTGCCGAGGACGTGGTGCGCGGGGCGGCGGCCCTGGGTGACTGCGTGGTGCTGATGCGCAAAAAGATGGAGGCCATCATGTCGGCCGCCGGCCTTGGGGAGGAACCCAAGCGCGACAGCTACCAGAAATGGAGGGCCCGATGACCACAGACAAGCTGGCGGCGGTGCCGCCCTTTGAGCCGGTGGTGCTGGCCGAGAGCCGGGAGATCACCGAGGTGTACTGCGCCGATCTGCTGAGCTGGGCCATGGGCCGGGCGCCCGAGGGTTGCTGCTGGTGCACCGTGATGGGCAACGTGAACGCGGTGGCCGTGGCGTCCCTTGCAGACGTGGCCGCCATTGTGCTGTGCGACGGCGCCGCCCTGGACGCCGAGGCCGAGGCGAAGGCACGGCAGCAGGGGGTCAACATCCTGCGCTGCGCCCTGCCGGTTTTCGAGGCCGGGCTGGCCGCCGCCCGGGCGGCAGGGCTGTACGGTCTTTAAATGAGTCTGGAGTTGAGAATGGTGAAAACAGCAAGCTTTTCCCCGCCGCGCGTAGCGGTTCACCCGCGCCGCGTTGCGGCTCGCCTCACCGGCGGCGGGCTCCAGTTGTTTTGCGCTCTGCGCAAAGCCAACTGTCGGCCATAATCATGGCCCCTACTTACGACCTTCACATCCACTCCTGCCTGTCGCCCTGCGCCGATGACGACATGACCCCGGCCAACATCGCCGGATTTGCCAAGCTAAACGGCATCGACCTGATTGCCCTGGCCGACCACAACAGCGCCCTGAACCTGCCGGCGGCCAAGGTTGCCTGCGACGCCTACGGGGTGCGGCTTTTGCCGGCCATCGAGGTGAACACCGAGGAGGAAATCCACGTACTCACCTACTTTAAAACGGTTGAAGCCGCCCTTGAGATGGGGCGGCTGATTTGGGATGCGCTGCCGGCCTTCCCCTACGACAAGGCCATCTGGGGCCGGCAGCTGGCGATGGACGAGAACGACAGCATCATTGCCGAACCGGAAAAGCTGTTCACCGGGGCGGCGGCCATCGACCTGTACCGGCTGAAAACCTTGTGCGACGATCTCGGCGGCATCGCGGTGCCGGCCCATGTGGACAAGGACAGCACCTCCCTGCTGAGCGTGCTGGGCTTCGCCCCCGAAGACCTGCCCTTCGAGGCCTACGAGGTAAAGCGCCCCGAGCACACCCTGAAAGCTCTTGTTGAGAGCAAACGCCTGCCGCCCGGTCAGGAGATTCTCACCTCCTCCGACGCCCACCAGCTGGCCGATATCGCCCAGTTCCCCCGCCAGCTCAGCGAAAACAGCTGTCTGCTGCGGCTGCTTGGCTAAGGGTCAAAACCCTTCTTACTTTTTTCGAAAAAAAGTAAGCAAAAAACTTTTACTAAAGAGCACTAAAGGGCACTGCAAACATACGTTTGCAGTATGTTTTTTCGTTTCGCCGGGCTGGCATAGTGCTAAGAAAAACAGCGTCAAACGCATGTTTGACGCGCCTTTGCCCTTGCCCTTGCCCTTCAAGATGGGGTCAAGGGGGTTGCGCCCCCTTGCGGGTGCTCGAGGGCAGCGCCCTCGAGGTCTTGGCGGTGATTCAGCCCAGGCCGTGCTCCACCATGTGCTCGATGAAAATCTTGAGGCCGATGAACACCAGGATCAGCCCGCCGAAAATCTGGGCCCAGTCCCCCAGCAGCACCCCGAAGCGGCGGCCCAGAAACCCGCCCAGCAGGCAGACGGCAAAGGTTACAAGGGCAATCACCGCGGTGGCCGCGAAGATGTTCACCGACAGCGCCGCCAGCCCGATGCCCACGGCCAGCGCGTCGATGCTGGTGGCAAAGGCCTGCACCAGCATGGTTTTTGCGCCGTACACCGGCAGGTCCACCGGGCAGTCGTCGCCGGCATGCCGCAGCGCGCGGATGCCCTCCACCAGCATTTTGCCGCCGATGAAACCCAGCAGCACCAGTGCCACCCAGTGGTCCACCCCGCGGATGAAATTCCCCACCAGCATGCCAAAAAAGAAGCCAATCATCGGCATCAGCCCCTGGAACAAGCCAAAGGCGGCCGAGTTTGCCACCATCTGCTTTTTTGTCAGCCCGGCATAGCACATCGCGTTGGAAATGGACACCGCGAAAGCGTCCATTGCAAGGCCCACCGCCGTGAGCAGCAATACACTGGTATTCATTTTTCTCCCCTGTTCGTTCTCTCTTCTCTCAAAACATTCGACACATCAATAAAAACAAAAGACCCACGCGCGGCGATAACCACGCATGAGTCTTGTTATCAGGCACAGGTATGTGTCTTAGCCAAGCCAGGCCTCTATTAAAAGGCCAGCATGTTGACTTGGCGCGCGGCAGGGCCGCGTAACTACTCCCTCATGAACCATATCAGTATACCCGATTCCCCGGCGTAAGGCAAGGGCCTCACAATTAATTTTGCACGGCTTTCACATTTATGGTATACTGAGTACAACAAACAGCAATATTGGCCGCCGGATGAAGCGCGGCCGGAACGATAGAGGAAATCAATACCCCTTATGACCTTTGAATCACTGAAACTGGACCCGCCCCTTCTGAAAGCAGTTGGGCAGGCGGGTTACGAGACCCCCAGCCCAATTCAGCAGAAAGCGATCCCCCCGGTTCTGGCCGGGCGGGATTTATTGGGTTGCGCCCAAACCGGCACCGGCAAAACGGCCGCCTTTGCCCTGCCCATTTTGCAGCTGCTCTCCCACCAGAGCAAGCCGGCGGGCAAGCG
>JAJDIZ010000013.1 GCA_030266915.1 Ruminococcaceae bacterium OttesenSCG-928-D13 | reverse complement strand
AGCGCTGTTTCGGAGTGCAACCGGGCGTAGCCCGGCACTTAGCGCGGAGATGTGGAGAAATAACCGCCGCACGGGCCATCGAGCTTTCCGCATATACTGTAAACAAATAAGCGCAAACGGTGCCGCGAGGCACCGCATTGTGGTAGAATGATTGGCAGGAACATGCAAAGGAGGGCACACCATGGCGGAACGCGGAACAGAGAAGGGCTTCGGGCCGCTGGTGCCGGATGCATGCCGGGCGTTGATTCTGGGCACCTATCCCTCGCCCAAGAGCTTCGAGGCGCAGTTTTTCTACGGCCACCCGCAGAACCGTTTCTGGCCGCTGGTGGCCGCGCTGGCCGGGGTCGAAGCACCCCGCACCGTGGCCGAAAAACGGGCGCTGATTCTGGACGGGCGGGCCGCTTTGTGGGACACGCTGGAAAGCTGCCGCATCACCGGGGCGTCGGACGCCTCGATTCGCGACCCGGTGCCCAACAATGTGGCGGCGCTGGTGACTGAAAAGGGGATCACCCATGTGTTTTGCAATGGGGCCGCCTCCCACAGGCTGTATGAAAAATTCCACCGCCCGGCCACCGGCATAGCGGCGCTGCGGCTGCCCAGCACCAGCCCGGCCAACGCGGCTTTCAGCTTTGAAAGACTGCTGGAAGCCTGGCAGCCGGTGGCGGAGTTCCTCAGTCCCCCGGGGGACTGAGGAATTGCGCGCCCAGCCCCTGCGGCAGGCTGAACGCGCAGCCGCAGTAGTGCTGGCGGTAGATGCCGTACTCCTCGCAAAGCGCCCGGCTGCGCAGCACCCCGCCCTGTTTTTTGAAATCTGCCGGCAGGAAGCCCACCCCGTGGGCCTCCCCCGCTGCCTCGCCGCTCTGGTTCACCAGGGCGGCGTTTTTGCGTGGTCCGGTGGTCAGGGTGGTGCCGAACCACTCGAAGCCGTTCTCCCGGGCAGCCCTGGCGGTCTGCTCCAGCCGTAGGGCGAAACAGGCCTCGCAGCGGGCGCCGCCCTCGGGCAAGGCCTCCATCCCCCGCGCCCGCTCGAGGAAGCGCTCGTTATCCCAAGGGCCTTCAATCAGCCGCACCGGGTAGGCCGCCGGGAACCGGGCCACCAGGGTTTGCAGGCCCTCGAGGCGTTTTTGGTATTCCGCCTGGGGCATGGTGTTGGGGTTGTAGTAGTAGAGCGTCACGGCAAAGTGACCGGCCAGGCGGTCCAGCGCGGTGGCGGCGCACGGCCCGCAGCAGGCATGGAGAAGCAGCGGGGTGCCGCCCGGCAGCCGCTCCATCATCAGGCGCATGTCGCTGTCATAGTTTGGCATTAATCCGATTTCACACTTTCTTAGTTTTTGTTTTAAAGTTCCAACAAATAATTTTCACAAACCGCCGCTATACTAATGCCATCACAACGAAAGACCCATCCCACCGGTCTTCGGAAAAGGAAGGAGATGAGGCCACAGTGGTTTAAGCCCGATCCTGTCAGACCATGAAACGGTGCCCGGCAGGGCGGCCGGGCCGCGAAAGCCAAAGCCCGACTGATTTCAGTAAATGTATAGGGGAAAGCTCCCCACAATATTCTGCCGTCCCGGCGTGACAGACGCCAAGGCCGGCGCGGCAGACAACTAACAATCCGCCACCCGGCGGTTTACATAGATGATTCTTAGGTTTTTTTGGACAACTTGTGTGATGAGAAAACCGGCTCTCGCCTTGAGGGCCGGTTTTCTCGTAGGCCCGGCCCCAAGGGGCCGGGCCTACGAAGCAAAACTGAAAGCAAACCAGCCGGAAAGGGCGGCGGGTGTTCGCGGAGGGAATATCAGCCGCAAGCCAGTTGCGAACAATGTCCCTTTATTGTACGCGAACTGGCGCGGAAGGTAGTTCCCGGAGAGAATGCGCGCCGGCCTTTCCGGCGGCGGGCGATGCATCTGGTTACATCATCCCATCCAGCACTTCCCGCATGATGGTGGTGCCCTTGTCGATCTGCTCCATCGTGGGGGTGGAGAAGTTGCAGCGCACGCTTTGGCAGGGGGTCTCGCCATCCACAAAGAAGGCGTTGCCCGGCACCAGCGCCAGCTTGTGCTCGAGGCACTTTTTGACGTAGGCCTGCATATCCACACCCTCCGGCAGGTTCAGCCACAGGAACATGCCGCCCTCGATCGGCTCGAAGGTGATTCTGCCGCCGACCTTCTCACGCAGGCAGTCCATCATGTAGTTGGCCTTTTCGCGGTACACCCCGCGCAGCCGCTGGATGTGGGCGGCGAAGTCGTAGGTTTTGTAGAATTCTTCGATGACACGCTGGCCCCACAGGTTGGAGTGGACATCGCTGCCCTGCTTTGCCACGGTCATCTGGCCAATCAGCGCCTTGGGGCCGGCGCACAGCGCAATGCGCATGCCCGGCGCAAATACCTTCGAGAGGGAGGCCGCGTAGATCACAAGGCCCTCCTCGTCGAAGCTCTTGATCGGGGGCAGGTCTTCGCCGGTGAAGCGCAGCTCACCGTAGGGATTGTCTTCAAGAATCGGCACACCGTGCTTTTTGCAGAGCTTGTACACCGCTTTGCGCTTTTCAAGACTGCAGGTGGCACCGGTGGGGTTCTGGAAATTGGGGATGGTGTAGTAGAATTTGGGCTTCTGGTCCCCGGTGAGCACCGCCTCCAACATGGCGAGGTTCGGCCCGTCCGGCTCGAGGGCCACCCCGGCAAGGCGCGCCCCATTGCTGCGGAAGGAGTTGAGAGCGCCCAGAAAGGCCGGGTCCTCGGTGGCGATCAGATCGCCGTCGTTGCACAGCAGCTTCGAGAGGAAGTCCATCACCTGCTGGCTGCCGGATACCACCATCACATCGTCGGTTTCCTTCGCCACCGGGCCCTGGGCGTTCAGGTATTTGATCCCCTGCTCCCGCAGCTCGGTGGTGCCCTCGGTGATGGAATATTGCAGCACCCGGCCCGGCGGGCCGCTGAGCAGCCGGTCGGAAATCTCACGGATCTCCTTTGCCGGAAAGGCCTCGGGGTCCGGGTTGCCGCCGGCAAAGCTGATCAGGCTCGGGTCGGCCATCTGCTTGAGCAGCTCGCGGATGATGGACGGCCGCATGGCCTTCACCTTATTGCTGTACTCGTACTGGAACATGGGGTTCCTCCTCTGCTGTTTGCTGTATGGGTTTGCACCGGTTGGGCTAATTGGACACAGCCATGTAGGAATAATCCACCGTGAGGTGGACGTGCACCCGCCGGCCGTCGTGCTTTACGCTTTTTTCCACGTCCGCGCGCAGTTCCTCCGGGGTCATCGCGAAATCGGGCGGCACCCGCACGTCGAAGATATAGTTCACATGCTTTTTGCCGTCCACCATTCTGAAATCGTGGATCGTTATCCGCCCGTCCAGGGTTTTCAGGTAGGCCTCCAGCGCCTGCCGGGCCTCCCCCACCACGCTGTCATCCGGGGCCACCGGGTCGTAGTGGATGATCAGGTGGATGTTGTCCTGCTCGAGGAAATCCCGCTCGATCCGGTCGATCACCTCATGGCTGTCCAGCACGTCGGCGTCGGCGTCCATCTCTACATGGGCCGAGGCGAAGCGCCGGTTGGGGCCGTAGTCGTGCACCATCAGGTCGTGGGTGCCCAGCACCCCGGGGTAGCCGTCTATCCGCTCCTCGATGGCCTTTACAAGGGCCGGGTCCGGCGCGGCCCCCAGCAGCGGGTCAAGGGTGTCCTTCACCAGGCCGATGCCGCTGACGATGATGAATACCGCCACGGCCGCGCCCATCCAGCCATCCAGGCTGAAGCCGGTGGCCCTGGCCACCAGGGCGGCCGCCAGCACCGCCGTGGTGGTGATGACATCGTTGCGGCTGTCGGCAAAGGTGGCCTCGAGGGCGGTGGAGCCGATGCGCCGCCCGATGGAGCGGTTGAAGTTTGCCATCCAAACCTTGACAAGGATGGAGGCGGCCAGCACCAGCAGGGCCAGGTTGCCGTATACCACCGGCGCGGGGTTTGCGATTTTCTCGATGCTGCTTTTGCCCAGCTCCACCCCCACAACCAGCACCAGCACCGCCACCGCAAGGCCGGCGATGTACTCGAAGCGGGCGTGGCCGAAGGGATGGCCCTCGTCGGCCGGGCGGGCGCTGAGCTTAAAGCCCACCAGCGTGATGATGGAGGAGGCGGCGTCGGACAGGTTGTTCACCGCGTCGGCCGTGATGGCCAGCGAGCCGGAGAGCAAGCCTGCCGCCAGCTTACCCGCCGCCAAAAGCAGGTTGCAAACAATACCAACCAGCCCGGCCATCTGCCCATAACGGGCGCGGACAGCCGGGCTTTGAAGGTTCTTGTAGTCTTTTACGAGCAGACGAACGAGCAAGTTAGTCATGTAGCCACTCGTCGTTAGACGCTAGTCGATGGTCATCGGTTGGCGGTTACGGTCACTTTGCCTGGATATACTCGTCGATGGCCGCGGCGGCCTCTTTGCCGGCGCCCATGGCCAGAATCACGGTGGCCGCGCCGGTCACGGCGTCGCCGCCGGCCCACACGCCGTCGCGGGTGGTTTTGCCGGCATCGTCGGCAATCAGCCCGCCCCACTTCTGAGCCTCGAGGCCCGGGGTGGTGCTGCGGATCAGCGGGTTCGGGGAAGTGCCGATCGACATGATCATCGCGTCGATGTCCATGGTGAACTCGCTGCCGGGAACCTGCACCGGGCGGCGGCGGCCGGAATCATCCGGCTCACCCAGTTCAAACTTGACGCAGGTCATGCCGATGACCTTGCCGCTCTCGTCGCCCAGCACCTCGGTGGGGGCGGTGAGGGTTTTGAAGATGATGCCCTCCTCCTCGGCGTGCTCCACTTCCTCGGCACGGGCGGGCAGTTCCTCCATGCCGCGGCGGTACACAATTGTGACCTCCTCGGCCCCGAGGCGCTTCGCGCAGCGGGCGGCGTCCATCGCCACGTTGCCGCCGCCAACCACGGCCACCCGGCGGGCCTTCATCACCGGGGTGCGGCTGTTCTCCTGCCAGGCGCCCATCAGGTTGATGCGGGTGAGGAACTCGTTGGCGCTGAACACGCCGTTCAGGCTCTCGCCCGGGATGTTCATGAACTTGGGCAGGCCGGCGCCCGAGCCAACAAAGATGGCCTCGTAGCCCATCTCGAACAGCTCGTCGATGGTGAGCACCTTGCCGATGACCATGTTGGTCTCCACGTCCACCCCAAGGGCCTTGAGGTTGTCGATCTCCTTCTGGACGATGGCCTTGGGCAGGCGGAACTCGGGAATGCCGTACACCAGCACCCCGCCGGCCTTGTGCAGGGCCTCAAAAATGGTGACCTTGTAGCCTTTTTTGGCCAGATCTCCGGCGGCGGTGAGGCCGGCCGGGCCGGCGCCGATTACCGCAACCTTGCGCCCGTTGGACGGGGGCACGGCAGGCAGCTCGCCGCCACTCTCCATCTTCCAGTCGGCCACGAAGCGCTCAAGGCGGCCGATGCCCACCGGCTCGTGCTTGATGCCGCGCACGCAGAGCATCTCGCACTGGCTCTCCTGCGGGCAAACGCGGCCGCAAACGGCGGGCAGGCTGGTCTGGCGGCTCAGCACCTCGAAGGCACCCTCAAAGTCCTCCTCGGCCACCTTGCCCACGAAGCCGGGAATGTCGATGGCCACCGGGCAGCCGGCCACACAGGGCTTGTTTTTGCAGTTCAGGCAGCGCTGTGCCTCGGTCACCGCCATCTCTTTGGTGTAGCCCAGGGCCACCTCGTTGAAGTTCTTGTTGCGCACGTCCGCCTCCTGGGACGGCATCGGGCACTTTTTCGGGTCCATGTTCGGCATCTTATTTCCCCTCCCCATTCAGCAGCCGGCAGTCGTCCTCGCGGGCATGCTGCTCAAAGTCCTTGTAGATGCCGCCGCGCTTGATCGCTTCGTCGAAATCTACCGCAAAACCGTCAAAATCCGGCCCGTCCACACAGGCAAACTTGGTCTCGCCACCCACGGTGAGCCGGCAGCCGCCGCACATGCCGGTGCCGTCGATCATCACCGGGTTCATCGAGACGGTTGTTTTGATGTTGTATTTTTTGGTGACGGCCACCACGAACTTCATCATCACCAGCGGCCCGATGGCCACCACCTCGTCGTACTGGTTGCCCTCCTCGATCAGCTTTTCGAGGGCGGCGGTGACCAGCCCCTTCTCGCCGTAGCTGCCGTCGTCGGTCATGATCACAAACTTGTCGCTCGCGGCGCGGAATTCATCCTCGAGGATGACCAGGTCCTTCTCGCGGAAGCCGACGATGCTGTGCACCTCGGTGCCCTGGTCGTGCAGGTACTTGGCGGTGGGGTAAGCGATGGCGCAGCCCACGCCGCCGCCCACAACCGCGACGCGCCCCAGGCCGTCCAGCTCGCTGGCCTTGCCCAGGGGACCCACAAAATCCTGCACACTGTCGCCCTGTTTCAGAGCGTCCAGCTGCATGGTGCCACCGCCCACAATCTGGAAGATAATGGTGACGGTGCCGGCCGTGGCGTCATAGTCCGAAATGGTGAGCGGGATACGCTCGCTGTCGCCCATTGCGCGCACGATGATGAACTGGCCCGGCTTGGCCTTTTTGGCCACCAGCGGAGCCTCGATTACCATTTTGGTAACCGTCGGGTTCAGTGCTGTTTTTTCAACGATCTTATACACAATATCCCTGCTTTCTCCGGGCAATTATGGGAACGGGCAGCGCCATTTCCCAACCTGACAGCGAAAAACACGCCCAGGTGTTGTTTTCCGCGCCAAATCTCATTTTCTTCCCAAAGAACAGTATACGACACGCCGGGGGGAGCCGTCAACAGTAAAGCACTGTATAAGGTCATCCCCGGCGGCTCGGCACAGCTTTGGCTGTGCGATGCCCGAGAAAAAAGCCGGGCGGGCTGCCCGGCTCGTGTTTTCCTGGCCTGGAAAGGCCCTATTTGTAGACCACCGACTCGGAATTGATGGCCATGCTGCCGGTGTTGATATAGTACCACAGGCGGTAGCGGCCGGTGTCCACCACCACGGCGGGCTTGCCCTCCACCTCAACCTTGGTTTTGTCCGGGTTATACAGCAGCCCGAACACCAGGTACTCGGTGCCGGTGCCGCCGGTGGCCATCCAGATGCCGTCCTTGCCGTCGCCGGTGAGGGGCAGGTGGCCGGCCACGTCCTGCACCTCGTAGCCGGTGGCCCTGCGGCTTAGCAGGGCGCAGGCCAGCTGCTCGTTCGAGACGAAGAAGTAGACCGAGCGCTCACCGGGAAAAACGGTCACGGTGGGGCCGTCCTCGCTGCCGGGGTCGGGGTCGGTCACCTTGGGTGACAGGCTCACCTGCACCAGCTCCTGGTGGAAGCTGAAGTCCTCCTTCAGCGCCGCCCGCACGGCCTGCATCGGGCTGCGGCCCGCGTTCACAACGAATACAATGAACACGGTGATCATCACCACAATGAGAAGGCCCGCCGCCGCCATGATGGCGAGGGACTGGCGGGAAAACTTCGACTTTTTAGGCTGCAAAGGCTGGCTGGGCTGCTGCTCGGGCAGCTTGACGCCCGGGGGTCCGCTGCGGTCCCTATCCGTTGTTGGCATACGCGGCCTCCTCTATACAATTATAAAGATGGTACGGGGCCAGTGACCCCGTACCAAGATACCATATTTTGGGGGTGGGTGCAAGATGAAACACCAGCTTTGGGGGCTGTGGCACAGGAACGGCCGCCGCGCCCAGGGCTCATTTCAGAATGGCACCCTCGTCCGCCCCGGCCACCAGCCGGGCATAGCGGGCCAGCCAGCCGCCCTTTGCGCCGAACTCGGGGGCCTTGTAGGCCGCGCGGCGCTTTTCAAGCTCGGCGTCATCCACCAGCACGTTCAGGGTGCCGGCCGGGATGTCGATGGCGATGGTGTCGCCCTCCTCGATCAGCCCGATGGCCCCGCCGGATGCGGCCTCGGGGCTGACATGCCCGATGGAGGCCCCACGGGAGGCGCCGGAGAAGCGCCCGTCGGTGATCAGGGCCACCTCCTTGTCCAGCTTCATGCCGGCCAGGGCAGAGGTGGGGTTCAGCATCTCGCGCATGCCCGGGCCGCCGCGCGGCCCCTCGTAGCGGATCACCACCACGTCGCCGGGCTTGATAGCCCCGTCGTAGATGGCGGCGATGGCGGCGTCCTCCCCGTTGAACACCCGGGCCGGGCCTTTGTGCTGCAGCATCTCGGGGGCCACGGCGCTGCGCTTCACCACCGCGCCGCTTTGGGCGATGTTGCCCCAGAGCACCGCGATGCCGCCGCTCTCGGAGAAGGGGTTTTCGATCGGGCGGATCACCTCGGGGTTTTTGTTCTTCGCCCCGGCGATGTTCTCCCCCACGGTTTTGCCGGTGCAGGTGGGCAGGCCGGTGTCGATTTTGCCGGCCTTGGCCAGCTCCGCCAGCACGGCGGGCACCCCGCCCGCGGCGTCCAGGTCCTGAATATGGGCCGGGCCGGCCGGGGCCAGATGGCATAGGTTCGGGGTCACCGGGCTCATATCGTTGATGTCCCGCAGGGTGAGCGGCACCCCGGCCTCCTTGGCGATGGCCAGCAGGTGCAGCACGCTGTTGGAGCTGCAGCCCAGGGCCATGTCGCAGGCCATGGCGTTGCGCACGCTCTTTTCGTTGATGATCTGCCGAGTGGTGACCTTCCGCGCCACCAGGTCCATGATGGCGGCCCCGGCCCGCTTTGCCAGCGCAACACGCGCGCCTGAGACGGCCGGGATGGTGCCGTTGCCGGGCAGGGCGATGCCCAAAGCCTCGGCCAGGCAGTTCATACTGTTGGCGGTGTACATGCCGGCGCAGCTGCCGCAGCCCGGGCAGCTGCCCATCTCCACCTCCAGCAGGGCCGCGTCGTCAATCAGGCCCGCCTTGTAGGCGCCCACCGCCTCGAAGGTTTTGGAGAGGCTGATCTCCTCGCCGCCCAGATGGCCGGCCATCATCGGCCCGCCGGACACCAGCACGGCCGGGATATCCAGCCTTGCGGCGGCCATCATCATGCCGGGCACAATCTTGTCGCAGTTGGGCACCAGCACCAGGCCGTCGAAGCCGTGGCCCACCGCCATGGTCTCCACGCTGTCGGCAATCAGCTCCCGGCTGGGCAGGGAGTATTTCATCCCCTCGTGGCCCATGGCGATGCCGTCGCACACCCCGATGGCCGGCACCAGGATGGGGGTGCCGCCGGCGGCGCTCACCCCGGCCTTGACCGCCTCGGCCAGCTTATCCAGATGGATGTGGCCGGGGACCACCTCGGAGTGGGCGCTCACCACGCCGATCAGCGGGCGCTCCAGCTCCTCGGGGGTGTAGCCCATGGCGTAGAACAGGCTGCGGTTGGGCACCCGTTCCACGCCCTGCATCACATTTTTACTGCGTTCTTTCATGGTATTCCTCTTTTCTCTTGGTCTAGGCAAGGTCATGGATAAGGGTGCGCTTTGGCTTTGGCTCTGATTTTTGTGCACAAGGGCTTAGGGCCTTGGGGCGGTGATCAGATGCATCGCGAGGGTCGTACTTTTGGACTGGCCCAAAAGTACGCAAAAGGCCACCGAGAACCTTGCGATGGTTCTCGGACTCTCCGAACGCTGTAGGGTGCGTCGCCTACGTTCGCGAAACAGTACTTAATGACATTCGCGAACGCTTAACGGCACCGCATTTGAAGTAGGGGCAGGTCAAAGGCAAGGGCCCTGCCGAAGCAACCACAAATCCAGTCGGGGAGAGCGGCGGGTGCTCCTGGAGGGAACATGTCCCACCGCTGCGCGGCAGGCTCGGCTGTTTGCTCCGCAAGCCAGCCTCGGCACTAAAGTGCCCCTCGCCGTCAAGGCGAGCGGCATACAACGGTCCTTTCGTTGTGTGACGAGCGCCGCGGAAGGTAGTTCCCGGAGGGAGTACCCGCCGCTAGGCCCCGACGGCCGGCAATGCACAAAATCAGCCTTACTTTTTCAGCCAGCTCATCATGTCGCGCAGCTCTTTGCCCACCTTGGAGGACAGATGCTCGCCCTCCAGCCGGCGGGACGCCAGGAACCGGGCCTTGCCGCCGGCGCCCATCTCCTGCACAAACTCGCTGGCGAAAGTGCCGTTTTGGATCTCGGTGAGCACGTTCTTCATCTCCTTGCGGGTGTCCTCGGTGACAACCCGGCGGCCGGTGCGGTAGTCGCCGTACTCGGCAGTATTGGAGATAGAGTAGCGCATGTACTCCATACCGCCCTCGTTGATCAGGTCAACAATCAGCTTCATCTCGTGGATGCACTCGAAGTAGGCCATCTCGGGCTCGTAGCCGGCCTCCACCAGGGTGTCGAATCCGGCCTTCATCAGCTCGGTGACGCCGCCGCACAGCACGGCCTGCTCGCCGAACAGGTCGGTCTCGGTCTCCTCCTTGAAGGAGGTCTCCAGAATGCCCGCGCGGCCCGCGCCGATGCCCGAAGCATAGGCCAGGGCGTAGTCCAGCGCCTTGCCGGAGTAGTTCTGGTACACCGCCACCAGGCTGGGCACCCCGGCGCCGCCCACGTACTGGCTGCGCACGGTGTGGCCGGGGCCCTTCGGGGCCACCATGATGACATCCACGTCCTTCGGGGGCTGAATCTGCATGTAGTGGATGTTAAAGCCATGGGCGAACATCAGCACCTTGCCCTCGGAAAGGGCCGGAGCCACCGCGTCGCGGTAGATGGCCGGGGCGGTCTCGTCCGGCACCAGCATCATAATCAGGTCGCCGGCCTTGGCGGCCTCGGCGGGCTCCATCACGGTCAGGCCGGCCTTCTCGGCCTCGCCCCAGCTGGCGGAGCTCTTGCGCAGGCCAACAACCACCTTGACGCCGCTGTCCTTCAGGTTCAGGGCGTGGGCGTGGCCCTGGCTGCCGTAGCCCAAAATGGTGACGGTCTTCTGGTCCAACATGCCGAGGTTGCAGTCTTTGTCGTAGTATTTCTTGATCATGGTTTTTTCTCCTCGCTCTTTCTTTATTATTGTATTATCTTGATTATGTTAAGCACTTGCCGGCCCCTTTAACACACATTCACATACTGCACAATCTCTTTGCCGCTGTCTTCCTCTTTATACATCCCCTTCTGGAGGAAGCCGCTCTTTTCCAGCACCTTGATGGAGGGGCCGTTGTCGGCGTAGACGCTGGCATAGATGTTTGTAACGCCGGCGCGGCGCAGGGTGTCCACCGCCCAGGCCAACATGGCGGTGGCGACGCCCTTGCCCCGGCGGCCCGGCAGCACCGCGTAGCCCAGATGGCCATAGTGGCGCTTGTCCTCGGTGAGGGTGGGGCGGATGTCGAGGATACCGACCAGCTCGCTGGAATCGGCGCTGCGCACCAGCCAGATTTCGGAGCAGAAGGTGTTCTCGATCTCCCCGCTTTGGCACTTCTGGTGGTAGGAGAACCAGGTTTCAAAGTCGGGGTAGAAGTCGAGGCCCCCGCTGCCGTTGATGATTTTTTCACCGGCGGCGGTGAAGGCGTCGCGGAATTTCAGCACCTCGTCCCGCATCCAGCGCTCGGGTCGGGCAAACTCCAGCCTCACGCCTCGGCCTCGGCAGACTCAAGTGCCTGCCCCAGCACCGCGCCGCCCCGCTCGAGGGCTGTGACGCCGGTGCGGCACATCTCGAGGATGTCGTACTGCTCGATCACCGCGAGGAAGCCATCGATCTTGCTGGGCTTGCCGGTCAGCTCCACCACCATGCTGTCCACACTCAGGTCCACCACACTGGCTTTGTATATCTCGGCGGCCTCGCGCACCACGCTGCGCATGTTCTCATCGGCCTTGATCTTCACCAGCAGCAACTCGCGCTGGATGCTGCTCTCCGGGTTCAGCGCCACCACCCGGCGCACCTCGTAGAGCTTCGCGGTCTGGTTAAGTATCTGGCTCAGAACATTTTTGTCCCCCTGGGTGGTGATGGTGATGCGGGAGAGGCTCTCGTTGTCGGTGGCGGACACCGTGAGGGAATCGATGTTGAAGCCCTTGCGGGAAAACAGGCTGGACACCCTGGCCAGCACGCCGGCGTTGTTGTCCACCAGCATGGAGACCACCTGAACTTGCTTTTTATCGTTCATTTTTTCGGCCTCCTTCTCAGTATATGATCATGTCATCGATGGTGCCGCCGGACGGGATCATCGGGCTGACCATCTCGTTGCGGTCCACCACGCACTCGATCCACACCGGGCCTTCGCTGGCCATCGCCTTTTCCATCGCATCGCGGAACTCGGCGGGATTAGTGGCCCGGTAGCCGGTGGCCCCAAAGCCTTCGGCCAGCTTCACGAAGTCGGTTTTGCGCTCGGGCTGGGTGGCGGAGTAGCGGTCGTCGTAGAAGCTGTGCTGCCACTGGTACACCATGCCCAGCACGCTGTTGTTCAGAAGCACCGTGATGATCGGCAGCTTGTAGGACACCGCCGTGCAGGCCTCGTTCAGGTTCATGTGGAAGGAGCCGTCCCCGGTGATGTGCACCACCCGCCGGCCGCCCACGCCCAGCTGGGCGCCGATGGCCGCGCCGTAGCCGAAGCCCATGGTGCCAAGGCCGCCGCTGGTGAGGAAGCTGCGGGGCTTCACCCGGCGGCAGTACTGGGCGGCCCACATCTGGTGCTGGCCCACGTCGGTGACGATCACCGCGTCCTCCCCGGCCATCTCGGCCAGCATCTTCACCACATGGGGCGGATGAAGCTTCGTCTCGCTCTCGGGGGCCTGGTAGTCCTCGGCTTTAAAGGCGGCAATCTCGGCCAGCCACTCGGGGTGCTTCGCGGTCTCCAGCATCGGCAGCAGTTTCTTCAAAATCTGGGCGATGTCCCCCACCACGGCGTGGTGCACCCGCACGTTCTTGCCGATTTCGGATGGGTCGATATCGATCTGCACAATCTGCGCCCCCGGGGCGAAGCGGCCGGTGTTCAGGGCCACCCGGTCCGAGAAACGGAAGCCGATGGCCAGCACCAGATCGGCCGCGTTCAGCGCCTTGTTGCTGGAGACGAAGCCGTGCATCCCGGCAAGGCCCAGGTTCAGCGGGTCGTCCCAGCCCAGCACGCCGGATGCCATCAGGGTGTGCACCGCCGGAATCTCCATCTTGTGCACCAGCTCGTACAGCTCCTGGCTGGCCTCGCTGCTGACCACCCCGCCCCCGAAGCAGATGACCGGGCGGCGGCTGCGGCCGATGTAATTGAGGATCTCCCAGATCTCCTCGTCGCTTGTGAAGACGGGCTTCTCCTCCACAAAGGCGGTGCCTGGGGTAAAGTCGGCCTCGTTGATGGTGGCGTCCTTGGTGATATCGATGAGCACCGGGCCTTTGCGGCCGCTGCCTGCGATGGCAAAGGCCTCGCGCATCACCGGGGCGATGTCCTCGGCCCGCTGCACGGTGTAGTTGTGCTTGGTGATGGGCATGGTGATGCCCATGGTGTAGACCTCCTGGAAGCTGTCCTTCCCGAGCAGGCTTGAGCCCACGTTGCCGGTGATGGCAACCATCGGCACGCTGTCCATGAAGGCGGTGGCGATGCCGGTGACAAGGTTGGTTGCGCCGGGGCCGGAGGTGGCAATTACCACCCCGGTTTTGCCGGTGGCCCGGGCGTAGCCGTCGGCCGCGTGGGCCGCGCCCTGCTCGTGGGCGGTCAGGTGGTGGCGGATGGTGTCCCTGTGGGAGTAGAGCGCGTCGTAAATTTGCAGCACCGCGCCGCCCGGGTAGCCGAACACGGTATCCGCGCCCTGCTCTTCGAGCACATGGGCGATGATCTCTGCGCCTGATAATCTCATGATAGTCCTCTCCTTATTTGCGTTGTTACGCTTGGTTGCCGATGGTTATTGCGGTGTGGCGCCGGGCCGCCGCCCAGTGTGACGCCTCCCGCAATGCGGAACCTGTTTTGTGTTGTAAAACTCAAGTTTGCGCATCTGCGGATCATCGGCAACACCCCCTTTGTGTGTGTGACTCTTTGGCTGGCGAGACGGCCAACCGGTTTTCATCCACTCGCATGCTTCGCAGTGCGAAGCCTCCTCGTGAGGATATCCTTAGCCCTAGGCTCGCTCCTGAAAGCCGCTTGTCCGTCTCCCTAAAGAAAAAAGCCTCTGTCTCGATAAGAGACAGAGGCCATGCCCTGCGGTACCACTCTTGTTGCCCGCACCATGGCGGGCCACCTTTGCCGGCATCATACAATGCCGTGCGCCATAACGGGGCGCCTGTCCGTCTGCGCCTACACAAAAGCGGGGTTTCCGCTTCCTTCGGGCAGCTGCTCCGGGTAGAGACTTCACGCTGCGCTTTTGCCCTGCCTCGCACCAACCGGCAGTTCTCTGAAGCCAAGTTCGCAGGCTACTGGTTCCCATCGTTGCATTTCACTTATGGAAATTATCCATAATTATAGCGGGGAGCGGTGCCTCTGTCAACTGTTAAATTTATGCGGGCCCGACTTCCCGCTTTGGGATGCCCGTCTCACAGGGGACGGCCACCTGGCACTTGCCGCAGCCGTAGTAGGGTGGGTTTTTGGCCTCCACCTTGTCCAGGAAGGCCGCGCAGGGGGCATGTTTCTTGCCCCCTTCCAGCGAAATAGCCGCCACCGGGCAGTGGGAAACACAGGCGCCGCAGCGGGTGCAGTATTCGTCGTAGCGGGTGTAGGGGCGCGGGGTGGGCGCCAGCCTTGCGGTGGTGATAAGGCTGCCAAAGCGCCCGGCCATCCCCTTTTCGGTGATGAGCCCACGGGAGAGGCCGAAGGTGCCAAGGCCGCAGGCGTGGGCCACATGGCGCTCGCTCCAGTTGCTGGTGAAAGGGATGGTGACGGCCGGGTCGGCCACCGAGGGAAGGCGGCCGCTTTTGTAGCGTGGGTCCAGCCCGGGCACAAGCGTCCCGCAGCCGGCCTCCCGCAGACCTTCGGCCAGGGTGTCCATCAGGGCGTCAAGCATTTGGTGACCGTCGATGCGGGCGTGGAGCCACTCGTCCGACGGCCAGCTGAAATCCAGCCTGTTGCTGGCCCGCACCTCTGGCGACAGCGGGAAGAAGAAGGACACCACGCTGGCGGCTTCCGGCAGCCACCAGCCCGGCCCACAGTGGTGGGGGCCGACGGCCTCGGGGGCGCGGATGGCCTCGAAAATCGGGTCATCCGCGGCGGCCACCCCCACGAGGGGCGCGTCGTACATCCGCAGGCCCACAAGGCCGGGGTGGAAGGCCAGATCGGGGCCGACAAAATTGCCGGGCTGGCTGTCCAAATAGTCGGCGGCGGCCCTTTGCAGGGCGGCGGCGGTTACGGTTTCCATGGCTACTCCCCCTCTATCAGCTCCTCGGCGCGCATCAGCTCCACAAACTGGCGGGCGGTGCGCGGGCTGCGGCCGCCGTGGCGGATGGCATGGGTCTCGGCCCTGGCCATCAGCGCATCCGGCGGGGTTTTCAGGCCGAACTCCTCCGCCAGGGCGGCCACGATGCTCTGGTAGAGCGCCCGGTCGGGCTTCAGGAAGGTGATGGTGAGGCCGAACCGGGCCGAGAGGCTGGCCTCCTCCTCCAGGGTGTCGTTCAGGCTCACCTCGTCGGCGCGGTCGGCAAAGTGCTGCTTCACCATGTGGCGCCGGTTGCTGGTGGCGTACACCACGATGTTGGACGGCCGGGCGCTGATGTTCCCCTCGAGGATGGCCTTGAGGGCGGTGAAGCCGGCGTCGTCGGCCGGGAAGCTCAGGTCGTCGATAAAAAGCACGAATTTGAGCGGATTTTCAGCCAGGCTGTCCATCAGGAGGGGAATCTGGTAGAGCTGGTTCTTGCGCACCTCGACGAGGCGAAGGCCCTGGGGCGCAAATTCGTTGCCGATGGCCTTGACCGTGCTGCTCTTGCCGGTGCCGGCGTCGCCGTAGAGCAGGATGTTGTTGGCCGCGAGGCCCTTCAGCAGGGCGCGGGTGTTCAGCAGCACCGCCTTGCGCTCGTTTTCGTAGCCGGTCAGGTCCGACAGGCGCTGGGGGTCCGGGTTTTTCACCGGCAGCAGGGTGGCCCCCTCCCCCAGGGTGAACATGTGGTGGGCGGCGAAAATGCCGTAGCCCCGGGTGGAGCTTTCGGACAGGCGCTGCACATATACCGCCGTGAAGTCCTGTGGGGTGCTGGCAAAGGCGGGCAGGTTTCCATGGGGGCCGGCCAGGGCCGCAACAGCTGCCGGGGCAAGGGCCGAGAGCCGGGTGAACAGCTCCAGCTCGGTGGCGAGGGCGGCGGCCATCTCGGGGGTCTCACGCTGGTTCCTGGCCCGCAGCCGCACCACCGGGTTTTCACACTCCAGCACCTGATTCAGCAGGTGGGCGCCCAGGTCCCCGCCGGCGGCGTAGAGGGCCGCGACAAAGGCGCAGTAGGTGTCGATCCGCTCGTGCTCCGGGGCGGCCTCGTTTTCCAGCAGGGCCAGCAGGCCCCCCAGCACCGGGCCGTCCAGCAGCGGGCGGAACAGTGCGAGTGCATGTATCTCCCGGGAGAGTGCCCGGGCGTCGAGTTCAGTGGACATGGTTTCTCCTTTTCGATTATTCATCGGGGCAAGCGGCAAACTTCAAGGGGGCTCAGCACCCTCAGGCTTTGCAGTTGCCGTTCACCGTGGGGCCGGCCACAATCTCGAAGCCGTTTTCGCTGAGGGCGCCTTTAATTTCCTCCAGCTGGGCGTGGTCGCGGGTTTCAAGGCCCAGGGTGAGGAAGCAGCTGTTGATGGACATGTTGGGGTCGCTGTGGTCGTAGTGCACGCTCACCACGTTTCCGCCGTGGCTGGAGATGATGTGGCTCACCCCCTCCAGCTGGCCGGGCTTGTCGATCAGGGCGATGGTGAGGCTGGCGTTGCGCCCGCCCATCACAAGGCCCCGCGTGATGACCCGGGACAGGATGTTCACGTCGATGTTGCCGCCGGAAAGCAGGCAGCAGGTCTTCTTGCCGGCCAGATCGATTTTGTTGTACAGCGCGGCGGCGATGGACACCGCGCCGGCCCCCTCGGCCACCAGCTTCTGGCGTTCCATCAGGGCCAGGATGGCGCTGGCCACCTCGTCCTCAGTCACGTCGACGATGCCGTCCACATAGCGGCGCACCAGCTCGAAGGTCAAATCGCCCGGCTGCTTGACGGCGATGCCGTCGGCAAAGGTGGAGACGGCCGGCAGGGTCATGATCTTGCCCTTCTGCACGCTTTTCAGCATCGAGGCGGCCCCGGCGGCCTGCACCCCGTACACCTTGCACTGGGGCCGCAGGCTTTTGATGGCAAAGGCCACTCCGGAGATCAGCCCGCCGCCTCCCACCGGCACAATCACGGCCTCCACGTCGGGCATCTGGTCGAGAATCTCAAGGCCGATGGTGCCCTGCCCGGCGATGACATTTTCGTCGTTGAAGGGATGGATGAAGGTGCGGCCCTGCTCGGCCTGCAGTTCCACGGCCCGGGCGTAGGCGTCGTCGTAGCTGCCCTTGACAAGCTCCACCTCCACCCCATAGCTGCGGGTGGCCTCGATTTTGGAGATGGGGGCCGAGTCCGGAATGCAGATGATGGCCGGAATCTTGTTTTTGGCGGCGGCCAGGGCCACCCCCTGGGCGTGGTTGCCGGCGGAGCAGGCGATGATGCCGCGCTTTTTCTCCTCGTCGGAAAGCTGGCTGATTTTGTAGTAGGCGCCGCGCAGCTTGAAGGAGCCGGTCACCTGAAGGTTCTCGGTTTTCAGCCACACATTGCCGCCGGGGCACAGGTCCGGCGCTGCGATCATGTCGGTGGTGCGGGCGGCCTCCTTCAGCACATAGGCCGCGTGGTAGATTTTGTCGAGTGTCATGGTAGCCTCCAATATACAAAAAATCCCCGCCTCTGAAAGAGACGGGGACGGAGTTCCCGCGGTACCACTCTTGTTGCCTGCACAAAAACAGGCCACCTTGTGAGCACATCCAACAATGCGCCCGCCCTGTAACGGAGGCTTCCGTCCTTGTTTACGCGGCGCGGACACAAAGGCGCCCCCGCTTTCAACAGGATGCTCCGGGGTGATAGCCAAAGGCGGCTTCTGCTGCTTTGCACCAACCAGCAGCTCTCTGATGAACCTGCAAAGCAGGTTGCCAAGAAGCGGATGCCCTTCGCCGTCCCCATCACGGCATTTGTTCTTGATATAGGCACAAATTTACCACAAGCCCCGACGGTTGTCAAGGTCTTTTGCTTAAATGCGCGCCAGAATACGCGCCAAGCCCAGGCTTAGTTCGGCGCCGAATTGCCCAGCCCGCGCACCCCGTTCACCGGCATGGAGAAGGAGATGGCGCCCGCTTCGGTGCCGGGGCCCACCTTCTCGGCAATGGCGCCCATGATGTTGCAGCTCACGTCATTCCCGGCGACGATCATCATCATCTCCTTTTCAGGCTGGATGGTGACCCCAAAGAACTTCTCGGCACCGGCCAGGCCGCAGCCCCGGGCGTGCAACACCGTGCCGCCGGCCGCACCGGCCGCGCGGGCCTCGTCCATCACCTCTTCGGTGTAGCCCCGGTTGAGGATGACGATAATCAGGTCGTGGTTGGATTGGCATTCCATATCGGTGCCTCCGCTTTCAGGTTTGCCGGTGAGCTGCACCGGCAAGTGATAACAGCCCTCTAGAACATTCATGGAAAAGGCGATGCCCCGCCCGGGTTTTGAGAGCTCCAGCCGCTCATCCAGCGCCCCCATGACCGCCCGGGCGATGGCGTCCGGCATGATGCAAAAAAACACCGCCTTCTCAGTCTCCCCCAGGCCCAAGTAGCTGAGGGTGCGGGAGTTGGCCGTGCCATACCCCAGGCTGACCAGGTTGAAATAGGAGCGCTTGCCCTCGAGAATCTGGGTCACCCGCTCGGCCGAGTCCCGGTCTACCACGCTCACCAGCAGGCTGATGGCCAGGTCCTTCTTGTGTTCAAGCTGCATGATGCAACCCCATTTCCTTTCCCGCGCTATTCCTCTGGCAAAGTGTACTATCGTATTGTATCTGCAAAAGCTGTGAAAACTTTAGGATAAATCCTGTGAAAATTTCACAGCCGGCGCAGCATCTCCACTTCGCTCTCGGCCTCCTCGGCGTCGGCCTCCTCGGCCTCGATCTCGAGCCGGGCGGCTTTTTTGAGCTTGATGTTGTAGATGACCCCCATCACCTGCACGGTGATGGGCGGCATCATGGCGATGGTGCCCACCACGCCGAAGGCGTCCAGCACCACGTTGCCCCCAAGGGCATTGCACACCCCGATGGTGAAGGGCAGCACGAAAGCCGCGCTCATGGCGCCGGCGGCCACGCCGCCCGAATCGAACCCGATGCCCACGAAGATGGGCGGAACGAAGAAGGTGAGCAGCAGCGCCAGCCCGAAGCCGGGCACCAAAATCCACCAGATGGAGATGCCCAGCAGCATGCGCAGCATGGCGAGGCTCATGGCGATGCCGACACCGAGGGCCATGCCGAACAGCATCATCCCCCGGGAGATGGCGCCCGAGGTGATCTCCTCCACCTGCTTGGTCAGCACATGCACCGCCGGCTCGGCCATGACCACGCAGGCCCCGATGACGAGGCAGAGCGGGACGAGTATCCAGTTGAAGGACAGGGCGCCCATCGTCTCGCCCAGGTAGATGGCGGCCGCCATAAAGCCCTTGTTCACCCCGGTGAGGAAGATGGTGAGGCCCACCAGCAGGTAGCCCAGGCCCACGAAGATGCGTACCAGCTCGGTGCGGGAGAGCTTGAGTTTGACCACCTGGAACACCAGGAAGATGGCCAGGATGGGCACGATGACGTAGAGCACCTCCACCAGGGTGTGCGCAAGGCCATTGGCGAACAGCTTCACCGTCTCGCTGAAGCCCGAGGCGCTCTCCACCACCATCTGGTAATCGTCGGCCGAGGGATCGCTGAACAGGCCGAGCAGCAGCACCGCGATGATCGGCCCAATGGAGCAGATGGCGCAGATGCCGAAGTTGTCCTCGTTGGAGTTTTTGCTGGAGGAGATGGCCACAAAGCCCGAGCCGATGGCCAGCAGGAAGGGCACCGTGATTGGCCCGGTGGTGACGGCCGAGGCGTCGAAGGCCACGGCCAGATAATCGCTGGAGAAAATGGCAAAGATAAAGGTGATGGCGTAGAGGATCATCAGCATGTAGCGCAGCTTCCAGCGGAACAAAACACGCAAAGTTGCCAGAATCAGGAACAGCCCCACCCCCATCGCGATGCCGATGATGAGCAGCAGGTTCGGGATGGAGGCCACCTGCCCGGCAAAAACCTGAAGGTCCGGCTCGGCGGCGGTGACGATGAACCCGAAGACAAACAGCACCGAAACCAGCAGCGGCAGGTTGCGGCTTTTCAGCAGCGCCGAGCCCACATGCTCGCCCATCGGCATCATGGCCATGTCGGTGCCGAGGGAAAACAGCGTCAGCCCGATCACCAGCATCACCGAGCCTGCCAGCATCAGCACCAGGGTGTCGAGGGGCATTGGCGCCACGGTGAAGTGGAGTATCAGTATGATGACCAGGATCGGCACAGCCGCCTGGAGGGATTCCTTGAGTTTCTCGACGAGGCTTCTGGTCATCCATCCACACCTTTCCGGGTTCTCTGTTCGGTTACAATATTGTATCAGTTTGGGGATGAATTATCAAGAAAAGCGGGCCGGAATGGGTCGAATTCAAGCAGGACTGTTGTGTTATGGATCATGTTCGGGTATAGTATGTATGTCGGATGAAGCATATACTTTAAGCTTATCTTGTGTAGAGGTGAGGATTATGACAAGAACCGAACTTGCGAAGCGGATTGACCACACCCTGCTGAAAGCCGAAGCCACCGAAAAGCAGGTGCAGGACGCCGTGCTGTTTGCCAAAAAGGAGCACACCGCCACGGTTTGCCTGCTGCCCTGCTGGGTGCCGATGGCCTCGGAAATTTTGAAGGACAGCGGCGTTGGGGTGTGCACCGTGGTGGGCTTCCCCCTCGGGGCCAACTCGAGCCTGATCAAGGCCAAGGAGGCGGAGGAGCTGTACGCCCAGGGCGCCGCCGAGCTGGACATGGTGATCAACGTGGGGGCGCTGAAAAGCGGCATGGTGGACCTGGTGCTGAAGGACATCAAAGCCGTGGTGGACGCCAGCCCCGCCAGGGTGAAGGTGATTTTGGAAACCTGCTACCTGACCCGGGAGGAGATTGTGACCGCCTGCAAGCTTTCGGTTGAGGCCGGGGCGGCCTATGTGAAGACCTCCACCGGCTTTGGCCCGGCCGGGGCCAAGGTGGACGACGTGAAGCTGATGCGCGCCTCGGTGCCCGACAACGTGAAGGTGAAGGCCGCCGGCGGCATTGGCAGCTATGTGGATGCCCTGGTGATGATTGAGGCCGGGGCGCGGCGCATCGGCGCTTCGCGGACGGCGGCGATTTTGGATGAAGCAGACACGGCAGGCCAGGGGTAATTCCCAAGCTGCCAGGGTGCATCATCTTCCGTCGGGGCCTAGCGGCGGGCTTTTCACTTCGTTTTAGAAACCGCCTGCCGCGTTCTGCGGTGGGCGGTTTTTGAGATTGACAGCCCATGGGACGGCGGTGTATCTTAGAAGAGTAGTATTACTTTTATGAATGACGCGCCATGCGCAGAGAATGAAAGGATGAGTTATCATGGAACTGAAAAAAGTGCAGACAGACAAGGCCCCCGCGGCCATCGGCCCCTATTCCCAGGCAATTTGCGTGAACGGCATGGTTTACACCAGCGGCCAGATTCCGCTGGACCCGACCAGCGGCGAGCTGGTGGGCAGCGACGTGACCGCCCAGGCCGAGCAGGTGATGAAGAACCTGAAAGGCGTGCTGGAGGCAGCCGGCGCCAGCCTGGACAGCGTGGTGAAGACCACTTGCTTCCTCGCCGACATGGCCGACTTCGCGGCCTTCAACAAGGTGTACGAGGGCTACATGACCCAGAAGCCGGCCCGCAGCTGCGTGGCCGTGCGCGAACTGCCCAAGAGCGTGCTGGTGGAAGTGGAGGCCGTGGCCGTCATCGGCTGAGCCTTTGCGGAATGACCCGGCGTGACGCTATTTCAAGGGCCGCCTGTCTGGGCGGCCTTTTTCAGCCCAAATAGCCAAAGAGGACGAGGAGGAACAGCCATGATTCGCTTTACCAGCGACTATATCGCCACCTGCCACCCGGCCATTTTGGACGCGCTGGCCGCCGGCAATTTTGATCCCCAGCCCGGCTACGGCAAGGACGCCCACTGCGCCGAGGCGGCGGATTTGGCCCGGGCGCTGTGCCGCGCGCCGAACGCGGCCGTGCACTTCGTGGGGGGCGGCACCCAGGCCAATATGCTGGCCTGCACCGCCGCCATGCGCCCCCACCAAACCGTGCTGGCGGTGGAGACTGCCCACATCTTCCAGCACGAGACCGGGGCCATCGAGGCCGCCGGCCACAAGGTGACCGCTTTGCCCGGCACCCTGGGCAAGATCAGCGCGGAGCAGGTGCGCAGGGCCGTGGAGGACCACAACACCAGCCCCGACTACGACCAGATTGTGAAACCGAAGATGGTGTACATCTCCCACCCCACCGAGTATGGCACGCTGTATACCGCCGCCGAGCTGCGGGCTTTGCGGGACGTGTGCCGCGAATTCAACCTGATTTTGTACGCCGACGGCGCCCGGCTGGGCTACGGCCTGTGTGCCAAGGGTACCGACGTGGACCTGCCCCTGCTGGCCGAGTGCTGTGACGCCTTCACGATTGGCGGGGCGAAGCTGGGGGCGATGTTCGGGGAGGCGATTGTCATCACCGACAAAAACAGCCTGCTGAACGAGGATTTCCGGCTGATCATGAAGCAGCGGGGCGCGATGCTGAGCAAAGGCTGGGTGCTGGGCGTCCAGTTCAAAACCATGCTGGCCGGCGGCGAGGAGGGGCTCTACTTCTCGGGGGCGCGGCATGCCATCAAGCTGGCCGGGCGGCTGGCCGAGGGCTTTGAGAAGCATGGCATCCCGCTGCTGATGCCCCCGGCCACCAACCAGATTTTCCCGGTGATCAGCCACGAAAAGCTGGACAAGCTGGGCGAAAAGTATCTGTTCGAGGAGTGGGAGCCGGTGGACGAGGGACACCGGGCCGTGCGCTTCTGCACCAGCTGGAGCACCCGGGAAGAAGACGTGGAAGCCCTGCTGGCCGATTTGGCCGGGCTGTGATTATCTTTCCGCTTTTGCATAACCAAAAAAGAGAACCCGGCGCCTGCCGGGTTCTCTTTTTGTTTTAGTAGCTGTTGCGTTTCTTCCGCTTTTTGCCGAGCACCACCACCAGCACCACGATGACGATGGCCGCGCCGAGGGCCACCGGGATGATCCAGCCGTTGCCGGAGGCGTTGCCGCCGCGCATATCGCTCCAGGCCTTGTCCATGTGGGCGTTCAGCTCATCGGGCAGCACGTTGAAGGTCTCGGTATTGGCCAGCACCTCGGCGTCCGGGTAGGCAATCGGGTCGTTCTTCCAGTCGTCGGGCAGCATTTCCTCGGCCTCGGTGTTGGGGGTGGAGTAGCCGATGTAGAGCGTGTTTTCGAGGGATACGCCCGGCTCGCACAGGAAGTTGATGTACATCTCGGCGGCCTCCTGGTTCTTGCTGCCGGCCGGCACGCAGGCGGCGTCAACAAAGAAGTTGGTGCCTTCCTTCGGCACGGCAAAGGCCAGGTCCGGGTTCTCCTCGATCATCGTGATGGCGTCGCCGGCGTAGTAAGGCGCCAGGGCCGCCTCGCCGCCCTCCATCTTGTCGAAAATCTGGTCCATCACGTAGCCCTGCACCACGTCCTTCTGGTTCATCAGCTCGTGGGCGGCGGCGTCGATCTCCCCGGCGGTGGTGGGGTTCAGGGAGAGGCCCAGCTTCTTCGAGGCGATGGCGAAGGCATCCCGGCTGTTATCAAACATCAGGATGTTATTTTTGTACTTTTCGCTCCAGAGGATCTCCCAGCTGTCCACCACGTCATCCACCATGGTGGTGTTGTAGATGATGCCCACGTAGCCCCAGGTGTAGGGCACGCTGTAGGCGTCGTTTTTGTCGTAGTCAAGACCACGGTATTCCGCGCCGATGAACTCGAAGTTCGGGATGTTGGCGAAGTTGAGCGGGGCCAGCATGTCTTCGTTGATCATCTTGCCGATCATGTAGTCCGACGGGATGATGACATCGTAGTTGGCGCCGCCGCTTTTCAGCTTGGCATAGAGGGACTCGTTGGTGTCGAAGGTGGTGTAGTTCACCTTGATGCCGGTGAGCGCCTCGAAGGCCGCGTTGACGTCCAGGCTTTCGCCGTCGGTGCCGTCAGAGATGTACTCGCCCCAGTTGTAGACGTTCAGGGTGATGCCTTCCTCGGACAAGCGCATCCAATCGTAGTCGTCCCGGGGGGTGAGATCCACCTCGGCGGGCGCATTGAGGGCGGGCGCGGCCGGCACCATGAAACCGGACAGCAGGGCGGTGAATATCAGGCTGGCGGCCAGCACGGCCGCGATCTTTTTGGCAATTTTCATTATGATGTCCCCCTCTTTTGTAATCAAAATGCAGGTTTGAGCAGAATGCTATGTGGTGAACTTCGGCAAAGGGCAGTCAGCCGGTGTTCCTCCACGCGGATGCTCTGCATATCCTTAGCCCTAGCCGCGCTCCAGAACACCGGCTGCCTGCCCAGGCTTGACCTTCTGCTCAAACCGGGCAGCTTCCTGGAAGCTATGTCACGCACGGGCGCGGGCGGCGGCCTTTTGCTTTTTGCGTTCGCCGGCGGCCTCGCGGTAGTTGGCGATCAGGATGATGGCCAGAATAGCCACGAACATGATGGCCGACAGGGCGTTTATTTCCGGGCTAACCTTCTTGCGCGTCATCGAGTAGATGGCGATGGGCAGGGTTTGCAGATTGCCCGCCGTAAAGTAGCTGATGGTGAAGTCATCGATGGAGTAGGTGAGGCAGATCAGGAAGGCGGAGAACACCGCCGGCATGATCTCGGGCAGCACCACCTTGAAGAAGGCCTGCCGCTCGTTGCAGCCAAGGTCCAGGGCGGCATCGTAGAGGTTTTTGTCCATCGCCCGCAGCTTGGGGGCCACCATAAACAGCACGTAGGGCAGGTTGAAGGTGACGTGGGCGATCAGCAAGCTGGGCAGGCCGATGATGTTGTCCGCTACCGGGCCGAGGAAGCCCAGCAGGTTCTTGATGACCACGAACAGCAGCATCAGCGACACACCGGTGATGATCTCCGGGTTGACGATGGGGATGTAGCTCAGGTTCATGATCAGGGTGCGGGGGCCGCGCTTCATGCGGCTGATGCCCACCGCCGCCATGGTGCCCAGCACCGTGGCGATGGCCGCCGCCACCAGCGCCAGCACCAAACTGAGCAGCAGCGCCGAGAGCACCGCCTCGTTGCGGAAGAGCTTTGCGTACCAATCCAGCGTGAAGCCGGTGAAATTGCTACGGCTTTTCGACTCGTTGAAGGAGAAGGCGATCAGCACCGCGATGGGCATGTAGAGGAAGGAAAACAGCAAAACAACGTAGACGCGCTTCAATATTTTACCAACCACTAGATCACCCCCTCGATGTCTTCCTGGTCGAAGCCGCCTGTGAGGCTCATGATGAGCAGCACCACCACCATGAGCACCAGGCTCATGGCGCTGCCGAGGTTGTAGTTGTAGGCGTTGCCGAGGAATTGGCTCTCGATCAAATCGCCGATCAGCCAGATGTTGCCGCCTGAGAGCATCTTTGAGATGATAAACGTGGAGATGGCCGGCACAAACACCATGGTGATGCCGGTTTGGATGCCCGGCTTCGACAGGGGCAGGATGACCCGGAACAGCTTGCTCCAGAAGCCGGCGCCCAGGTCTTCGGCCGCCTCGATGACCGAGGGGCTGATTTTGACCATCGCGGTGTAGAGAGGCAGGATCATGTAGGGCAGGTAGTTGTACACCATGCCCAGCACCACCGCCCCGGCGGTGTTGATCATCTCAAAGGGGCCGATGCCAAAGATGCCGAGGAAGCGGTTGATCAGGCCGTTGTACTCAAGCAGGCTCATCCAGGCGTAGGTACGCAGCAAAAAGTTCATCCACATCGGCAGCATCACCAGCATCAGCAGGATGCCCTGGCGCCCGGCCCGCAGCCGGGACAGCATGAAGCTGATGGGATAGGCGATGACCAGGCACAGCACCGTGGCGATGGCCGCGAGAATCAGCGAGAGGAAAAACACGCTGACATAGTTGCCAAGGCCGGTGAGGTTATCGAGGGTGAAGCCGCCGTCCTTATTGGTAAAGGCGAAGAAGATGACCAGCACCAGCGGCAGCGCGGTGAAGATGATCATCCAGGCCAGGTAGGGCACTGCCACCCCTTTTTTGCGCTTAACCCGCATCCTCCGCCTCCTCTTCCTCCGGGTCCTCCGGGCGGAATTCGGCGTAGGCAAGTTCTTCATCGCTGCGGTGCATGATGTGGATCATGTCCGGCTCCACGTTCATGCCGATGAGCTCCCCGGGCTGGGAGGCCACGGTGCTCTGGATGATCCACTCGTTGCCGCCCTGCTCCACGATCATCTCCCAGTGAACGCCCTTGAACACCGTGGTTTTTACCACCCCGGTGAGCTGGCCGGCCACCGAGGGCACCACCTGCACGTCCTCGGGGCGCACCACCACCTGCACCAGCTCGTTGGGGGCAAAGCCGCTGTCCACACAGGTGAAGGGCTGGCCGGCGAACTCCACCAGGAAGTCCTTCGGCATCATGCCCTCGAAGATGTTGCTCTCGCCGATGAAATCCGCCACAAAGGCGTTCATCGGCTCGTTGTAGATGTCCTGGGGGGAACCGATCTGCTGGATGACGCCCTTGTTCATCACCACGACGGTGTCGCTCATGGTGAGGGCCTCCTCCTGGTCGTGGGTGACGTAGACGAAGGTGATCTCGAGGCTCTGCTGGATGCGCTTGAGCTCGATCTGCATCTCTTTGCGGAGTTTTAAGTCAAGGGCGCCGAGGGGTTCGTCCAAAAGCAACACCTTCGGACGGTTGACCAGCGCCCGGGCGATGGCCACCCGCTGCTGCTGGCCGCCCGAGAGCTGCTCGGTGCCGCGGCGCTCGAAGCCCTTGAGGCCCACCAGCTCCAGCATCTCCAGCACCTGCTCGCGGATCAGCTTTTCCTCCACCTTTTTAAGGCGCAGGCCGAAGGCGACGTTTTCGTAGACATTCAGGTGCGGGAACAGGGCGTATTTCTGGAACACGGTGTTCACCGGGCGCTTATAGGGTGGCAGGGCCGTGATGTCCTTGCCATCGAAGAAGACCTGCCCGCCCTTGGGGGCCAGAAAGCCGCCGATAACGCGCAGGGTGGTGGTTTTACCACAGCCCGAAGGCCCCAGTAAGGTGACAAACTCCTCGTCGTGAATGTCGAGTGACAGGCCGTTCAGCACGGCCTCGTCGTCGAAGTCCACCACGATGTCTTTCAGGCTGATGATGACGGACTGGTCCATTAATACGACCCCCTTGTTGATGACCCGATTTTGGTGGTAGTGGGTGGTTCTTTTACAGTTTGCGGTGGCCAGCGAGTATTTCTCCACGCGGATGCTTCGCATATCCTTAGCCCTAGCCGCGCTCCAAAACACTCACTGGCCGCCGCTTGAGCGCACCGTTGCATAGGTGCACAGCTGCTGTTGCGCAGCACTTTAAGAATGGGTGCAAAAAAAGGAAACACCACACCTATTGGTGCAGTGTTCCCTGTTACGGCACAGATGCTGTCCGAGATAGATACTATAATAAAGCGGCGGGTTTGTCAAGAGATTCGGGCGAAAATGCCCGGTGATTTTATGGTGTGTGTTCACAGGCGCCGTGCAAATGTGGTATACTGTGAGCTCCATTCATTTTGCGCAAAAAGAAGGAGGGGACGATGCAGCCGGGTGACAAAACTGACTTTGGCGGATATGCGTGGCGCGTGCTTGAGGTAAAAGACAACTCCGCCTTGATTATAACCGAATGTATCATAGACCAGCGCCCATACCACGACGTTTACACAGACATAACATGGGCAGACAGCGCGCTTCGGGAATACCTGAACGGTGATTTCTATGCACGCTTCAGCGCGGCGGACAGGGCGAGAATTGTGCCGGTGACGAACAAAAACCCCGACAACCAGTGGTATGGCACGCGGGGTGGGGCGGATTCGCAGGACCATATATTCCTGCTGAGCCTAGATGAGGTGTGCACCTATTTTGGCGACAGCCGCTCAAAGCTGTACAACCCGGGAAAAAACCAGCGCTATTGGTTTGAGCGAAAGGACGAAAACAACCACCGGCGCCTGGCCATGCTGCTTGGCCAGAACGGAACCTGGTGGTGGTGGCTGCGCTCGCCCGGCCGCGTTGGCAAGAAGGCCGTGTACATCTTTGGCACTGACGGCAACATCGGTATCCAGGGCAACAATGTGCTGAAGGGCAACCTTAGCGACGGGAAGTGCACCGGCGGGGTACGCCCGGCCCTGTGGCTGCGGGTGTGAACGTGCCGGCTGAGCCTGAGCGAAAGTGCTGCCACAAATTGACTCTTGGGAATCAATTTGCGGCAGCACTTTTTGTTATTCTTTGGGGCTGGACGGGGCGTGGAGGAAGGGCTGGTACATCATGATGGCGTGGTTTTCTACCACGAACTCATCGGCCAGCAGGGTGCCGTCAGGCGACAGCTTTTTACGGTGCAGCAGGTTGTGGCGGGTGTAGCCGCCCCAGGCCTCGCCGCGCAGCAGGTGCTCCTTCTCGTAGACCTGGTAGCTGTAGTCGGGCCGGCGGCTGCAGCGCCACTCGGCCTCCAGCTCGGTTTCGGTGACCCGGACGTTGAGCTGCCAGCGGTCGAGGGTGTTATTTTTTATCGCGAGGTCGCCGTAATTATAAAAGCAGGTGGCCCCGCTGCCAAAGGGCTGGGTGCGGTTTGAATCGGGAAAGACATCGTAGCCGTGGCGGTAGCGCTCCACCACGGTGAGCGGGGTGTGGATGGTGAGCCAGTAAGCGAGGTTGGAGAGCTGACAAAGCCCGCCGCCGATGCCCGCGCGCACGGTGCCGCTTTGCAGCACCATGCCCTCGAGGTAGCCCTTGCGCCTGGTGGGCTTGCCGATCAGCTTCCAGTAGGAGAAGGTTTGGCCGGGCTCGAGGATGACGCCGTTCAGGCGGGCAGCGGCCAGCCTGAGGTTGGTTATTTTGTTATATTGCAGGGCCATATCCACCGCTTTGAGCTTGCGCAACAGCGGCGTTGCGTGGGTGGCAACGGTGAAGGGCAGTATATCTTCGCGCGCTTTGGGGCGTTCGGCGTAGTTGATGCCGCCGAAAAGCCAGCGCAGATAGCGCTTGCCAGTGAAATACAAGCTGCCGAGTTTCAGCCGCAAGGCCCCTCTGCTGGCGGGTTTTTCGACTGGTGCGGCCATGGCCATCCTTCTCTCTTTATGGGCAGGTCAGGGAGTGGCCTTTTTGGCGGCCTTCATGCGCTGCTCGTGGTTGAGGATACGCTTGCGGATGCGGATGGTTTGGGGGCCGACCTCGACCAGCTCGTCCGGGCGGATGAACTCGAGGGACTCCTCGAGGGACAGGCGGGTGGGGGTGGTGAGGCGGAGGGCGTCGTCGCTGCCGGAGGCGCGCACGTTGGTGAGGTGCTTGGTTTTGCAGACATTGACCGTGATGTCCTCGGCCTTGGGCGAGACGCCCACCACCATGCCGGCGTAGACCTTCTCCCCCGGGCCGATGAACAGGCGGCCGCGCTCCTGGGCGGCGTGCAGGCCATAGGCCACGGCGGTGCCGGTTTCGAAGCTGATGAGGCTGCCGGTGCTGCGGGCGGCAATATCCCCGGCGAAGGGGGCAAAGCCGTCGAAGATGGTGTTGAGGATGCCCTCGCCATGGGTGTCG
>JAJDIZ010000129.1 GCA_030266915.1 Ruminococcaceae bacterium OttesenSCG-928-D13 | reverse complement strand
GCCAGTCCTCTCGAACCGATGATTTCTTTGAAGCAGAAAATAATGACGAGCAAAGCGAATCACAATATAGTCTTGAGGTATTGCTTTCATATTCAGCCTTTGTTGCTTTTTTTATCACGGTTCTCAAGGTATACATCGAACGGATGTACCATATTTTCTTTTCAGCCAAGGATAGAGAATCTGACATCTTCCCTTCTATCGGTGTATTTTATGTGCTTGGAGACAAAAGAAGTAAGCCATAACGAAACCCGATGGCACCTATAAACCAACGCCGGGAAGCAACGTTTTCTCAAAATACGATGTACCACTTTCCTATGTAACTCTGGAGCGAAAATATGTATATCTCCGGCTGCGTAAGCTGCCGGGGATATATATGGCCCTTTCTTGTGTGTGGCCGCAAATCCGAGCCACTAGAATCTCACTCAAAATAGTCCATCGGGTCAACCCTTGTACCGCCCACATAGACCTCAAAATGCAGGTGGTTCCCGGAGGAGTTGCCGGTGCTGCCCACATAGGCAATAACCTGGCCTTTCTGCACCTGCTGGCCGTTTGTGACGGCAATGCGGGAACAGTGAGCATACAAGGTGTGGAACGTGCTGTCATGTTGGATTTTGACATAGTAGCCCCAACTGCCGCCCCATGAATCGGTGGCGTTGGCCACAACCACCGTTCCGTCTGCGGCCGCGAGGATGGGCGTTCCCTCCGGGCAGCGAATATCCACGCCGCCGTGGAAATTCGTAATTGATGGGTCGAACGGATCGGCGCGGTAGCCAAACCCGGAATTGACGGGATAATCCTCGGCCAGTGGCCATGAGAAGATACCTGTCGGCACAAAACCGGGGTTGCCTATGAGAATGGTGCCATCCCCCGCGACAACACCGCCGACAAGTGCCGCCCATAGGTCTGCATATTCCGGGCTTAACAATTCGTGCAACTGGTCTTGCTGTGTTTGGGTAAAACCGTACTGCGACGCCATTTCATCGGCGGTTTTCTGTGTCATGGTGATGGTGAGGATGACAATCTCCACTTCCTCGGTGGTTTCCTCTCCGTCACCATCCAGTACAATGCGATCCCGTGTTTCGGTGCTGGTGGAATAGGAAAGGCTCACCATATCCCGGAGGATGCCCCGCAGTTTCTCCACCTTTGTATCGTCCAGCGTGGCGACATCCATCCCATCAGTGGGATCTGTGCTGACCTTGACGGCATAAATCGCAAGCACATCCTGCCAGTTAATCGCCATCGGGTCAACCACGGCCACATCATGCGGGTTCTCCCGCTTTATTTCCTCAATCTCGCTGTAAAACTCGGTTGTCAGCTCGGCCACGACATCGGGCATGGTTCGGCCTGTGCCGCTATCCTCGCCGGAAAAGAATATCCCGAAGATGGAGCCAAGCAAGAGGCCAATCAAACAGATGATGAGGATGATGCCCACGGCCACCCAGCCGCCTGCAGCAATGACCGCAATCAGAGCTTTCAGCGCGGCGATGATGGCTTTGACGGTGGCAACCGCGACTTTGGCGGCGGTTTTGGCCGCCGTCACCGCCGCTTTCGCCGCCACCTTTGCCGCCTGTGCCGTAGCCCTGGCCGCTTTAGCGGCAACCTGCGCCGCGCGCTGCGTAGCCTTTAGGGTCTGCTGTGTGGTTTTTACAGTAACTTTGGCGGTTTGTTCAGCGGTCTTTATGCCTTTCTGCGCGGTTTGCGCTGTGCCCTTTACCGTCTTGGTCGCGGTCTTAATGGTTTTGTCTGCCGCCTGCCGGGTGCGGGTGGCGGTGCGCTTGGCCCGCTTTATCATCTCCTTTTTGGGCGCGTCTGCATCGGGCCGCTTCACCGCGTTTCGGATATTCACAACCTGCCGTTTGACCTCTTGCGCATTCTCCCGCGCCTTGTTCATGTTTTCGGAAGCCTTTTTAACAGGGTTTTTCCGCAGGGCGGTACCCGCCCGTTCTGCCGTGTCCCGCGCGCCACCCGAAACCCTGTCGGCGGCATATTCAGACGGCGAAGCTGCATCCTGCGCTTGCCCGGCCTGCCGGTCAGCCGCCTCTATCGCACTTTTGGACTTGACGGCGGCTTTTTTCATGTGTGTGGACACTTCGGCGGCGCGGTCAAACACCTTTATGTCCTTTACCGTGTCCCGCCCCTTTATTTTCCCCACCGCTACGCACCACCCTCCCGGATTTTTCTCGCCACCACCACAAGGCGGCCATCCTCCTGCGAATACTCACAGGTGGAAAGGGTAATTAGCTCATCGCCATAGGCCGCCGTGATGCCGGTGTCGTAAAATGAAAGGGATTTGCACCGGCGCACATACTCGTCAAACTCGGCCTGCTCCGCCGCATTGATGAAGCTGTGGTACAAAAAGTCGGCGGGAATCACCTTAAACATGGCGAACACCTCATATTCCCCAAACCCTGCGCGAGTATCGAAACGGATGATGGGGTGCTCCCGCCAAAAGGCTTCATTTTTGTAGCCGTCCAGCGCACCAAACAGCTTTCCGCTTTTCATGTGGTGGCCGTAGATGGTGATATTGTCGCTCTGCGGGCTGACGGAACAGCCCTCGGCGGCATAGGGCACCCCGGCCTCGCTGTACTGCTTTTCAAAGTTGCGCCGCAGGTAAAAGTCAGGGCTGCCGGGAGTGTGCATGACGGGATAGTTCAGTGCGGTGCCCTCAATAGAAATCCAACCGAGCATATCGGGGTTTTCTTCAAACAGCGGCCCGTATTGGTCGTTGACTGTCCATTCCGGCTTGGGTTCCTCGCCGGGTGCCCCTTGCCCCGACGCGGATGGCGGCGGGGATTTAATCTGTTCGACCAACCCGTCATATTGCTGCTGGGTTTCCCGCTCGGCGGTGAAATATCGCCATAGCTGAAAGCCGGAAAATCCCATGAGAACAACCAGCATTGACGCCAGCATGACAAGGAATCGTTTCTTCATATATTTTCTATGCCTCCAAAGGGAAACAGGCGGGGCGCAAAACCGCCCCGCCTGCCCGTGTAATTAATGTCATCCGACTGCCATTTCCTTTGGTTTGGTGGTCATAAGGCGGTACAGTTCGGTTGAACGGTCGAAATCGTTCTTGAAAGGCACCAGGGCGCTGCCGATGCGGATAAGGCCGCTGCCCTCTTTGGCATTGGTGATATACGACATCTGTTCGCTGGAGATATTGAGGAGCTTCGCCAGTTTGCCACGGTCAGAGGCAGCCTGGTTGTGCATGACGATAAATTCGGAGTTGGAGAGCATGGTGCTGGCCAACACAGAATCCAGCAGGTACTCCACGTTTTGCGTGATACCTGTTGGGTAGCCGTTGCGCTTTCGGAACCTGCGCCACGCTGAATTGAAAAACGATCCGCTAAATTCATTCTCAAACACGACATGAAATTCGTCCAAGATGATGTGCGTCCGTTTTCCTTTGCGCCAGTTCTCGGTCACACGGTTTATCATCGCGTCCGTTATGACCAAGAGGCCCATCGTTTTGAGTTGTGAACCGAGGTCCATGATATTGTAGTTAATGATGCGGCTGTAAACGTCCACATTGGTTTTGTGCGCGAAAGCGTTGAGAGAACCGCTGGTGAACAGTTCCATTTTCAGCGCCAGGCGCTTGGCCTCTGGCTCCTCTTGCTCCAGCAATACCTCGCGCAGCACGGCAAGGGTGGGCAGCTTGCCGCCGAGCCGGTAATTTTCGTAAACGCTGCGCACGGCGCGGTCAATGATGCTTTTTTCCTCCGGCAGCAGGCCGTTCTTGTCAAGCTGCTCAAAGAGCGAACAGACAAACTGGCTCTTGTCGATAACGGGGTCGGTGCCCTCGCCGTAGCCCTCCACCATATCAAGAGCGTTAATATGGTCGTCGCTGCCCGGCGCGATGCGGATGACTTCGCCCCCCAGGGCCTTGATAAGCGCGGAAAATTCATTTTCCGGGTCGCAGCACAGAATATCATCATCGGGGAACATCAGGGCAATCATGGCAAGCTCCATCTTTGCGCCAAAAGATTTTCCGCTGCCGGGAACGCCCAGCCGAAATGCCGAGTAGTTCTGCAGGTTTTCTTTCAGGCACATGATGAGGTTGTTGGAGATGGCGTTCTGCCCATAATAGATGCCGCCCCGGTCTTGTACCTCCTGCACTTTGAACGGCATGAGAACGGCGAGGCTCTCGGTGGTGAGGGTGCGCACGGCCATAATTTTGGTGTGGCCGAAAGGCAGCACCGTGTTCAGGCCGTCAAGCTGCTGGAACGAAAGCGGCGCAAGCTGGCAGAGGTTTTTCCGTGCGGTGGACAGCAGGGATTCGGTGTCGGCATCCAGCTGCTCTTTGGTGGCTGCCGTGTGTGCCACGGTTACAGTGGCAAAAATCATGCGCTGATCCCTACTCGTGACATCGTTCAAAAATTCGCGGCTTTCCTGCCGCTGCTGTTCGAGGTCGTAGGGTACGATGGCGCTGAAATTGTTGTTCGAGTTCTGGCGGCGCTGCCAGTTGGTGATGTTGGTCTCCACGCCAAGTACACGCTTTTCAACCTCACGCACCGCCTCGTCCATCGTCACGGGCCGGATGTCGATGGAAAGGATCATGTTCTGGTTGAGTTCGGTAATTTCTGTAATGAAGGAGTCTTTGATATAGCTGGCGTACTCCTTCAAAAACAAAACGCGCCCGAACCGTTCGCCCACCTTGAAATAGTTTTTGTCAAACTCCATGCTGTCGGGGCAGATATAGTCCTTGAAGCTGTGCCCGCGACGCATGGCCGCGCTCATGTCGAAGTGAAAGCTGCTTTCTTCTCCGGGACGGTAAAAATCATGGAAGATTTTTAGCCGCCCGTTTACATCCAGTTCCGAGCAGCGGGAACCCAGCCGGGCGTAGTGCGCGGCGAGGTCTGCACCCACACGTGAAAAATAGGCCCG
>JAJDIZ010000128.1 GCA_030266915.1 Ruminococcaceae bacterium OttesenSCG-928-D13 | reverse complement strand
CGCCGCGGAGGTTCAGCGGGCGCGGGAGTTGTTCCTCGGCGTGGTGGACCGGCTGCTCCGCCAGCCCGATTCGGAAAAGAAGCGCCTGCTGCTTGGTGATACCTACGCCGCCCTGGCCGACATCGCCACCTACCTGAACGAGGACACCGGCCTTGAGTGGATGAAAAAAGCTTACGTGCAGGTGCCCCACGGGTCCCGCATTCACAGTCCCGAGCTGCTGGCTGTGGGCAACCACGGTGCATTCTTCCTGCCGGACAACACCCCCGGCCGGCTCGAGCGCATGGTGGACTACTTCTTTGAATATACGAAATATGCCGACAAGGTGAAAAGGGGCTGCGGCCACGGCTACGAATATCTGTTTGCCGGCGAGGCCGCTTACAACCGGGCGGAGATGGATAATGCCGCCACCATGTTCAACAGCGCCATGCTGAAAGCACAGCACACCGGCCAGCACGACATCATCTGCAACGCCCTGTGGGGGCTGGGCCGCATCGAACTGTACTACGGCAACCACAAGAATGCGCTGGCCCTGCTGGGCGAGATCATCAAATATGTGGATGAAGGCCGGTTTGTGGGCGTCTACGAGCTGCGAGACTGCGCCATTGCCCATTTCTACATGTGCCTGGACGACCTGGACAAGGTGCCACCCTGGCTCGGCGAGACAACCTCCGGCCCGGAGCCAACCCCGATCAATATCGCCCGCAAACTGCTGATGAGCGCCTGCTACCTGCACCAGAAGGGAGAGGGCGCCCGGGCCTATGCCGTGTTGCTGCAGCTTGAATCCCTGCTGGAAAACCGGGGTCGGTGGCCCGAAAAGCTCTCCCTCTACATCTTCAAAGCCCAGCACCTGATGGGCGCAGGTGACATGGCCGGCTTTGCGCAGGCCTTCAAAACCGCCTACGACATGGTGTATGCCAACGATTTGAAGCTGTGCCTGGCCGAGTCCGGCCGTGATATGATGGCCATGCTGGACTGCCTGAAAAGGCTGGAGGCGGACGGGTACGACTGGGCCTGGCTGGAACTCGTCTATCAGGACGCCTCCTCCTTTGCCAAGCGCCTGCACATGATGCGGGAGGCCTACAAAGGCCGGGATCACAGCTATCGCTCCGGCGTTGCCCTCACCAAGCGGGAGGACGAAACCCTGCGCTACCTGGCCCAGGGCCTGACCCAAAAGGAGGTGGGCCGGCTGATGGGCATCAGCGAAAACGCCGTTAAAAAGCACATCTCCAAAATCTATTTCAAGCTCGGCGCCGTAAACCGGGCCGACGCGATTCACATTGCCACCGTGAACGGCCTGGTGGACGTGCTGAAATAGCTCAATTAAACCCCGGAAGCAACCCAAAAAGCTGGTCCAGGCAAGAAAAAACCACGGTCAAAACGCCGATTTAAAGCGTTTGTCCGTGGTTTTTGTTTGGCAGGGGCAGAAGGATTCGAACCCTCGGCACGCGGTTTTGGAGACCGCTGCTCTACCAACTGAGCTATGCCCCTTCAATAATTACATCGATATATCGAAATGTCAGATCATTCTATCTTGGGCGGGCCACAGGAGGCGCCCCAGCGCATCTGACCGCCACTGGCTTTCTCAAGCCTTAGGCAACATTGATAATTTACCACATTTTGATGCCTTAGTCAATCCGAAATTTTACATCCGCGCCCACAATATATGCCCGGGCGGGGGGCGCGCCCGCTCAGGGCGCGCCGCCGCTGTAGACAATCTCCCCCCGGCAGATGGTGGTGTGAACCCGGCCATAGAGCTTCTGCCCCACAAAGGGCGAGTTGCAGGCCTTGGAGGCAAAGTTCCCCACCTCCCAGCACTCGTCGGGGTTGAAGATGACCAGGTCGGCCGGGCCGTCCCGCCGGATGCCGCCGGCCTCGAAGCCATAGAGCCGGGCCGGGTTTGCGGTCATCTTGCCAATCAGGTCGTTGATGGACAGATGCCCCCGCCGCACCAGGTGGGTGATGCCAAGGGCCAGCGCGGTCTCCAGGCCAATGATGCCCGAGGGCGCCTTGGCAAGCTCCACGCCCTTCTCAGCCTCGGTGTGGGGGGGGCGTGGTCGGTGGCAATGATATCCAGCGTGCCGTCCTTCAGGCCCTCAATCAGCATGTAGCGGTCAGCCTCGGTGCGCAGGGGCGGATTCATCTTGGCATTCACGCCATATTCCGCCACGGCCTGCTCGGTCAGGGAGAAGTGGTGGGGGGTCACCTCGGCCCACACGTCGGCCCCAAGGGCCTTCGCCAGCCGAATCACCGCCACCGAGTTACCAGAACTGACATGCTGGATGACGATGCGCGCCCCGGTGTCCAGCGCCAGCATGCAGTCCCGGGCCACCAGCACATCCTCGGCCACCCCTGGCGCCCCGGCAAGGCCCAGCGCTTCGGCCGCCGGCCCAGCGTTCACCCCGGCAGAGCCGATCAGGGCCGGGTCTTCCTCGTGGAAGCTCAGCACCGCGCCGAGACTTTTCGCCTCGGCCATCGCCCGGCGCGCCAGCGCCGTGTCGGTGATCGGCAGGCCGTCGTCGGAGAAGCCCGCCGCCCCGGCCTTTTGCAGGACCGCCATGTCCACCAGCGCTTTGCCTTTCATGCCCTCGGTCACTGTGGCCACCTGATGCAGCCGCACCGGCAGCTTTTCGGCCCGTTTCAAAACGTCCTGTAAAGCTTCGGCACTGTCCACCACTGGGGACGTATTGGCCATGCACACCACCATGGTGTAACCGCCCCGCGCGGCCGCCGCCGCGCCGGTGGCAAGGTCCTCCTTGTGGGTAAGGCCCGGGTCCCGGAAATGGACATGGGTATCCACAAAGCCGGGGGCCACCACAAGACCCTTCGCGTCCACCACCCGCTCGTAGGCGTCCCCCGCGTGGTATTTGCCCATGCGGTGGATGCGCCCCTCCTTGATGACGATGTCGAGAATCTCGTCGGTTCCTGTGGCCGGGTCAATCACCCGGCCGTCCTTCACCAGTATCACAAGGTCTCCCCCTTCACGTATTCATACAGCACCCGCGCCCCGTCGTAGATCGACTCCAGCGGGGTGAATTCGTTCTTGTTGTGGCTTTGGCCCTGCCGGCAGGGAATGAACACCATCGCCGTGGGGCACAGCCCGGCGAAGGACATCGCGTCGTGCCCGGCGCCGCTCGGCATCACCTTGTAGGGGATGCGCAGCCGTTCGGCGCAGGCGATCAGCCGGCTGCCCATCTCCCCGTTCAGCCCGATGGGCAGCATGTCGGTGGTTTTCTCCACAAAGATGATCACCCCGCGCTCCTCGGACACCCGCTTCGCCGCCGCCTTCATGTCCGTCTCCATCCGGGCAATGCTCTCCACCTGGATGCCGCGCAGGTCCACCCCAAGCACCACCTGCCCCGGGGTGACGTTCAGCACGTTGGGCTCCACCTGGATGCTGCCCACGGTGGCCACGCTCTGGTGGGCGCCCTCGGCCCGGCCGATGCCCTCGATGTCAAGAATCAGCTGACCGGCGGCGCAAAGGGCGTCATAGCGCATGTTCATCGGGGTTGCGCCCGAGTGCTCGGCCTTGCCGTGGATATGGATGTGATAGCGCCTTGGGCCGGCGATGTCGGTGACGATGCCCACCCGCAGGCCGCCCTCGTCCAGTATCTTGCCCTGCTCGATGTGCAGCTCAAGGTATTGTTTCACCCGTTTGATCCGCTCCGGCTCAAGGTTCAGCCCGCGCTTTTCGAACACCTCGCCAAACACCGCGCCGTCAATGCCCTCAAGGTGCTCCACGTCCCGGCGGCCAATGCGCCCGGCAACCAGGGCGCTGCCCACCGTGCTCTTGCCAAACCGGCTGGATTCCTCGCACCGGAAGGCCGCGGTGCGCAGCGGCACCTCCAGCCCCTCGGTCCGGGCCCAGTCCATCACCAGCAGCCCGGCAATGACGCCGCACACCCCGTCGTACCGGCCGCCGTTCACGACTGAATCCAGGTGGGAGCCGAACAGGGTGTACTCGCCCTCCACCGCGTTGGCGGCGTAGCTGTTGCCCACCTCGTCGGTGTAGGTTTCGAAGCCCATCTCCCCGGCCAGCGCCCGGAAAGCCTCGTGCATCTGGTCCTCTTCTTCGGTGTAGGCCAGCCGGGTCACCCCGCCCTGGCTGTTGGTTCCGATGTCATAAAACCGGCTGAAAATCTGCTCCAGCTGCCGGATGTCGGCTTGCATAGCCGAGGTTTGGGTGCTGTTAGTCTGTCTGTTTTGCATGATACCGCCTCTTTTTACTTGTTGTCAAGCCCGCCTGCACAAGACCCTGGGCCACCATCAGCGCGCAGGTGACGCCATCCAGCACAGGTACGCCAAGTTCTTCACCCATTCGGGCCGCCACGTGGCCCATGCCTGCGCAGCCCAGCACCAGCACCTCGCAGCCGTCCTGCTCCACTGCCCGCCGGCCAAGCCGGATCAGGTTGTCGGGATTTTCCCAGTCCGGCGTGGCGCCATCTGGCCCCACCACCGATGCAAGGCTGGCCTCCACCCCATATTTGCGGCAGAGCGCCTGCTTGTTCGGCACGGCCCGCATGCTGGTGGACAGCACCGAAAAGCTGTGGCCCAGCATGGTGGCCAGCTTCACCGAGGCCTCGCAGATGCCCACCACCGGCTTTGTGCTGATCTCCTTCAAAAGATCCAGCCCCGGGTCGCTGTGGCATGCGACGATGAAGGCGTCGTAGGCCGCCTGCCTTTCCTTTATAAGGGCCACCATCCCGGCCTCGCAGGCGTGCATGTCCTCGTAGCAGCCGATGAAGGCCGGGCCGGTCTCGTTGGTCAGGCAGTCCACCTCGAAGCGGCCGGCCGCGAAGTTCTGCGCGTTCTCCCGGATCACCGCGGTCATCGCGGCGTCACTGTTCGGGTTGATGATGCATATCCTCATCTATATCTCCTCTTTCCTGTCATGTA
>JAJDIZ010000127.1 GCA_030266915.1 Ruminococcaceae bacterium OttesenSCG-928-D13 | reverse complement strand
GATGGCCTTCACATCCGGCATCGGTGCCGGCCCCGCAGGAGGCGGCACGGCTTCCGGCACCGCCGGCTTAGCTGAGGCGGTGGCCTGGGGCGCCTCAGGCGCGGGCGCCGTGCTTTGGGGATCATCAAAGCACTTTTCAAACGCCTCGTTTATAGTGGGCTTACGCGGCGTCACAGGCTTTTTCACATCCGCCCCCCCTTTTTTCGCAGCCGACACCCTGCAATACAGGGAATTGTAGCTAACGTCAAAATGATCAGCCGCTTCTTTCACGGTCATTTTACCCGCCAGCACCTCAGCCTGGGCGGCGTCCAGCACCTTGCCCTTTTCTTTTTTGGGGCGAACAAGCTCCAGTGCTGTCTTAACTGGCTCCGGCTCCAGCCCCAGGGCAGCGCGAACAGCGTTTTGGGGGATGGCGAACAGCTCCGACAGTATCTTCACCTGCTTGCGCTTGTCCTCAGCGTTGCGGTAACTGCGCTGCATCTCTGCAACCTGGTCCTTGGTCAAACCTTTCATGGTTTCCCTCCTTTCTGCGTTGCTGCCCACTCTGCATTGCCCGGGCTTGTGACCGGCGCAAGAATCAAAAAAGCTGATTTCTGATTCTTACGGCTGCATTAGGCGGCGCCGATCAGGCGCCAGGTCTCCTAGGCCGCCCCAGCAAAGACAAGATAACCAGGGTGCCACAAATGATCAGTGTGATCTGTACGGCAATAGGCATGGTGCGCTCCTTTACTTTATTTCCACCAGCGCGATGGTCGTGTTATTGGCGATTAGGTGCTTTTTAAATGCTACAAATGATGTCCAGTGTGTCGAGTAGTAATCAAAATTTGGATTGTGCTTTTCAACAGATTTTTTTGACACCTTCAGTTCCTTCCGCAGCTTTTCAACCTGGTTGGCCGTGTACAGATGTTTAACCTTTCGGGGTAGAAAGCGGCGGCGCTCCTCACAATCATTGATGAGCCATTCCCCTTTGAAAAAGCCGTTCACGAAGATTTCAAGCGCATTTCGATAGGTGGTGATCCGTGCCAGCCGCAGCTGCACCTTGTACCCATCAACATCCAATGTGACGGTTGTGAAGAAATTTGATAAAGCCTGCTCCACCTTCTCCCATTCAGCCTTTGTCATTCTCCCTTCGCCTCCGCCCTCAGCAGCCCGACCAGGTACCCAATGTATATCAGGGACCCAAAGGCCAGCGGCACCAGCACCTTCCCACTGGCCATGGTGCCGTTGGAAATCAGCAGCACCATGCCGATCACCAGCGCGGCCCCAAACCCCAGCCCCGCCAGAAAGGTCATCACCATAAGCTTCACCTTCATGTCGGCACCTCCTCACATGAACCCGATGCCCATCGCCCGGGCCACGTTTACCAGCCCTTCAAAAGAGACATCCTCATTGTGAGCCGCATTGGTGTACACCTTGTCAGCGCCACGGATGCCCCACTTGCTGGTGCAAACGCCGTGCAGGAACTCCAGTTCCTTTTCCATGTTCTTCTGCTTCAGCCCGGGGAACAGCATCTCCACATCGTTGCGCTCCACGTTCAGCGTCGAATACCCCTGGCGCCAGGTGATACGGCTGAACAGCTGCGCGAATCTTGCCTCCTGGCGTCCCAGCATCCGGTCGTAAACCTCCCGGTTGCCTATCAGCACAATGCCGATGCCCTTATCGTCCGAAATCTTGCCCGGGTCGCTCATGGTGCGTATCTCTTCCAGCGTCCGGTATTGCAGGTGCTGGGCCTCGTCAATAATCAGCACTATCTCCGAGCCAATCATCCGCTGCCGGATCAGCCGGGTCTGCTCATAGCGGGGGTAGTTGTCCGGGATGCTCAGTGCCTTCGCCAGCAGCTTCAAAAAGCTGCCCAGGTGGCCGTACACCGGCGATGCCTCCAGATATATGGCCACATGCTTGTTGTCCTGCACAAACTTCTTCGCCGCCATGGTCTTGCCTATCCCCGCGTCACCGTCAATAATGGTGATGCCCTTCTCCAGCTGGCAGTACTTGATCGCTGCCACAATTTCTTCCGAGATGGAGGTGGGCACATAGTCCACAGTGGGCAAATAGGGCTGAAGCCGTTCATTGCGCTTGGTCTTGGTCGCCAGATGGTCAAAGTAATACTGGATTTTATCCTCAACGTTGGTCACATTGCCCTTGTACAAGCCCCGCCGCCAGGCGCTCAGTGCCGGCCCGGAAATGCCGATCTTGCCGGCCAGCTCCTCCTGGGACATCCTGCTCTCTTTCAAGTGCTTATGCACCTTGTCAATCAGCTGGCGGTCAAATTCCTTGATGTCAGCATCATAGGGCTGGGCCTTTTGCTGGTCCGGGTGCATCAGCCTGTTGTAGTGAATACCCATTGCGCTAGTCCTCCATGCCTGTTTTCTTTTTTGATGCGTTTCGCACCATGCGGGTTATATCCATGCCACTGCCCACGGCCTGCAGCAGGGGCTGCTCCTGGGCCTGGTGCAGTTCTATGGTCTGCATCTGCTTGTCCGGCAGCAGCCGCATCTCCTTGGCGGCGCCGGCTTGGGCAAGCACCAGCTCCAGGGCGGTAGTGCGGGCCTGCATCGGCAGGGTCGAGAAGGCCACCGCCTGCTTCACCACCTTTTCGGCGTGGCGCACCTGCCGCTGGGCTTCCTTCACCTGGTCCTGGCTGGCGCCGTAGGGCAGCACCAGCTTGTTGTCCCGGGCCACCTCCATCAGGAATTTGTCCTCGGTGTCATAAATCCGTACCGTGTCAAGGTTTTCCGGGTCATACCGCAGATAAACCTTCTGGCCCTGCAGCATCCGCAGCGTTTCGTCGTAGTAGTCAATGCGCACCCCGCCAATGTTCAGGAACACACCGCGCCGGCCAACGGTCTGTAGCCGGCTGCTGCGCATCAGCATCAGGTTCAAGTCTTCCTCGCGGGCCAGGCGCTGGCCATGCAGGTTTTTCCAGAACACCTGCTCCCGGGTCATGCCCCGGTCCCTGGCCACCTCGCCGTTGTACACCTGCTGGTTAAAGTAGAAGTCCATCAGGGTTTCAAAAACTTCGGTCAGCTGGTCATCGGTGGGGATCACGCCATTTTTCAGCACACCGCTCAGCTTGTCCGGGCGCTCGGTCACATTCCCGCCCGTAAAGGTCTCAAAAAGTCTTGAAAAATGGTCTTTAACATCCCTGAAACGCCGCTCCACCACCTTGGCCCGGGCGTTCCGCACCAGAGCATTGGTCATGTTGATGCCCAATCGCTTAAAAACCCCTGGCGGCTCGAACTTCGGTGTCCCGTCTGCAAATTTCCGCTTGGCCCGGTGGCCCAGGCCGCCGATGTCGTAGGTCAAAAACTCGCGGCCATTGTCAACGTAGATATTTCGGGGAATGCCATATTTCTGGATGCCCTTGCGCAGCGCGATCAGCGTCGCCTGGCTGCATGGGTTGTTCGTCACATGGCATCCGGTAAATATCCCGCTGCGGGCATCGAAGAAAGCAGTCAGGTGCAGCCGGTGTATCTTCCCGCTGGCATCCTGCGACTGGACATCGAAAGTGTGGTTGTCCGCCACCCACCAGTCATTGCTCTCCATGTCCTCGTAGGTGCGCCGCACATACAGGCTGCACCGGTCATAGTAGGCCTTGGCGCCCTCCCGGCCCATCACCTTCACCGGCTCGGCCAGCTCCAGCGTGTGCCGGCGGAAGGTGCTGTAACTCGGTATCTGGTCCACCAGCTCCGGGGCATGCTCCTGCGCCCACCAGCGGGTGTAGTTGATGCACTGGGCAATCGGGTGCTGGGCCTCGTCCAGGTAGTAGGTCAGAAACACCTGCCAAATCTTGTCGGGCATGTCCGTCTTTCCCTTGCGCCACTTCCCGCGCTTGTCCAAAAGTCCGTCCAGGTCGCTGGCCTTATAGGCGCGAAGCTTGCGGTACAAAATGGCCTCAGACATTGGAATATCGGGGTGGTCCAGCTGGAACAGCAGCACAAACTTCCGGTCCACCTGTGTTTTAGACTTCACCTCCGGCATGTTCCTGAATGCCTGCCACCGCTCCAGCGTGTCAATCCAAAAGCCGATTTCTTCACGCTCGGCGGCGGTATACATTTCCAGGGGCTTTGCCTGCGGCTCACGTTTTTGCTGCACCTCGGCACGGTTTTCGGCCAGCCAGCGCTTTTGTCCGGCCTCACTCAACGCGCTGAACGGAACCTGAAACACTGTGCGGTTGCGCTGGTCCATCACCGTGGTGGCCGGCAGCTCGCCCCGCTTTATTCTGTTTCGGATCGCCTGTGGAGTGCAGGCTTCATAACGCGCCGCTGCACTAACACTGAGCATCTCCACAAACTCACCACCTTTTGTTGTTTTGGCCTGCCTCTTCAGTGCCGGAAGGCCATCCCCGGCAGACGCGGGCCGCGCCCGCGTTTCGGCTAAATGCACTCCAGCACCTGCTCCAGGCTGGAGAAGTACCCAAAGGGTTGGTACATGTCCAGCAGGTAGTCCAGGTCCGGGAACAGCCCGCCGTCCCACTCATCCGAGGGGGCAAAGCAGAAAATCTCACCGTCGAAGGGCTGCACAATCATCCAGTTCTTGTAAAAGCCGATCCGGTGGGTGGTGTACACCTGGTTGAAATAGATCATCTGTTCCGCGCTCTTTGCCTCAGGCGCCTCGGCCACAATGTGGTTGAACCGCTTGTTCGCGGTGTGGTAGTCTGCCAAAAAGCCGTCATACAGGCCGCCCTGGGCGTCCAGCCGGAACACCGCCCCCGGCTGTCTCGATGTGGGGTAGATGGACCGGCCCAGCGCGGCCTTGTCCGGCACCATCATCACCAGTTCGTAGCCACGCTCCAGCATGGCCTGCTTAATGGCTTGAGAATTGTCGCTCATATGCAACCTCCTATACCTATTTGCTTGTGCATCGTATATTCTCCGACGCCCTGCATCATTTTCACTACCCGCTTAAGTTCCTCTTTGCTGGGTGGAGAGGCAT
>JAJDIZ010000126.1 GCA_030266915.1 Ruminococcaceae bacterium OttesenSCG-928-D13 | reverse complement strand
GGTGGTTGGCATTATCACCGTAGGCAAAAATGGAAATGCATTGCGCACGTACTGGTCGTTTGGGATAGCACCCGGTATCTCCAGGTTGATCAGGAAGCTTTCCAACGTGACACACGGCAGGCCCAGAGATTTTGCCCGGTTGGAAGTCGTGCCGGTCTTTGGTGTGTTCAGGCCCATCTTCGTCATTTAAAAACCCACGCCGGGTTTGGCGCGGGTCTGTTCTGCGTTGTGGCCGACCGGAACAGCTAGGCCTTTGCGGCGTGGGGCTGGTCCATGGGAAACCACTTTATCTCGTTGCCGGCCAGGTTGCATGCAAAGCTGCTGCCGCCCTCCCGCCAAACCGTGGTTTGCTGCGGCAGGCCGGTGTTGTTCACCACACAGTACTGGTTTTTGCCGGGGTAGGCGTGCACCTCTACAAAGAGGTTTTTGCTGAACCACCGGTGCAGGGCGGCCTCCTTGCGGCAGCTCCACAGCAGTGCCCGGTGCAGCAGCCGGTTGTTCTCAAAGCTGTAGGGCAGGCCGCTGAGGTACACGCATCGGCCTGCGCCGTAGTTGTTGGCCGCCAGCTGCACGCTTTTGTCTTTTTGGCGCAGCACGGTGGTGCCGGGCAGGGCATAGATGTTCCCTTTTTCTTCGCCAAAATCAATAATGGTGGGGGCGTCCTCGGTGATGAAGTGCGGCTGCTCGTCCCAATTGTATTTGTCGTACCCCAGCGTAAAGCCGCGCTCCAGCTCCATCCCAAGGGCATTGGCCAGCTGGAAGGTGTGCCCCTGCCACTGGCAGGCCGTGGGCTCGCCCACCCCCACAAAGCCGCCGCCACCGGCAATGTAGCGCCGCACCGCCGTGACGATCCGCTCATCCGCCCAATACGTGCCGCCGCTGTGGGCGGTGTCCATATCGCCCACGTTGATAAGCACATCAATGCCCGCCGGCACTCCGCCGGCCGCCAGAATGTCCTCAAAGCTGATGAACCGCACCTCAAACGGCGCGCCGGACAGCGCCTCGATGACGCCGGCATAGCTGTAATTTTGCTTTTGGTACAGCGCGTGGTGCACCATGTGCGCGCCCCAGCTGCGCATTTTGCCCCAGGCGTTCAGCACCGCCACCGTGCCGTGGCAAAAGGGTTTAGTGCCGGAGATGTTCTCGTACAGCATGCGGAACTCATCGGCCACCTTCTCGATATAGTCGATCAGGTCCGGGAAATCCAGAGCCAGCTTCAGGTAACCGCCGTAGCCGATGCGGTCGATGGGCTTGCGCAGGATGGCCCGCCGGGCCGTCACCCAGTTCTCCCGCGCCTCCGCCGTGGGGTCGCCGCCGGGGTGGAAGGTGTCCGGGAAGAAATAGGGCAAAAAGCGGCCCTCGGTGTACTTCACGCCGGGGATGTCCGCAATGAGCCGCAGGGTGGAGCCGTTGCCCACGCTGCCCACCACGGCGTCCAGGCCGATGGCGGCGAACTCGTCCAGATAGGGCTCGGTGCCAATCCAATGGTCGCCCAAAAACATCATCGCCTCGCGCCCCGCCTGATGGACGATGTCCACCATCTCCTTGGCCAGGGCGGCCACCTCGCGGCGCTGGAAAGCCATGAAGTCCAGGTATTCCCGGGTGGGCACCCGGTACTGGTTGTTGTAGTAGCCCTGGTCGATGATGTACTCCGCCCGGAAGGGGTAGCCGGCCTCCGCCTCGAACTGCTCCAGTAGCACCGGGTTCACGCTGGCGGAATAGCCATACCAGTCCACATATTTTTCACGCTTCAGTTCGTCAAAAACAAGGGTGAACTGGTGGAAAAAGGTGGTGAAACGCACCACGTCCACCTGGGGGTTGTCCTGCAAAAACCGGCGCAGCCGCTCCAGGCTCCAGGCGCGGGTTTTGGGCATGCGCACGTCAAAGGTGATTTGATGCTCCCCCTGCCAGCCGTTCACCACGGCGTTGTACATGTGCACCGGGTCCCATATCAGCCAGGCCAAAAAGCTGACAGTGTACTCGTGCCAGGGAATGGGGGCCTCAATCTGCACCGTCTGGGCGGCCGGGTCGTAGCGCCAGCCGGCCGGCGGCACCACCTGCCCGGTGGTGCGGTCGATCACCTCCCACCAGCGGCCGGTGTCACAGCTGTGGTTGGGGCACATCAGCTCCTGGGAGATGCCCGCCATCAGCGGCACGGTGAGGGGCCCGCTTTCCCCGGCGGCGTGGAAGGCCGTCATGATGTAGCACTGCTGCACCTCGTCGGGATTTTCCCGCGCCCAGTCGTTATCCTTGCGGGTGGTGTAGTAGGTGGCATACACCTTGGCGCCGGTGTTGGCCAGCTGCGGCGGAAACTGGGTGCCGTCGGCGTCGCGGATGGCATCGGCGCCCCAGCGCGCCATCAGTTCAAGGGTCTCCGGCACCACGTCCAGGTCGGTTGGAATGGTGAGCCGTCCTTTATTTTGCTCCATGTCAGCTCCCTCGGGAATCCTCAGAATTATTGTTGGCTCCGCCCACCGGGCGGGGCTTTTCCACCCCCCGGTTGTAGAGCCAGAGCACCGCCAGCAGGCCGGCCAGCCCCAGAACCATCAGCCCCAGGCTGCCCCAGCCCACGCTGCGCTGGGCCAGCACAATCAGCCCCAGGCACAGGGCCACCACCAGCGCGCCCGCGGCTGTTTTCAGCTTTTGCAATGTGTATGAATTCATTGTTTGCACCTAGCCTTTCAGGCCGCCAAGGGTCATGCCCTGGGTCAACTTCTTTTGCACACAGATGTACAAAATCAGGGTGGGCAGCATCACCAGCACAAGGCCCGCGTACATCTGGCCATACTGGGCGGCCGCGTTTTGGGCCTTCATCAGGTTCATCAGCCCCACGGTCAGGGTGCGGGCGCCGCCCGGGTCGGTCATAAGGGTCATGCTGATGATGTACTCATTCCAGAAGGACAGGAAGTTGAACAGGATGATGGTGATGATGCTGGGCCGCGCCATCGGGAAAATCACCTTCACCATGGTGCGCAGGTAGCCTGCGCCGTCCACATAGGCGGCCTCCTCATAGTCCTTGGGAATGGTGATGAAGTAGCTGGACAGCAGGTAGATGCTGAAGGGCAGGGCGGTGGCGGCGTACACCAGGGCCAGCACCGCCGGGTTGTTTAAAAAGAAGGTGGTGCCCACAAGGCTGCGCAGGCCGCGGTCCCAATCGATGAACAGCAGGAAGATGGGCACCACAATGTAGTTGACGTTGACGAACAGCCCCGCCATGAAGGCGGTGTTCAGCACCTTGCGGCCGGGAAACTTAAACCGGGATAGCACGTAGGCCGCCGGCAGCGCCACCACCAGCAGAATGGCCAGGGACAGCGCCGTTACCAGCACCGAGGTAAGGAAGTAGTCGCCCATGCGGGCGTTCACCCAGGCGTCAACAAAGTTTTGCCAGTGCAGCCCCGCCGGCAGCGCCCAGGGGTTGCCGTAGAACTCAGCGTTTTGCTTCACGCTGGCCATGAACACCCAGCCAACCGGCACAATGATGGAGACGGTCAGCAGAATCAGGGCCAGGTACACCACCACCTTGAACAGGACGCCGCTTCCCTTTTTCGTCTGTTTCATGGGCCCTCCCTCACAATTCCACGGTTTCGCGCCTGGTGATGGCGTTCACCACCGCACTCAGCGCAAAAGAGAAGGTGAACACCACCACGCCGATGGCCATGCCGTAGCCAAAGCTGGAGTTGGTGTACGCCTGCTTGTACATATAGCTCAGGAACACCTCGGTGGCGCCGTCGGGGCCGCCGCCAGTCATGGCATTCACCAGCAGAAACGACAGGTTGATGGTGCTGATGATGAAAAAGGTGAGGGTGGTGCGGATGTTGCTCCAGATAAGGGGAATGGTGATGGAAAAGAACTGCCGAACATGGCTGGCGCCCTCCAGGTCTGCGCACTCGTAAAGGCTCAGGGGAATGCTGGCCATGCTGGCCATGTACATCACCATGTAGTAGCCGATGGCCTGCCAGATGAGGGCGATAACGATGGACCAGATGACGATTTTCTGGTCGCCCAGCCATAGAATTTCCTCTCCGGCGGGCCGGTTCAGCAGGCTGTTCAGCATGCCGTTTTTAGGGTCGTATATGGCGGAGAAGATGGCCGCCACAATCACGATGGACAGGATGTTGGGGATGTAGAAAACAACGCGGAAGAAGTTTTGCCCGCGGATTTTCTCCCGGGTGAGGATGGCGGCAAACACCAAAGCCAGCCCCAGGGTGACAATGGTGACCACCACGATGAGCAGGATGGTGTTTTGAAAAGACCTGACGAAATTCATGTCTGCAAACAGGATTTTGAAGTTGTTAAGGCCCACAAACTCCTTGTTCGGGTTCAGGCCGCTCCACTTGTACAGCGACAGGCGGAACACGCTGACGGTGGGGTACACCATGAACACCAGAAACAGCAGAACAGCCGGTGCGGCGCACAAAAAGACGAACAGCCCGCGGCCCTTTTGCTTTTTCATACCAAACATCCCCTTTTGGTGAAAAGGCGGCGAGACAGGCTCGCCGCCTTTGTGTTTATAGCCGGTGCCTTACAGCAGCGCCTCCTGGAAACGCGCGCAGGCGTCCAGAATGTCGGCCTTGTACTGCTCCATGGTCTTGTCGCCGCTCACCAGGCTGTTAACGGGCTGGAACCAGGTGTCGTAGGTGGTCAGGCCCTCGATGGGCTCGGTGGCCGCCCAGCCGCCCAGGGCGGGCTTGGCGCCTTCGCTGTAAATGCCGTAGAAGGGCTTCTTCGCCTCCGACAGGGAGTCGATGGCGGCCTGCACCGGCTGCACCGCGTCGTGCGAGCCAAAGATGGCGGCGGCCTCATCGCTGTACAGGTAGGCCATGAACTGCTTGCCGGCGTCCTTGTTTTCGGCGCCCGCGGGCATCCAGCACTGCTCCAGCCAGGTCACGGCGTAGCGGTCGCCGCCGGCCTCGTAGGCGGGCACCGCGGTGAAGCCCCACTCAAAGCCCTCGGCGCGGGGGGCCTCCGCCATCTCGCCCACCACCCAGTCGCCGTT
>JAJDIZ010000125.1 GCA_030266915.1 Ruminococcaceae bacterium OttesenSCG-928-D13 | reverse complement strand
GGTGATCGGCGAGGTAGGGCCGGACGGCGTTGAGCTGGGCAGCGAAACCCCGGCGGGGCTGGCCTTCGCCGAGTTCCAGGGCTACCTCGCCCTGCTGAAAAGCCGGGGCATCCTGCTGAACGTGGCCTCGAAGAATGAGGAGGCGAACGCTGCCGCCGGATTCGAGCGGGCCGACAGCCCGCTTAAAAAGGACGACTTCCTCTGCTTTGAGGCCAACTGGGAGGCCAAGAGCGGCAGCCTGAAAAGGATCGCCGAGACGCTGAACATCGGGGTGGACAGCCTGGTGTTTACCGATGACAACCCGGCCGAACGGGCCGAGGTGACCGGTGTTCTGCCGGCGGTGGAGGCCCCGCCGGTGGACGGCGGCGCGCCCGAGAACAGCATCCGCCTGCTGGACCGGGGTGGGTACTTTGAAGTGAGCGCCCTTTCGGCCGACGATGCGGCCAGAAACGCAATGTACAAGGAGAACGCCCAGCGTGCCAGGGCCGAGGCCACCGCCGGCGACTACGACAGCTACCTGAAAAGCCTTGAGATGACCGCCGAGATCGGCCCCTTCACCCCGGCCCACGCCGAGCGCATCACCCAGCTGATCAACAAAACCAACCAATTCAACCTCACCACCCGGCGCTACACCGCCGCCGAGGTGGACGCCCTGATGGCCGACCCGGCCGTGGTCACCCTTTCCGGGCGCCTGGTGGACAAGTTTGGGGACAACGGCCTCACCACCGCGCTGATCGGCCGCGTCGAGGGCGACGCGCTTGACATTGAGCTGTGGATCATGAGCTGCCGGGTGTTCAAGCGCCAGCTGGAGTACGCCCTGTTCGACGCCCTGGTGGCCACATGCAAAAAGCGGGGCATCACAGCCATCACCGGCAGCTGGCTGTCCACCGCCAAAAACTTGTTGGTGAAGGACTTTTATGCTACAATTGGCTTTGATCTGGTGGACGAAAGCGCGGCGGAGCGCCGCTTCCGCTTTACAATTCCGGCAGATTACACAGCCAAAAACAGCGCTATTAAATTAGTATAAGAGAAAGAGGATCAGACATGGACAGAGCCCGCGTAATGAGCGAAGTGCAGGAGATTTTCCGCGACAATTTTGACGACGACACCATTGTGCTCACCGACGCCACCTCGGCCCCGGACATCGAGGACTGGGACAGCCTTGAGCAGATCAACCTGCTCACCACCATCGAGAAAAAGTACGGCCTGAAGTTCAATCTGGCCGACGTGCGGGGCCTGCAAAACATCGGTGACATGATCGACCTGCTCGAACGGCTGGGCGTGCAGTGATGAACCGCTACACCTTTGCCGAGCTTTCCATCGGGCAGACCGAAAGCTTCACCACCACCGTCACCGAGGAGAAGATGCGGCTGTTCTGCGAGCTGAGCGGCGACATCTCCCCGATCCACATGAGTGACGCGGCCGCCCAGGCCCGTGGCCACAGCGGGCGGGTGGTGTATGGCATGCTGGGCGCCAGCCTGTTTTCCACCCTGGCCGGGGTGTACCTGCCCGGCGAGACCTGCCTGCTGCACGGGGTGGAGGCCAAATTTGCAAAGCCGGTGTACATCGGGGACGAGCTGACCGTCTCGGGCACCGTCAGCGAGCTGAACGAGACCTTCCATCTGGTCACCATCAAGGCAAAAATCACCAACCAGCACGGCGTGCAGGTCACCCGCGGGGTGATCCGCGCGGGGGTTGAGTTGCCTGTGTAATGCGAAACAGTCAGGCTATGTTCCTCCACGCGGATGCTTCGCATATCCTGCCGGACACCAAGGTTACAAGTTAGTGATTGCCAAGATGGCTATCGGACTTGTTGCCTCCGATGAAGCCCTAGCCGCGCTCCAGAACATATCCCGCCTGTTTCGCCCCACCTTTTGCAAAAACCAAGGAGCAATACACCATGCCTAACACTTATTTGATCACCGGCGCCTCCAGCGATGTGGGCACCCTGCTGATCGACCGCCTTTTAGCCCACGGCGCCGAGGACGACATTGTGGCCGCCCAGGGCTGCGGCGACCTTGAGCACCTGGCCCCGCTGGCGCAGAAATACCCGGGACGCATCAAAACCTGGGATGCTGACCTGACAAACGAGGCCAACCTGGCCCGCTTTCTGGACAGCGTGGAGCAAACGGTGGGCGCCCCCAGCCACATCGTCCACCTGCCCGCCCTGCGGCTGGTGAACGTGAAGTTCAAAAGCTTCGACGAGGACCGCTTCCACCTGGACATGAAGGTGCAGATCGACACCGCCATCGCCATGTGCAAGCGCTTCGTGCCTGTGATGGCCAAGAATAAACGCGGCCGGGTTTTGTTTATGCTAAGCAGCTACGTTTTGGGTATTCCGCCCCGCAACGCCGCCGCTTATATCGTGGCCAAGGAGGCGCTGCACGGCCTGGCCAAGAGCCTCGCGGCCGACTACGCCCCCAGCGGCGTCACGGTGAACTGCGTGGCCCCCACAATGATGGAGACAAAGTTCCTGGCCGACACCCCCCACCTGATTGTGCAGATGGCCGCCGAGAAAAACCCGATGGGCCGCAACGCCACCCCGGCCGATGTGGTGCCCGCCATGGAGTTTTTGCTGGGCGACGAAGCCGGCTTCATCACCGGCGTGGTTTTACCCATCACCGGGGGAGAGAGCTAAGGGCCCCTTAAGGGGGCTGGCATTTGGCTTTGCCGCGGACTGCGGCATCGCGGAGCATCCCCTTGGGGAAAACAAATGACACCCGACGCCCAGAAAACGCCGATGGGGCACTTTAGTGCCGAGGGTGGCTTGCCGCAGGCAAACACCCGAGCCCACACACGGTGAGCCAAGCCCGAAGGGCGAAGGTGAGCCGATGATGTGGGTGGAAGGAAGGCGGAGGCTGGCTGCGACGGGTCGAGTTCAGCAAATTTCTTGACAACAGGACAAAAATTATGGACTACACCTTCCGTCTGGCGGCGCCAAAGGACAAGCCCGCCATCATCGCATTCATGCGCAAACACTGGGACAGCCGGCATCCTCTGATAGAGCTGCCGGATTTTTTTTCCTATTACTACGAGGCCTTCCCCGGGCGGCTCAGCTTTGCCCTGTGCGAACAGGGCGACGCCATCGCGGCCCTGGCCGGCCTGGTGGCGGCCTCGGCGGCGCCAAGCCCCGACCTGTGGGTCTCCCTGTGGGTGGCGGACAAGGCCGCCAAGGGCAGCGGCCTCGAGCTGATGGAACAGATTCCGGCCCTCACCGGCTGCCACACCCTGGCCTGCAATAACATCCGGCCCGAAACCCTGCCCTTCTACCGTTTCCTCGGCTTCGAGGCCGGCCGGGTGGGCCATTTCTACCGCCTGGCCGACCGGCCCCCGGACGGCTACCGGCTGGCCCGCATCGCTGAGAAGGACATCCCCCCCGCCACCGGCGACGCCGCCCTGGCCCTGCTTCCCGACGCGGCGGCCCTCGCGGCCAGCGGCTTTGTGCCGCCCGCCGGGATCAGCCCCCGCAAAGACCTGTGGTACCTCGCCCGGCGGTATTTCAATTACCCCCGGCAGCGCTATGCGCTCTACGCCGCCACTGCGCCCGGCGCGGCCACGCCCACCGCCCTGCTGGCCCTGCGGGTGATCCCGGCGGCGGGCACCCATGTGCTGCGCATCGCCGATTACATCGGCCCGGTGGACTTCCTGCCCCGGTGCGGGGCGGCCATTGCCCGGTTGATGGCCGAATTCGGGGCCGAGTACGCCGACTGCTACTGCGCGGGCATCCCGGCCGAAACCATGCGGGCCGCCGGCTTTGCCGAACGCGTCGAGAACAGCCCCAACATCATCCCCAACTACCTCGACCCGCCCCTTTATGAGAACACCGACTATTACTATTTCACCAGCCGGCCCAAGGGCTTCACCCTGTTCAAGGCCGACGGCGATCAGGACCGCCCAAATACCCCGGTTTAGCCGCTGCAACCCGCCAATTTTATCCGTTCATGCCGATTTACGTCAACTCATGACCATCTTTATTGCGCGTGCCACCCTGTTTATTGTAAGATGATAGTATTATTTTTTTGAGGGCGGTGTGGTCTCAGATGTTTAGTCTTGAATATGAGGCCGAGCTGGATTATGACCAGTGGGGCCGGCGGTTGCTTCGCCTGATCTGGCTGTCAGTCGTGGCGGTATTCCTCACCGAGCTTGCGCTGCTGCTGGGCTACAGCATTCTGGGCGAGGTGACCAACTATCCCGAATACATTCGGGACTTTATCCTTGTCCCCACCGGTGGCTGCCTGGCCGTGGTGGGGGTGCTGGCCCTTGCCTCGGAATACCTGCTGCCGCGCCGCAAATTTGCCATGCAGGCCTATGTTTTCATCACCGGGATCACAGGGCTTGTGTTCCTGCTCTCGTTTGTGCACAACTATGTGCTGGTCACCCAGGGGCTGTTCGCCATTCCAATCCTGTTTGCCCTCTCCTATGTGGATATCAAGCCCATCATCTTCGCCACCGGCCTGGGGCTGGTGAGCTACGGCGTCTTTGTGGTCTGCATCTACCACTATGTGGCCGCCCGGGACTACGGCACCGTTCCCCTGCTGGGCGACATCGGCACCAACTTCACCATCATCGTGGTCACCGCGCTGATCGCCGTCATGGTGCTGCGTCGGCAAACCGAGCTGGTCACCCTGATCCATGGCGCCCAGCAGCAAACCAAGCTGGACTCCCTGACCGGCCTCTACAACCACGGCGCCTTCTACGAAAAGCTGGACGAGCTGATCCAGGCGCACAACCAGGATGACGAGCCCTTCCTTCTGGTGCTGCTGGATATCGACAATTTCAAGGCGGTGAACGACCAATACGGCCACGACGTGGGCGACACCGTGCTGATGGCACTGGTGCGCGCTTTGCGCCACAATGGCAGCCCGCAGGATCACCTTTTCCGCTACGGCGGGGAGGAGTTCGCCATCCTCACCACCCGCTCCGAGCAGGCCACCCTGCAACTGGCCGAAAACATCCGCGCCTCCTTCAGCGCAAGCGCCCTGCTGCTGGATAACCCGATCGACGCCACGGTCAGCGGCGGGGTTTGCCGCTACGACACCGAGCGCTTTGGCGGCCGGCGGGAGTTTTTTGCCGCGGCAGACGAGGCGCTCTACCACGCCAA
>JAJDIZ010000124.1 GCA_030266915.1 Ruminococcaceae bacterium OttesenSCG-928-D13 | reverse complement strand
GCTTTCTGCCCACACAGGATAGTCAGAAAAGGCATTGGGCCAGACAGGTCCGGGACTTATACCAGCTCGGCTTTTACAACCTTGGCAATCTCGGCGGCAACGGCCTTGATGGCCTTGCCGTCCTTGCCCTCCACCATCACGCGGATCAGCGGCTCGGTGCCGGAGACGCGCACCACCACCCGGCCCTCGTCGCCAAGCAGTTCCTTCTGCTGCTGCACAATGTCGTGCACCGCCTCGTTGTTGTAGAAGGCCAGCTTACCCTCGGGCGAAACCTTGATGTTCACCATCTCCTGGGGGTAGCGGGTCATCACCGATGCCAGCTCGCTGAGCTTTTTGCCGCAGCGGCGCATGTGGCTGAGCAGCTGGATGGCGGTGAGCTGGCCGTCGCCGGTGGTGGCGAAGTCCCGGAAGATGACGTGGCCGCTCTGCTCGCCGCCAAAACGGTAGCCCTCGATCTCCATCTCCTCCAGCACGTAGCGGTCGCCCACCTTGGTGGCCTCGAAGCGGATGTCGTTTTCCTCGCAGAACTTCTGGAAGCCCATGTTGGTCATGATGGTGCCCACCACGGTGTCCTTCCGCAGCTTGCCGCGCTCCTTCATGTCCAGCGCACAGATGGCCATGATGAAGTCACCATCCACCACCTTGCCCTTTTCGTCCACACACAGGCAGCGGTCGGCGTCGCCGTCGAAGGCAACCCCGGCCTCCAGGCCGTGCTCCACCACATATTTTTGCAGAACCTCCAGGTGGGTGCTGCCCACCCCCTCGTTGATGTTCACCCCGTCTGGCTCGCAGGCCAAAAAGTCCACCTCGGCGCCCAGCTCCTCAAAAAGCTGTTTGGCGGTGGCCGAGGCGCTGCCGTTGGCGCAGTCCACCGCGATGCGCATCCCGTCCAGATGGGTGGGTACCGTGGTCACCAGGTGGGTGACATAGTCGTTCACCGCGGTTTTGCGGTAGCTCATGGTGCCGAGGTTCTCGTTTTTCACCAGCTTGATGGTCTCGGGCTCGTCCAGCACCAGAGCTTCGATGCGGTTTTCAAGGTCGTCCGGCAGCTTGAAGCCGTCGCCCGAAAAGATCTTGATGCCGTTGTAGGGGTAGGGGTTGTGGGAGGCGGAGATCATGATGCCGGCATCGGCCTTGTACTGGCGCACCAAAAAGGCCACGGCCGGGGTGGGCATCACCCCCACGATGATGACATCGGCCCCAACACTGCACAGGCCGGCGGCCAGGGCGCTCTCCAGCATGTCGGAGGACAGGCGGGTGTCCTTGCCGATTACCACAAGGGGCCTGCGGCGCCGGCCCTGGGTGAGCACCGCGGCGGCGGCCCGGCCGATGCTCATGGCCAGCTCGGCGGTCATGTCCTCGTTGGCCAGCCCGCGCACGCCGTCGGTTCCAAACAGTCTTGCCATATTCATCCACCTCTTTTGATTGGATTTTTGCAGTATTTAAAACATCGATAAAACGAAGAAATAAATAACTGAAAAATAGCTGGTAATTCTCAAAATTCAGAGCAGCCCGGCGGCCCGCGCCGGGCTAGCCGCGCGGCACGATGTTATCCTGCGCCTTGAAGATGTGGTTTTCAGGCACCTGGCCACGCACATGGCTCACCGGATAGACCTGGGCGCCCCGGCCGAGGATGCAGCCGGGGGAGAGGGCGCTGTTGCAGCCCACCTCGACAAAATCGCCGGCGGCCAGGCCTACCTTTTTGCGTCCTGTATCGATGGCCTCGTCGGCCGCCTTCACGGTGACCAGGCTCTTGTCGCTTTTCACGTTGGTGGTGATCACCCCGGCCCCGAGATGGGCCTTGTAGCCGAGGACCGAGTCGCCCACGTAGTTGAAATGAGGCACCTGTACGCCGTCGAACAGCAGGGCGTTTTTCAGCTCGGTGCTGTTGCCCACCACGGCTCCCTTGCCCACGATGGCGCTGCCCCGGATGAAGGCACAGTGGCGCACCTCGGCCTCCTCGTCGATGATGCAGGGGCCGCCGACGAAAGCGCTGGGCGCCACGGTGGCGCTTTTGGCAATCCACACGCCCTCGGCGGGGTGGTCAAACCGGTCGGCGGGCAGGCCAGCGCCCAATTCGAGGATAAAATCGCTGAGGCCTGCGAGGGCCTCCCAATGGTAGGTGAGGCCGCTTAGCAGCGGCGCTGCGATGGTTTTGGACAGGTCATACAGCTGTGCGATGGTGTAGACCGGCATAGGAACCTCCCGATGATTAAGCATAACACACATATTATACTAGCATCCGAAAAAAAAGTCGACACATTTCTATCGCCGGCGTGGAAGCAACGGGGCAAAATGTGCCGCAGAAACGCTATCCAGGGGGGATAGGGGAAATGCCGAAGGCGGTCATGGCTGCGTCTTATGGAACAACAAGCAAAACGGGCATGGCCCACGTATGCGAAAGCGGGGTTACGCGCTTACAGAATAAGGGTTATGCTATTAATACGCAAACCGCAAATAAGCAAACTGCCTCTTTTCAAACGGGCGGTTATTTGGTATAATACGCCTGTTCGCGGTGTGAAGCGACGGGATGGAAAAAACGCACCGGACGTTTGGCCGGTTCCACATATCCCATGCCACACTATATTGCTGTTCGTGGGCCTTTAGCTCAGTTGTTAGAGCATCCGGCCCATAATCGAAAAGTCAGTACACCACATTTTATATGTGGGCCTTTAGCTCAGTTGGTTAGAGCATCCGGCTCATAACCTAATCTTTATAACTTAATATGGTATATCGTGGGCCTTTAGCTCAGCTGGTTAGAGCAACCGGCTCATAACCGGTCGGTCCTGGGTTCGAGTCCCCGAAGGCCCACCACGATATAAATGAAATCCGCCGATGAGACGCAAGTTTTAAGGCGGATTTCTCTTTTTGTCTGTTTCGCGTTCTACCGTTTTGGGGGAGAATGGGGGAAACAGTGGCTTGAGAGTGGCAACTTTTCGCGTCTCTTAAAGCAGGGATTCAAGTGCCCGCAGAATAAAATGGGGGGTAGTTTTGGGGGAAACAACCTTTCCCAAACAACCCGCCAATTTCAATGAAAAACCCTCGGCTTTGTGGCCGAGGGCATTTTTGTTTGGTGCACTTCAAGGGTTCAACAGGTCGAAGATGGGCTTCGAGCGTACCGCGTTGGTGGCTTTGAGCCGGTCGATGTATACGGCTTCGGTTACGGCGGTGCTGGCATGGCCGAGCCGTGCGGAAATGGTCTTTATGTCGAAGTCCGGGTCGCCAAACATCGCACTCGCCATCGTGTGCCGTATCAGGTGCGGGTTCAAGTGCGGCAGGCCGTTTTCCTTTGTAAACTTGTTTAGCCAGCCAGCGACGGAGCCGGGATAGCCGGGAAAGCCACCGGCCTGCACGAATAGAAAGTCTTCGGGTGAAATGATGTCGGCGTCTCCCTCGCTTCTCTTGATTTGCGGGAACGCCTTCGCCAGCTTCTCCATGCGTTCGCTTGTGGGCACCCGCCAAAGGTCGGTGCCGTCCTCGTCGATGTAGCTCTCCCGCAATTCTCGATACCACTCCCGGTATTCCCGAAGCAAATCCATCACACTTGCGGCCAGCTTGAGCGGACGGAAGTCGTTCCCCTTGGTCGAATCGAGGTAAAACCCATACTCCTTCGAGTACACCAACCCCTGCTCGATGTACACCAGCCCGGAGCCGTCTTTCTGTCCGCTCTGGTCTTCTCCCACATCAAAATATATGTGCTTCCATTGCAGGCCGCTCACGTCCTCTCTACGGCCTGCGGTGGCAATCAGCAGGGTGACATACATACGCCACCGAAACTCTGATTCTGGCAAGGCTTCCAACGCCTTCAACAGCACCCGCACCTGCTCGGGCGTCCACGCTTCAACCTTTTTGCGGCGGTAGGGTGGGCGCATCACGGCAGACATTGGGTTCGCCTGAATGTAGCCACGTTTTTCGGCGTGGCGGAAGACGGCCACCAACACCTTGTAGTTTTCCAAAATGGTCTTGTCGGAGAGCGGGCGGTTGTCCGGGTGCAATTCAAACAACTTCGCCAGTGGTTCGTCAAGGCCCTCTGCAATCTTCTTCGCGGTGGGAATGGAAACGCGAAGTTCTTCAATGGGCTTTTCAGCATCACGACCGGCAACGCCGGAGATGGTGCACTCCGACAAGCCGCATTTTTCGGCAAAAGCCTTCTGGCTCAATCCGCGAGTTTGCAGTAAAGGGTACAGCGGTGTTTTCACAACGGCGTACCCGCTGTTTTTTCGCGCACCTTCCGATGCGAGAAAAGCGAGAAATTGGTCAATGTCCTTGGTGCTGATGTTTCCGATGGGGCGGTCGCCAAAGAAATCGTCCATGTGGCCGGTTATGTAGGAGCGGTAGTTGTCAATCGTGCCGAGCTTGACGTTTTTTCTCCCCTCACAAAGCGCAAGGAAGGCTTTTGCGTGGTCGCGGAAGGACTGACGCGAAGCGTTGTGCGACGCGCCCTTTATGTTTTCCTCGGCGTGTTTTTTGCGTACCTCAAGTTCGAGTTCCTTCGTAAACTGGTCTAACGCCCGGTTGATTTCCCTTTGTGATAGGCCCGGTTCCGGGTGGAACGACCGCTTCACCTTATAGGGCCGACCGTCCTCACGGAAGCCGTCCGACGCGGTGACTTTGAAATACGGGCCGTTTTTACCCTCAAACCGTTCGACACTTGCCATCACCCATCACCCCCAGCCGCAACAGCCTTCTTTTTCTTGCCTATGTACTTGGGCTTCGGCCCATCGTAATGTCTTTCGATAGACGCATCGGGAAAGCCAAAATATTCCATCAGGTTGGCTTCCTCGAGTGCAAGCTTGAAATCGTACTCCAAAACAAGGGGCTCAAGGGCCTTTTGCGTTTTTTCCAGCATCAACCTCACCGACGCCTTTTCCTTTTCGGTGACAGCTTTTTTGTCCAGTGCTACGCGGAGCTTCTTGAAGGCCGACTTGAGGTTTACCGTCGGGTTGCCCCTGTATATGTTAATCAAATCATATACACCGTACCTTTCGGCGATTTCGACTTTCATCTTCATCAGTTCCTTCACGGCGTCCATCAGGGATGTATCGTCGTCGTAGCTGTAAAAGTATACCGACAGGTGGCCCATGAAGGTGGACAAATCACCCGATGCGAGAAAATCATCCAGCACGCGAAGAAGCCCAAAGCTGAAATTGGCGAAATGGGTTGTTTCCCGGCAATAGCTCTCCAACGAGCGGGCATTCTTCATG
>JAJDIZ010000123.1 GCA_030266915.1 Ruminococcaceae bacterium OttesenSCG-928-D13 | reverse complement strand
AAAACGGCGCACTGTACGAATCGGAAGCAGAGGGCGCCGCCCTCTATGTGGTGCTGCTGAGCGCCAAATTCAAAAACTTTTATGGGAGTGATAGCGATGGCTAAAATTGAACGCAAGCTGCTGGCGCACTACATCAACGCTGCCGAGCCCGCTGCCGTGACGCCTGCGTATGTGCGCCTCGGGGCGGACCTGGAAGAATATGTTGTGGAGATGGGCGCCCAGGTGGACAAGAAGAAAAACATCATCGGCGAGACCAGCACCAACATCTCGGGCTATGAGCCTTCGGCCTCGGTGGAGCCGTACTATGCCGAGACGGGCACCCCGCTGCACACAAGGCTCAGCCGCATCGTGAACGAGCGGCTGGTGCTGGACGCCCTGAAAACCACCGTGGTGGATGTGGAACTGTGGACGGCGGACAACGGTGATGAGTTCGACGCCTGGCAGGAGGAGGCCTTTATCGAGGTGGTATCCTACGGCGGAGACACCACCGGCGTGCAGATTCCTTTCAACCTGCACATGACCGGCAAGCGGGTGAAGGGCAAGTTTGACATTGCTGAAAAAACCTTTATCCCCGCGACCTGAAGCACAACAAAAAACTGATACAAGGGTGGGATTTCCTGCCCTTGTATTTTATTGGAGGATAGATCAATGGCTAAAAGCATCAGTTTTGATACCGGTGTTGAGGAATACGAGGTAAACGGCGGCCAGGCAATGCTGCGGTTCAATCCCACTGACCCCGGCCTTTTTGCCCGTATTCTGGACCTGCAGGGTGTTATTGCCGGGTTCGAGCAGCGCTATGCCGATCTTGAGGGCAAGGTGACCGGGGAGCAGGACGAGCACGGCTTCCCGATCGGCGCCGACACGGTGGCCCAGGCTATGCGCCAGATGGACATCGAGCTGAAGGAAGAGCTTCGGACCGTGTTCGGGCAGGGTAACGACTTCGACGCCATCTTTGGCCACATGAGCGCCCTGGCCATCACTGACACAGGCAACAGCATCGTCGGCAACTTCCTCGAAGCGGTGGTCCCGCTGATTGAGGGCAACATGGATGAACGCGAAAAGATTGTTGCCAAGGTGCAGCAGGCCAAACAAAAGGCCGCCCAGAATCGGGCGCAGCGCAGAGCGTCCGGCCACGGTGGCAAGCGCTGATTGGTGCCTGCCGGCCTCGACCGAGATCGGCGGGCGGGAGTATCGGCTAAATACCGATTTCAGAGACATTCTTGAAATCATCAGCTATCTGGAAAATGAGCGGGACAAGCAGGCGGCCACGCTGATCGCGCTGGCTCTCTTTTATGAGGAATTCGAGGAGATGCCGCCGGATGACTGGACCGAAGCTGCCCAGTATCTCGAGGGCTTTATCGGCTGTTTTGAGCCGGAGGACGGCCGGCCGGCGCCGAGGAGCATCGATTGGGAACAGGATTATAACATGATTTCCGCCGACGTGAACAAGGTGGCCGGGTGCGAGGTTCGAATGCTGGAGTACCTGCACTGGTTCACATTTATCGGATATTTCATGTCCATCGGCGAGGGCCAGCTTTCCACCGTCGTTTCAATACGCCACAAGCTGAACCAGCATAAGCAGTTGGAAAAATGGGAGCTTGATTTTTACCGGCGGAACAAGAAGAAAGTTGATATCAAAAAGCGCTATACACCAGAGGAACAGGCAGAAATCGACCGCCTGAACAAGCGGCTTGGGGGGTGAGGGTTAGATGGCAGCGGGCAAGGTCACAATCAGTACTGAACTGGATAATGCAGGGTTTGAGAGCGGCGCCAAACGGCTGAACAGCAATGCCGGCAGTTTTGCCAAGAATCTGGGCAATACGGTTTCGCGTGGCGCCACTCAGGCGCGTAAGGCCTTGAGTGATCTGAAGGCCGCCATCGGCTCCGTTTTCAGCGGCAAAGGGGTGCCGGACGGTTCCCGCGCTTATGAGAGCGCCCGGCAAAAGGTCGATGAGGTGGGCATCGCCATCGAGAGCGTAAAGCAGCAGATGGCGGAACTCGAGCAGGCAGCCCTCAGTTCAGACACCGCCACCAGTAAATCGTTCGAAAACGCCCGTACCCGTGTAGACCAGACAAAACTGGCCCTGGACAATCTGCTCTCCAAAATGGATGAGATATCAAATACCCATATGGAGGAGTCCCTGTCGCTCGGCATGAACAAGGATGCCGCCTATGAAGTGACCGAGATGGCCCTCGAGAGCGATGCGGCCTACCAGAAGCTGGGCCGGCAGTACGATGCCCTGGCACTCAAGCTTGAACAGCAGAAAATTGCGATGCAGGCCGCCAAGGAGGCCGCTGTAGGGTCCAGTGGTGCACAGAGCAGTGAGTACAAGCGCCTGGAAAAGCAGTTGACCAGCCTCCAGGTTAAGCAGGATCAGTATCGTTCCCGGATGGAGGCGGCCGCCAAGGCCGCCGGAAACACCGCAAAAACGACCAAGAAAGCCACCGACGAGAACAAGAAGTATGCCGCCTCGGCCAAAACGGCCGGCACAGCTGTGGGCGGGCTCATGCAGCGTGTGGTTAAGCTCAGCACCATGCTGCAGCTGATGCTGATCCGGCGTGCCCTGCAGGCGCTGATCACAGCGATCCGTGACGGCGTCCGGGATTTAGCCCAGGTCAGCGCACCCTTCAACAGCGCAATGTCATCGATGAAAACGCAGATGCTGCAGGTGCGCAATGCCGCGACAGCAGCATTCGCACCCGCCCTGCAGGCATTGCAGCCGGTGTTCACCATGATCACCAATGCCGCGATCACCGCGCTGAACACCCTGGCCGCGCTCAATGCCGTGCTGTTTGGCAACTCCAGCACCTTCTACCGGGCATCCTCGGCGGCGGTTGATTATGCAAGCAGTGTAGCCGGCGCCGGCAGCGAGGCAAAAAAGGCGAACGGCCAGCTGGCGGCGTTCGATGACCTGAATGTTTTGAATAAGTCGGAAGATTCCTCGGGTGGAGCCGGTGGCGGCGCTCCGGCTCCCGAAGAGATGTTTGAGGAAGTGGAGGTTCCCGGCTGGATTCAGGACCTTGGCGGCAAGATAAAGGATTTCTTTGCCAAGGTGGTCGAAGCCGCAGAACCCGCACGGCAGGCATTGGCCCGGCTGTGGGAGCAGCTGAAAGTGATCGGCGGGTTTGCATGGGCGGCGCTGCAGGATTTCTATAGCCGCTTCCTGGTCCCCGTTGGCAGCTGGGTGCTTGGTACCGGGCTGCCGAGGCTGATCGACGCCCTGCGCGACGGCCTGGCTAAAGTGGATTGGGGCAAGATCAACACGTCCCTGGCGAAACTGTGGGACGCCCTGGCGCCTTTTGCGATCAATATTGGCGAGGGGTTGCTGTGGTTTTGGGAGACAATCCTTGTCCCGTTTGGCACCTGGGTCCTGAATGACGCAATCCCGGTCTTTCTCGATTTACTGTCCGGGGCAGTTGGCATTTTGAACGGTGTGTTGACAGCCGCGAGAAATGTTCTCGAATGGCTGTGGAACACGTTTTTGCAGCCGATCGCGGAATGGACGGGCGGAGTCATCATTACGGTACTCGAGGGACTTGCAGCTGCTTTGACTGCTATCAGCGACTGGATATCCAATAACCTGCCGCTGGTGGAGGCCCTGATCGTCGTTGTGGGGTCTTTCGTAGCGGCCTGGGCACTCGTCAACGCAGCCGTCACCATCTGGAATGCCATCGGTGGGATCGCAACGGCTGTCACGACTGCCTTCGGTGCGGCAGTAACTTTCCTCACCTCTCCGATCACGCTTGTCGCCCTTGCGATTGGGGCACTGATCGCAATCATCATTCTGTGCATCATGTATTGGGATGAGATAAAGGCGGCTGCCCAAGCTGTGTGGGAAGCCATTGTCGGGTTCTTCTCCGGATTGGCCCAATGGTTCAGTGAAAAAGTGGTAGAGCCCATCAAGAAATTTTTCACAAACCTGTGGGACAGCGTCAAAACGGCGGCTTCCAAGGCGTGGGAGTTCATTAAAGGTGTATGGAACATCGTCGCCACCTGGTTTGACAGCACCATCATCCAGCCGGTAACACGTTTCTTCACCGGGATGTGGGACGGCATCAAGGGCCTGGCCGGTTCGGCCTGGGAGGGCATCAAAGGCGCATGGAACTCTGCCGCATCCTGGTTCAACAACACCATTGTGAAGCCGATAGCCGACTTTTTTGGCGGCCTGTGGAACGGCATCAAATCCGGCGGCGGCTTGCTGGTTGATTTCATCTCAGATCATGTTGTGACGCCGATCGTCGACGCCTTCAAGTTTCTGTATAACGGTGTCGTGGGCATCATCGAGGGGATCATTAACGGGTTCGTTGGCATCATCAACGGGTTCGTCTCGGGGATAAACAGTGTGATCGGCGTGATCAACATGATCCCGGGTGTGGCCCTGCCGGACATCCCCCAGATGCCCACCGTCAACATCCCACGCCTGGCCGCCGGTGCGGTGATCCCGCCGAATCGGGAATTCCTGGCCATCCTGGGCGACCAGAAAAGCGGCACCAACATCGAGGCCCCGCTGGAAACCATCATGGAGGCCATGCGCATGACCCTGGCCGAGTTTGGCGGCGGCAAGGATGTGACGATCCGGTTCGCCGGCAACCTTGCTGAGCTGGTACGGCTGCTGAAGCCTTACATTGACAAAGAAAACAGCCGGGTGGGCGGCAGCCTGATCATGGGAGGGGTGCGATAATGCTAACGGTTGACGGCCAGCGCTTCAACATCGAGGTGGTGGAAGTGGTTCGCAAGGCTGACTTCCTGGACAAGTACGCCGAGCGCACCGAGGATGGCGGTCTTGAGCGTGAGCTGATCGGCGTCTATTTTAACTACCAGTTAAAGCTGGGTTCGGGCGCCAGCCGATCGGAGTACGCCCGGCTGTGGAACAAGCTGACCGAGCCGGAGGAATTCCATACCGTGGTGGTGCCGGACGAAAACGGCGACTACACCTTCACCGCCTATTTTTCCAACGTGAGCGACCGGCTGCTGCGGCAGGCGGACAGCCGAAACTATTTCACAGACCTGACGGTGAACTTCACCGCAAAGGCGCCGGCGAGGAGGTAAGGCATGCGCAGCTACACCGAGGTGGTCTTTGCGCTCTACGACGTGACGGCCAAGGAGGACAGCCTGCCCCAGGCCGCCGACGTGGAGGACTTCTGTGACCTTACCCAGCTAAAGGAAAAGGCCGTTCCGGTCATGCCGAAATACGCCACCTGCGAGCACAATCAGTTTCTGCTGAACGGCAGCATGGAGCACTTCCCAGACAACCCCTCGGTGGCGTTTTGGGGCTACTGG
>JAJDIZ010000122.1 GCA_030266915.1 Ruminococcaceae bacterium OttesenSCG-928-D13 | reverse complement strand
AGGCCTGCAAATATCAAGCCGCCTGCGGGGGTGGTTGCAAGCGCATGGCGTGGGCCATGTATGTGGATGAAAACGGGTTCTGCGGCTACCGGGCATTCTTGGACGAGCGGCTGGACGAGCTGTGCAAAATTGGCCGTATGATGCTTGGCGCGCCTTGAGTAAGTTTATTCTGTATACACTTAAACCCCAGTGAACCCCAGTTTTCATTCTTCGAAAACTGGGGTTCTTTAAATGTGTGCTTTAGCTTAATTAATCCCCTGGTTCTACCAGGGGCGAAAAAAGAGCTTCAGCATGAGAAAAACCTCCTAATGTAGAATCGTAACGGTTTGGCGACCGCATTACTAAAGCAATATTAGGAGGTTTTTGACGTGAGTGAGATAAAAAGTTCGGCGCACTCAAAGTGGAGATGCAAGTATCAAATAGTCTTTGCGATACTAACCTCAATCACACAGGTGCATATCTGTATTCAAAGGGAAAGATAATGATACACCTAGTCCTTGATTATGCAGATGACAAGGGCCTGGCACCGGGTGAATACCTGCGTTACCACAGGACTTTTCAAGGCATATCGACAAAGGCATTGGCGGAAAAGGCCGGCATCGTTCCAGGCACCCTGACCCTATACGAGAAAGGGAAGCATCCAATAAAACACAGCGCGGCGGTTGCGCTGGCGCAGGAACTGGGGATAGACCGCCAGAGGCTATTAGATGAATATACTTCCTTTGTGGATTTTCCATGCGGGGAGCTGTTGCAGCAGGCGCGGAACAAGCTGTCCCTGTCGCAGGCGCAGATAGCAGCAGAAATCGGAGTGGCCCAAAACTCATACTCCGGCTGGGAACGCGGGGCCAGGACACCGCGCCGTAAGGAATACAAGAATATCGTTTCCGCTTTCAAAAAGCGCAAGGTGGATATACACCATCTGGCAAACGCCGTAGTCCCCATACAGCCTCATACGATTGGTTAACAACATTACCAATGATGGAACGCCGTGTGAGGGGAAACTCTCATGCACGGTGTGAACCGGGGGAAAATCCAGAGATGACTTCAAAGGATTACCTATCGGTATAGGATCGCCTCATAGTCTGTTCATACTGCTGGCTTCAGCCTGTATATGCCAATACCCGATGCCGGAGCTGCTACACCCGTACCAAGAGGAATGGCGTCAACACTAAGTTGAGTGTATTTAGCTTCGGCCTCGACGAGTACGTGAGTATTATGACCGCGCGGCATCTTTGAGTAAGTTTAAAGTGTAGTGGCATAGGCTTGCCGTAGTCAAAACGGGCTACGCGCAGCAAATGGTTGATAGGTAAACCAAGGCGGCGTATAATTGGTTCAATAAAAGGATAAAGCTGCCGGCGCGACGAGATTCTCACGAATCGAGCTGCGCCGGTAGTTTTTCTTTAAGAAAAAGCAACCTGCCCTCCAGCTGGCGAATGTGGGAAGGCGCGCGGTGAATTTTCCTGAGATTCGGCACGTTGTATTATGAGCTGTAAACGTGTAAAATAATGCATATATAGGGCCGCTGCGCCGGTTTCTGAAAAGGACGGGCGCAGCGCGTTAAAGGGAGGCCTACCATGCCATACTATGACCCTCACTGTACGTGCCGCGATATAGATTTCAATATCGGCGCATCCATATCCGGCAAGGCGGAAAAGCGGATTGTTTGCCCGGAACGTGGGCCGGTCAGGATGAATTCAACCTGCAAATTGGCCGGCAGTCATGCATGCGGGACTGGTTGCCATCGTGGGCACTGATATGAGGGCGACGATAGGCTCCAACCAGGAACTGTGCGTGGGTTGCAACCGCTGCACCCGCGCATGCCCGATAGAGACGGCCAACCTGACCTATCAGGATGAGCAGGGCGCCATCAAAACCCGGGTGGACAACGAGAAATGCATCTCCTGCGGCGCCTGCGTGTCAGCGTGTAAACACGGTGCGCGGTTCTATTCCGATGACTTGGACCGCTTTTTCGAAAAGCTGTCGGCAGGGCAGCGTATTTCGCTGGTCTGCGCGCCGTCGATGAAAACAAACTTCCCGAACTGGAAAAACCTGATCACCTGGCTGAAAAGGCTAGGTGTGGATAAGGTATACGACGTCGCACTGGGGGCGGATATCTGCATCTGGGCGCATTTGCGCCACATGGAGCAGACCGGCAGTGCCCCGCTGATTACCCAGCCATGCCCGGCGGTGGTCACCTACATCGAGCAGTATCGGCCCGAATTGCTGGAGCGCTTGTCCCCGGTGCACAGCCCGATGGGCTGCACCGCCATCTATATGCGCGAGTACGAGGGCCTCGATGGGGAAATTGCCGCCTTTTCCCCCTGCTTTGCCAAGGCGGACGAGTTCGAAGCCACCGGGCTGATCCAGTACAACGTGGTGTTTGCCCGCCTGCAGGCGTATCTCACCGAAAACCACATCATCCTGCCGCAGGAGGAGACCGAATTTGACCACCCCGACAGCGGCCTTGGGGCGCTGTTCCCAATGCCGGGCGGCCTGAAGGAGAATATTGAGTTTTTCTGCGGTACCACGGTGCGAATAGACAAGGCCGAGGGCCGGATGGCATACGAACTGTTGGACGAGTATGGCAGCACGCCGGAGTACCAGCTGCCCCGGGTGTTCGACGTGCTGAACTGTGAACAGGGCTGCAACATTGGGCCGGGCGCGGTGCGGGACAAAGGAGTTTTCGGGATAAACTGGGCGATGGACGCCCGCCGCCGCGCCGCCATCGACCGCCAGAAGGACTACTATGAAGAGATGTACCGTCGCTACGACGAGCGCTTTGAGCTAGCCCGCTTTATGCGCAGCTACATTCCGCGCCCGGCGGCGCCTCCCGCAGTGACTGAAGCCGACATTCAGCGGGCTTTTGAACTGCTGGACAAGGACACCTACGCCAAGCAGAACTACAACTGCGGTGCCTGCGGCTGCGAAACCTGCCGCGACATGGCCCGCCGTATCGCGATGGGCATCAACATCCCGCTGAACTGTATTGTCAAAAACAGGGACGACACCCGGCTGGAGCACCAGCGCAACGCCGAGTATGTGGGCATGGTGCACAGCGTGGCCGGGCATCTGCTGAACGCCGGCACCACGGAACACCGGCAGACGGTGCTGGGCTCGCTGGAGGTGCTGGCCACCAACCTGCGGGCCAGAAGTATCATGCTGTGGAAAACCCGCACCGATGATGGAGAGCTGGTGGTGGACAGCCTGCTGGAGTGGCCGGTGAAGGAAAAACCGCCTGAGCGTATTATCCGCGAAAAGCAGCTGCCCGACTGGACCTGGAAAATGCGCCACGGCATCCCGATGCACCTGAGCCGTTCAATGGCAAAAGGCGCGGATATTCATCTGTTTGACGACGAGACGCTCTCTTTTCAGCTGGTGCCACTGATGGTGAAGGGGGAGTACTGGGGCCTCTTGTCGTTGCGCTTTACCCGCGAACAGGAGATGACGGATGAGGAGATCTCGGTGGCGGTAGCCATTGGGCTGCTCATCGTCTCCAGTGTCAACGACAACCAAATGACCCGCCGGCTGATAGAGGCGCGGGAAGAGGCACTGGCCGGCACCCGCGCCAAAAGCGACTTCCTCTCCAGAATGAGCCACGAAATGCGCACGCCCATGAACGCCATCATCGGCATGACCAAGATTGCCGAGAATACCGGGGACCTCAATCGGCTGCAGTACTGCCTGTCTTCCATTGGGGCGTCCTCCACCCACCTGCTGGGGCTGATAAACGATGTGCTGGACATGAGCAAGATAGAGGCGGGCAAGCTGGAACTGGATGCCGCCCCCTTCGACCTTGAACAAACCATGATCAAGATATGCGGCATTGTGGGCGCCAAGGCCGAGGAAAAAAGCCAGAGGCTCTATGTTGAAATGAACCCGGCCATGCACACCTGGTACAATTCGGACGAGCTGCGGCTGACACAGGTGGTCACCAATCTGCTGAGCAACGCGGTGAAGTTTACCCCACAGGATGGCGTCATCTGGTTGGGGGTGGAATTCGTCGGCAGCCGGGGAGAATTGAGCCTTTTGCGCTTCACAGTCTCCGACACGGGCATCGGGATGACGGATGAGCAGATAGATCGGTTGTTTGGTGCTTTTGAACAAGCCGACAGTAGTATTGCCGCACGCTATGGGGGCACCGGGCTGGGGTTGGCCATTTCAAAGAGTATTATAGAGAAAATGAACGGCAGCATCTGGGTTGAAAGCAAACCCGGGCAGGGTTCCACCTTCACCTTTGAGGTGGAGATGCATAAGGCGGTCCCGTCCGCTCCCACCCGGCCGTTGCCCAGGGGGTTGCGGCTGGCGGTGCTGGCCGGGCGGCCCGAAGACCAAAAGCGCTTTGGCGAGGTGGCCGCCAGCCTTGGGGCGCACTGTGATGTGTATGGCGATACGGAGCGGTTGATGCACAGTGTACAGCCTGCGGCCGGTGTCATGCCCTACGATTTGGTGCTGCTGGACCTGGATGCCCATGAGGACGCCCTGGCGGCCCTGGTGCCGCCGCTGCGGGCCGCCGTTGGCGCGGAACGGCTGGTTGCGATGGGGTCTTTCATCGAGTGGAACAAGGGGGAGGAAAACAGCTATTCCGGCATCACCCGGTTTTTAAACAAGCCGGTGTTTCCCAGCACGTTGGCAAAGATAACGCGGCAGGCTACAGGCGCCGAAGCCACGCCCGCGCCGCAAAACGCGGTTCCGGATTTTTCTGCCGTGAGCCTTCTGCTGGTGGAAGACATTGAGATAAACCGCGAGATCTTCGTTGCGCTGCTGGAGGCCACCGGTGTTCAGATTGAGGTGGCCGAAAATGGATTGGAGGCGGTGGAGAAATTTAAAGTCAACCCCGGCCGTTACGACCTGATTGTGATGGATATCCAAATGCCGGTGATGGATGGCTATGAGGCCACCCGAACCATCCGCGCAATGGCGGTGGAACAGGCCAAAACAGTGCCCATCATTGCCATGACAGCCAACGCCTTTAAGGAGGACACTGACCGCTGCCTCGCCAGCGGGATGAATGGCCACTTGACAAAGCCCATCGATGAAATAGCGGTAATGGAGATAATCGCCAGGTATACTGCGCAATAAAAGGAGAGCTTGTCATTTTTGTGCAGTATTGATGAGCTGATTCTTTCACCGGATGTCCCGATCCTGACAAAAAGCATCAACAAGCTTCTTAAGCAGAAGTCCAGATGCCAAACCCGGACAAAAGTATTTTGTCCGGGTTTAATATTTTTATGTTGCTCTTTCACATGCGGCCTTTCCGGCTGCGCTGGTTGGCCGGGCAGATTCGACAAAGCTCGCGGCGAAAAA
>JAJDIZ010000121.1 GCA_030266915.1 Ruminococcaceae bacterium OttesenSCG-928-D13 | reverse complement strand
GTGAGGCCTGCTGCCAGGACCACAGACAGGGGCCAGGCCTTTCTGATGGACGCCATGACGGTCACTGCAAGCAGTGTTGCCACAGCAAAAATGATATAACGCAGGCAGACATGGCCCGTGGGCGCTATCCGGCCAAGCTCATAGCCGTAAAGCAGCTGCCCGTGCAGCAGGGTACAGGCAAAAATCTGAAATAGCACACAACCCTCAAGCAGGTTTTCGAGCACCCTGGCGCGATTGCGGGGGTGCCGGTAATAGCTGAGTACCAGGGCCAGCGTCTGCACAACCACGCAAAGGGTCAGCAGAAAGCTCGTCGCCAGGCGTGCTGCCTCCGGCCACCGAACCATCTCAGCCATCCGCTTCACCCCCTTTGGGAAAGGAGAGGCTGATGCCAACCGCGTCATCAAGGTCCTTCAAGGCCCAGGTGCCGCCCATTTCGATGATGGACGCCTCCAGCTTTGCATCCAGCACAAAGCTGTGCGCGTCCGCGGAGGGAAGCAGCCGCATGGTGATGGCATCCCCCTCCGGCCCCAGGTGAACCAGCAGGTGCGGGCACTTTTGCCGCGCCGCCCACGCGATGGCTGCATAGAAAAAGTCATAGAACAGCGTCGCAACGCGCACCGGCAGGTCGGAGGTGATCTCACTGGTGACAAGCACCCTGCCCTCGCCGTATCCCGCAATCTCGGCCAGCTCGTCGATATAAACGGTCAGCTCATCGGCCGGGAAGGCGTCGGTTTCCTGTTGGCGGAAAAACAAATTGCACCGGCGCTTGATGCAGCAGAGAAGCAGTGCCACCTGGAGCACCTGCTCAGGCTCGCCCTCCGCCTCCAAAAGTTCCTCCATCATGTCGGCTAGCTGGGCGCTGTACACGGCAATTTCGGCCTCCAGCTGCGCCATCAGCTGTGCCTTTGCCTTTTCCTCGTCCAGCGCACGCCGAATTTTTTCCTCCTCGGCCAGCACGGCATTGGCCGCGGCCAGCTTGCGCACCGATTCGCGGGTTTCCCGCTGCAAACGGTTCAGCGCGGTGATATCCTCCTGCCATAGCGCGGTGCCACCGGCAATGGGGCTGGCAAAAAGCAAGGTGTTTTCGTCCCTTTCCACGGGCAGCGGGTGGGCAGCCAGGGCACGCGCCAGCCATTCCCCGTCGGTTTGCATGGCGGAGCTGGCCGTCAGGGCAAGCCGGCCCGCATCGTCAAAAATCTGCATGCTCAGCGGGGAATGGGTAAACAGGGTGGTATACTTTGTGTTCACCGGAATCAGCCGGGTGCGGAAACAGGCCTCCACAAAAAGCAGGGTGAACAGGCCGACCACCATTGTGAAATCGCTCTCCCACGCAATCGGGATGCGCATGACATATCCGCAGCCGTAGAGAATCAACAGCACACAGAAGGCCAGCGGAAAGACAAAGCCCTTTTTGCGCGGGTTGCGCCCGCTTTTCACCACCAGCATTGCCAGCGCGGCCAGCAGGGGAAGCACACAGGCTGCCAGCACGACGTAATAGCCGGGGCCGTAGCTGTAGTTCCGTGACCAGTTGGGGCTCGACAAATCCAGCCGAAAAACGAGATTATGCCAATCGTTTGTGAACACAAGAACCACCAGCGCGGCGTTGCAAGCGGACAGAACGCGCAGCCAAACCGGGAAATCCACCTGCTCATCCTGTCTGTCAATGGCCCACGCCAGCCACAAAAGCACCAGCGGCAAGGAGAGCTGGAAAAGATAGAAGGCGTACCACAGCATCCGGTTAAAAAGGTTGGCCTCTGTGAGCTGGTATTTTATCAGCCGCACGACAATCCAGCCCAGCAGGATGACGCCTGTGAACAGGGCGGCCCGCCGCACCCCCTTCTGCATCGCCCGCCGGATGAACGACGCCGTCCAGAGGATGACGATGATGGCATAGAGCATCACAAAGTATTGATGCTCCCGCTGGTCGGCGGAGGAATACAGGCGTGTGCGGAAAACACTTCTGCGCAAAATGCGGTTAACATCCTGGCAGACAGTGTTGAAATAGGCATAGTCTTTGACAGTGCCGGCCTTTTCATAGGCCGCCGCGCCGGGATACAGCGACGCGTCGCAGCGTCCATCGGGCAGCCGCAGCCCGGCGGCCAAAAGCACGGATTCGGCGTCGCCGGCAAAGGGCATCTCCACGCCGGACAAAATCCCCTTTGTGTAGGTGAGGGTGCCCTCGCTTGGCACAATAATCTCGATATCGCGCCCGGCCTTGATCATCGCCGCCGCCTGATAGTCGAAGCAAATGGCAATGGGCACATCAAAGGTGTTCTTGAGCAAATGCCCTTCCGCGTACAGCTTTGCCAGCAAATCGGTAGCCCGGCCAAGGGTGAAGGCCTCGCCTTCCAGGCCATAGGCAATGGCCGCCGCCAGGGCATCCCATTCGTTGTAGCCAACCGTCACACCGGCGGCAGGCAGGTCGCTCCAGCTTTCTATTTGGGCATCCGTTTGCCCGCGGTCCACCGCGATAACCACCGTGGCGAGGTATTGGGGATACCAATGCGCCGCAGCGCCGTTTTCTATTGCAGATGCCGCCTGGATAGCGAGGGCCTCCGTGGCGGCGCCTTTTTTCAAATAGGTAAAAACAAGGTCAGGCCCTTGCTCTATCGAGCAGGATGGCAGTATCTGCGCCAGCGCGGAGGGATAGGGCGTGTACTCGGCGTCTGTGCAGTACACAACATTCTCCTTGCCGCCGCGGGCGCAGCCGCCCAAAGAAAAGAAAAAAAGGCACAGCAAAGCAAACACTACCGCGTGTTTTGTGCTTTTGCCGATTCCCCTTTTCAAGCCTGACATCCCCTCCTATGGGACGCATTCTGGAACCACCGCGTCTTTATTATACTATAATTACATCAGAACGCGGCCAGTTTTGCAAACAGATATTCCAGCGATGTGTCATAAAAAACGAAATCATCTACCGTCTTGCTTTTCATTGCGCAGATGGCCATTTTCTGTCCAATTTTGTCATCCTGCGACACAAGCAGCAACTGCCGGCAGCCGGGAACCGTCATGCGCAGCCTTTTGCAGAAGGATAGCAATGTCTCGGTTTCCTTTGCCGCCCCGTCTATCACATCCACCACAGCCACATCAAGTTTCAGCACCTCGGCGTCCAGCGAAGCCTGCTGCGGGTCCAAAAGCAGAAAGGGTTCAAATTCCAGCTCGGGGTTGCCTTTCACCGCGGCGGCAAGGCTTTGCGCAAGCATCTTATTGGTTGTGATAAACCCTATTTTTTTCATGGCAAGCCCTTTCCGTTCCCGGTTGGCGCGTTTATTCGGCCGCAAAGTCTTGTGGCTGGTTTTGGGTTCATTATACCGGGCCTGCCATTTTGCCGCCCTACCCGCAGTGGGTAGTTTTTTTGCGCCAGCCATCTCGCATTGTCAGCACATTCATGCTATTATTGTATCGATGCGGTTCAACACAATCACAGATGAAAGAAGGCTGGTTATGGATTCGTTCGTAGACACAATTTTCGCGGATGGCGGCGCGCCGGTAATCGTCCTTGGCATTGTCACAATATTACTGGGGGCCGTGGAAAGTTTCCTGGGCTACCGCATTTTCAAAATCCAGGTGGCCATCGTTGCTTTCCTGGCAGGGCTGGCAATTGGCATCAGCGCATTCAACGCCGCCTTTGGCATCCAGTGGCTGGCCATCGCCCTTGGGGTGGTGCTGGGCGCGTTGCTCGGCTGGCTGTCGATGAAAATCTACAAGGTTGGCGTCTTTATCGTGGTGGGCTCGCTCGCCTTTACGGTCGCCTTCCTGTTCGTCCACAATGGATGGTTTGGCCTGATTGCCGCGGTTATCGTGGGTGTGCTGGGCGTGCTGCTGACAAAGCACGTCATCATCATCACAACAGCCATCAGCGGCGGCAGCATGATTGCCGGGGGCGTGGCAATCTTGATTTGGGGCGCATCGCAGGCAGCGCCGCTGTGGCTGCAGGTGGTTTCGGTGGTGGTGTTTGGCGTCAGCGGCATCATCGTGCAGTACCGCACCAACCGCGATGCCAAATAAGGGATCAAAGCACAGGAGACAACCATGCTGACAGACGAAAATCGCAGACTATATGTGGCCATTTTGAAAGATGAGCTGCGCCTTGCAATGGGCTGCACAGAACCCATTGCCATTGCCTACGCGGCGGCCGTTGCGGCCTCCTGTTTGGAGGGCGCCGCCGAGCGCATAAGCGTTCAGGCCAGCGGCAGCATTTTAAAAAACGCGAAAAGCGTTGTGGTTCCCAACACCGGCGGAATGCGCGGAATCGAAGTGGCCACGGCGATCGGAATCTTGGCCGGCAACCCAAACATGGAGCTGCGCGTGCTGGAAGCTGTCACACAAGCGGACGCAGCGAAGATTCCGGCTTTTCTGGAAAAGATCTCCACTTCAGTCTCCCAGATAGATTCCGACAATATTTTCGACATTGCAGTCACCCTTGAAAACTGTGGCCACTCCGCCTATGTGCGCATAACCGACGACCACACCAACATAACCGAGCTGCGAAAAGACGGCAAATCTCTGCAAAGCGCCGGCGGCGCACGGCCCGCAGAGGCCGCTGTGGACCGGTCCTTCATGAATATTGCCGACATTGTGGCCTTTGCGGACAGCGTGGACACCGCCGAGATAGCAGACACCCTTGAGCAGCAAATTCAATCCAACTCGAAAATTGCCGACGAGGGCCTAAGCGGAGATTACGGCGCGAACATTGGCTCGGTTTTGCTCAAATATGGGTCACCGGACGTTGTGACACGGGCAAAGGCAAGGGCCGCGGCCGCCAGCGACGCCCGCATGAACGGCTGCGAGCTGCCGGTGGTCATCAACTCCGGCAGCGGAAACCAGGGCATCACTGCCTCGATTCCGGTCATCGAGTATGCCCGGGAGCTGGGCAGCTCAAAGGAGCAGCTCTACCGGGCGCTGGCCATCTCGAACCTTACGTCAATCCACATGAAAACCGGCATCGGCAAGCTTTCGGCCTACTGCGGGGCCGTCAGCGCCGGGTGCGGCAGCGGTGCGGGCATTGCCTATCTCCATGGCGGCGGGCTGGACGAAATTGCCCACACCATCGTCAACGCCCTGGCCATCACCTCGGGCATCATTTGCGACGGCGCAAAGGCGTCGTGCGCCGCCAAAATAGCCTCGGCGGTCGACGCGGGAATCCTCGGTTACCAGATGTACCTCAACGGCCAGCAGTTTTACAGCGGCGATGGAATCGTTGGCAAAGGGGTGGAAGCCACCATAGCCAACGCGGGCAGGCTGGCCCGGGACGGCATGGCGGCAACAAACCAGGAGATACTGCGCATCATGCTGGATTGCTGACCCGGGCGGCAACTTGCAGCGGTAAAATGCGG
>JAJDIZ010000120.1 GCA_030266915.1 Ruminococcaceae bacterium OttesenSCG-928-D13 | reverse complement strand
TACGGTGCGGTCCACCCGGTTGGTGCCGTCCGAAACCGTGATCGTGATGTCAAAGGGGCTGTCGGAGTAGCGGTCCTTCAGCGGCTTGATGGTCAGGTCGGCGCCGGTGGGGGTGTAGGTATAGGTCATGCACGAGGCGTTCACCACAGTCTCGTCGTCCGATTTCAGAATCAGCACCGGCTGGGCGGCGAACAGATTGAGATCAGCTACCAGCTGCGGGACCCCACTGGCGCCCTGTCGGATGAGAAGCGGGTCTTCCTTCACTTCAACCCGGAGAACGACGCCCCCCGCTTTGTGGGCACCCAGGCCGAGCAGGCCATCACCGAGGGCCGCCCCGGCACCATCACCTTCAAGGTGATGGACGTGGACAGCGTGTTCGACGTGGACGGCGACCCGGAGGGCGTCAAGGCGATGTTCGGCTGCGAGTTCACCGACACCGGCCGCATCGAATCGGCCCTGGTGGCCGACGTGGCCAAAACCCTGAACGGGGACGGCACCTATACCTATACCGTCACAGTCACCGTGACGCCGAAGCCCTACCAGTGCCACCACGGCAGTGATTGCAGCACGCTGGTGCTGAAGGTGCGGGATGACCAGAACGCCGAGGCCACCTTTGATTTGAAGCTGACCATCACCCCGGTGAACGACAACCCGATGTTTGCCAGTGACGACTACAGCGACCCGCTGCGGGTGACGCTGGACAACAAGCGCCTCTCCACCAAAGAGGACACCCCGATCACCATTGACCTGACTGCCTACTACATGGACCCGGACGGCCCGAATGAGAAATTGTACATCATCTGGCTGGACGACGCGCCGGTGAACGGCACCGTGGTGTATCAGGACAACAAGGCTGTGTTTAGCCCCAGCGCCGATTATTTCACCGAGGACGAGGCCGACTACGGGCAGTGGGGCAGCTTTGGCTACACAATTGCAGACAGCAGCAACGGGCCGGCCCACGGCACGGTGCAGATTTTCATCGAGCCGGTGAACGATGCGCCGGTGCTGAAGGAAAAAAGCTACACCGGCGAGGAGGACGAACCCCTCCTGATTGAGGACCTGTTCACCGGCACCTACAACAAAAACGCGACGGTGTGGGACATTGATAACCTGCGGGAGGAGCTTGCCATCGTCGCGGTGGGCAAGGGCAGCACCGCCGGCGTGACAACCGCCGGCACCACCACCGGGGGCGGCACCGTGGCGGTTGTGCAGCAGGACGGCAAGGACTGGGCCGTCCGCTACACCCCGGCGCTGGATTTCACCGGCACCGACACCTTCTGGTACACCGTTTCCGACGGGGAGGACGAAGCCACCCAGAAGATCACCCTGCGGATCACCGCGTCGGACGACCCGCCCCGCGGCAACTTTGAGCACGCTGCCAATTGGGCGGAGGGGGTGAAGGTTGAGGTTGACCGGGCCAACATGCCCACCTGGTCCTTCAAAGAGGACGGCACAGGCACCTTCAAGTTCATGATGTGGGACCCCGAGGGCAACCTGATGCTGTTCGACGTCACCGCCCAGGATTTTGACCCGGCCACCAGCAACTGCGCCACCCTGGCCCAGCTGCTGCCCAGCGGGGCCATCACAAACGGCGGCACCGGGCTGGTGCGCACCGTCACCATCAAGCCCGCGGCAGACAAATACGGCAGCTTCAACCTGAAATTTGTGCTGGACGACGGCCTGCTGAAAACCACCTACATCGTGCCGGTGACGGTGCAGGCGGTGAACGACGCCCCGGCCCTGGACGACGCGGCCTTCTCGGTGGACGAGGACCAGACGCTCTCGAACCGGGTGACCGGCTGGGACCTTGAGACCCCGGCGGCCCAGCTTGGCTACATCTGGGACGAGGACAAGGCCGGCCCCGACCACGGCGCGGTGACGGTGCGTGCCGACGGCAGCTTTGACTACACGCCGGCCGCCAATTACTTTGGTGAGGACGCCTTCTATATTAAGATGAGCGACAAGGGCGCCACCGGCGCCGATGACGGCGTTTTAAGCGTGTCGGCCAAGGTGACGGTGACCGTGAACCCGGTGAATGACGCGCCCGGCGCCCCGGCGGACTTCGCGGCGGCGGGCGGCACCGGCCCCTACAAGGGCGGCACGGCCATATCGCTGAGCTGGACCGGCGGCGAGGACCTGCCCTTCGAGACCCACCGGGAGGACCTGACTTACCTGGCCGAGTACCGGGTGGACGGCGGCGCCTGGACGCCCTTTACCCTGGCGAACGTGAGCCGAAACAGCAGCTTTGAATATACCGGTGAGATCCCGGCCAGTGTCACCGCCGGCAAAAACACCGGCCGCTTCGATGTGCGCATTGCCACAAGGGACGACGGCAAGGTGTACAAGCCGGACGACGTGAGCCTGCTGAAACAGCTGACGGCGCTGAACTCCGGCTATGTGCAGCTGACCGGCCTGCAAATTGACAGCGCCGCCCCCACGATGGGCCATACCCTTTCCCCGGCGGGCTGGACCAATGGGAATGAGATTACCATCTCCCTGAGTGCTGCGGCCGGCAGCCTTGGCGGCGCCACCCCGATTGACCGCATCGAGATGGAGCAAAGTGGCAGCTTTGTGCCCATCGGCTCCGGGGCGTCCGCCAGCACAACTGTGACCGAGAACGGCACCTACAAGTTCCGCGCCTACGACGCCGTGGGCAACGAGAGCGCGGTGTTGGAGGTCGTGGTGGCCACCTTTGACCGGGTGAAACCGACCGTGACCGCCAGCCCGGCCGCCATCACCGGGAAAACTGTGGAGGACGGCCCCTCAGTGACACTGACCTTCGCCGACGGCCCGGCGCCCTCCGGCAGCAAGGACAAGGTGAGCGGCCTGCGCACCACGGCGGGCAAGCAGTACCAGCTGACGGCGGCGGGCGATGGCTGTGCCAGCGGCGCCTGGCTGGACTACACCGCGCCGGTCACCTTCCCGGCCAAGGGCAGCTACACCCTCCACGCCCGGGTGGTGGACAACGCGGGCAACGAGACGATCGAGTCCTTCACCGGCTATGTGATCGACAACGCCGCCCCCCGGGTGACGAACCAAACCGCGACGGTCTACGAGCACAGCCTTGCGGACACCAGCATAAAGAACAGCTTTGCGGTCAGCCTGGCCGGCACCGACGCCGACGGCGACACCCTGAGCTACACCATGGTGGATGACGCGGCCTGCCAGGCGCTGAAAAGCTACGGCAGCTTCACGCTGAACAGCGCCACCGGTGCGGTCACCTTCACCCACAACGGGAACGATGTGCAGCCGGCCCACGCCGCGCTGAGCCTGAGCTGCACCGTGAGCGACGGAACGGCGAGTGTGGTGGTGAAGCTGGACGTTGCGATGTACCCGGTGAACGATGCCCCCACCGAGGCGGACGACCTTGAATTGCAGTCGGCAAAGGCTTACTACAAGGCCGGGGAGAGCGTCACCCTGGGCTGGACCGCCGGCAGCGACAGCGAGACGGCGCCCGGGGCGCTGCGCTATGAGGTGGAATACCGCACCGCCGCCACCGGCAGCTGGGCCAGCGCGGGCAGCTACGTGACCGGCGCCGCCAGCCTTGCCCTCACCACCCCGAACACCGGCACCACGGCGCTGCAATACCGGGTGCGGGTGTGGGATGACAACACCGCCGACCCGAACCGGGACGGCAGCACCGCCCCGGCGGCCTCGGGCTGGGTTTACAGCCCAAGCTACATCGTGGACAACGCATCACCCACCGCCACCCACAGCTTTGCCCCGTTCAGCAATAACGACGGGGACAGCCACGCCGTTGTGACCCTGGTTCCGGCCGATGGAACCGAGGCCTGGCAGTCGGGGGTCCAATCGGTGGCGGAGCCCTCGGGGGCGCAGGTGATCGACGCCGCGCGTTACATCTATAAGATCACCAGCGGCACGCCCCACAGCTTTGTGATCACCGACCGGGCCGGCAACACAACCAACTATGTGGTGACGGCCAACCTGCCCGCCGACCCGGTGATCAGCTACATCAAAACCCACGTTCGGCACGGCACCGAGATCCCGGTCAGCTGGACGCACACCAGCCCCGGCAGCCACTACGAGCTCGAGGTGACCTACGACGACGGCGCCACCTGCACAACCGTTGTGCCCGAGAGCCTGAACCACACCGCCAAAACCTACACCTACAGGGTGCCAAACAGCTTTGCCGCCGCCCCCGACACGGCGAAGATGCGCTTCAGGGTGCGCGCCTGGGACGCGGGTGGGATGCACAGCGTCAATTGGGATGCGGGCGCGGCCATCATCTGCGACTCCACCCCGCCCACCATCACCCTTACTCCCGATATTGACACCCCCACGGCCGGGAATGTCACGGTGGGCTATGAAGTGGAGGACGCGCCCGCCGGCGTGGACACCGTGGTGGTGAACACCGGCGCGGGTGACACCGGCTTCGGCGCGGGCGGCGCCGCGCAGTACGGCGACAATCTGGTGATCACCGGCAACACCACGGTGCAGGTGAGCGCCACCGACGCCTGCGGCAACACCCACAGTGCCAGCTATGTGGTGGCCAACATCGACAAGAGCTTCCCTACCGTGGGGCTGACGGCTGTGTCCAAGGGGGCTGTGATGGCTGAGGGCACCACCACCCCCGCGCCCATCGAGTTTACGATGGAATTTGCCGACCTGGGCATCGGCGGCCTTGTGGACAGGCAGTACGCCATCACTGCCACCAATGTCCGCCCCGCCGGCGGCTGGACGGACGCCGCCGCCGACACGGTGAACGAGAACGCCGCAGCAATCGGCACCTATTACGTGCACATGCGCGCGCAGGACGGTGTGGGCAACGAGACCTACCGCTGCTTTGGGCCCTTTGCCGTGGTGAACACCCAGCCGGTGGCCCAGGACCTGCACTATCAGGTGGAGGAGGGCGGAACCCTGCTCATTACCCTGAACGCCACCGACGAAACCCCGGGCGACAGCATCGCCGCTTACACCCTTCTGCCGCCCGGGCCGGATTACGGCACCCTGACCCCGAAGGGGAACGGCCAGTACGAGTACCAGCACGACGGTGTGGACCCGATTGCCAATACCTCCTTCACCTACTACGCCACCGACAGCCACGGGGAGGACAGCAACATCGCCACCGTGTCAATCACGGTGGTCGAGGTGAACGATCCCCCGGTGCTTGAAAACCTGCCGGCGGACCTGACGATGACCTGGAACACGGCCCGGCGGCTGGAGGGCGACCTACACGACCCGGACCATCTCTTTTCCACCCTGCGGGTGGCGGCGCAAAGCAGCAACCCCGCGGTTCTGCCAATCTCCCGCATCTCGCTGGGCTATGCCCGGAACAGCGCGGACGAGAACGCCGGCAAGCTGACGCTGGTGCTGCGCCCGCTGCGCGGCACC